>JBKBPX010000001.1:0-49614 GCA_046292855.1 Anaerolineales bacterium
ATAACGCCAAAAGATAAATGGACAGAGCACTAGCCCGTCATAATTTCTAGCCCGTCATAATTTCAAATTGCTTGACATCCCTTCTTTTTCCTGGTAATATCTGCGCCAACAATCAAGCCCTGACGGCACTCTTATCCAGAGAGGCGGAGGGACCGGCCCGACGAAGCCTCAGCAACCTGTTTCTACCGTGCCAAAAGGGCACGCTTTCTGTGTCCTGGCAAGTTTCGCAGGTGGAAACAAGGTGCTAATTCCGGCAGACGGATGTTCTGGAAGATGAGAGGGCAGCCGTGCATGACGCCAAATTGCCCTTTCATGTCCGGAGGGGCAATTTTATTTTCCTGCGAGGTATAAGATGACCACAACCTTCATGTCCTCCAAAAAACTCTTTTTCACCTCTGAATCGGTCACAGAAGGACATCCAGACAAAATTTGTGACCAGATCAGCGATGCAGTCCTGGATGCCTGCCTGGAGCAGGACCCCACCTCGCGCGTGGCCTGTGAAACCGCCACCAAAACCGGCTTCGTGATCCTGATGGGCGAGATTACGACACGCGCCAACTTCAACTACGATGAGCTGGTGCGCAAGGTCTTGCTCGATATTGGCTATGACGACAGCAGCAAGGGTTTCGATGGGAACACCTGCGGTGTGCTGGTGGCGATCGCCAAGCAATCTGGCGATATTGCCATGGGCGTAGATAAGGCGCTCGAGGCCAAGACCGGTGAGATGAGCGAAGAAGAGATCGAAGCCATCGGCGCTGGCGATCAGGGCATGATGTTCGGCTACGCTTGTAACGAGACGCCACAGCTGATGCCTATGCCGATCTACCTGGCACATAAGCTCACCCGTCGCCTGGCCGAAGTGCGCAAAAACGGCACACTCCCCTGGCTACGCCCGGATGGGAAATCACAGGTGACCGTGGAATATTCCTACGGAAAGCCCAAGCGTGTGGATACCGTCCTGATCTCTACCCAACACGCCCCGGAGATTTCCCAGAGCGAGATCCGCGAGCAGATCATCGAGCATGTCATCATGCCCGTCTTGCCTGCGGAGATGGTGGATAAAGATTTGAAAATTTACGTCAATCCGACCGGGCGTTTCGTGATCGGCGGGCCGATGGGCGATTCCGGTCTGACCGGGCGCAAGATCATCGTAGATACCTACGGGGGAATGGGACGCCACGGCGGTGGATGTTTTAGCGGTAAGGATCCGACGAAAGTAGATCGTTCTGCAGCCTATGCGGCGCGCTGGGCGGCGAAAAACGTGGTGGCCGCCGGCCTGGCCGATCGTTGCGAAATCCAGGTGGCCTATGCTATCGGCGTGGCACGCCCACTCTCGGTAAACGTAGAAACCTTCGGAACCGGGCGAATTCCCGATGCAAAGATCGCCGAGCTTATCCTGGAGCATTTTGACCTGCGCCCGGGAGCGATCATCCGCGACCTGAACCTGCGGCGCCCGATTTATCGCCAGACTGCCGCCTACGGTCATTTTGGACGCGACGATCTTGACCTGCCCTGGGAGCGCACGGATAAGGCTGAAGCACTGCGGCGCGCAGCCGGGCTTTGACCTTCATGCACATTCTTCTGATCCATCAGGCTTTCGCTTCGTTGGATGAGGCTGGCGGCACGCGGCACTATGAATTGGCACGTCTGCTGACCAGATACGGTCATCGTGTGACCGTGATCACCGGTACGGTAAGTTACCTTACCGGTCAGGTTGAAATGCAACCTGCAATCCACCAGGAAGACGGCTTGACCATCCGCCGCGTGCCGCTTTATTCCGCCTACCATCGCTCGTTTTTCCACCGCCTGCTTTCGTTCTTTTCGTTTACCTGGAACGCTTTCTGGGCCGGAATGGGGGTCAAAAATGTGGATATTGTATGGGGTACTTCCCCACCCATCTTTCAAGGGGTAGCAGCGTGGGCACTGGCACGCTTAAAAGGTGCCCGCTTCCTGTTTGAGGTGCGCGATCTCTGGCCACGCTTTGCCATCGCCATGGGGGTAATCCGTAATCCTCTGCTTATTATGGCCTCCGAAGCCTTGGAGCGCTTTCTGTACCGCCATGCCGATCAGGTGGTGGTGAACAGCCCAGGCTTCCTAGACCATGTTCAGGGTCGAGGAGCGAGGCGAACGGCACTGATCCCCAATGGAGCAGACCCGCTCATGTTTGAGACAAAAGCGGCGGGGCAAGACCTGCGCCGTCTTCACCATCTTGAAGATAAGATCCTCGTGCTTTATGCCGGTGCGCACGGCCCGGCAAACGATCTGGATGTAGTGTTAGAAGCGGCACACCTGCTCCAGGATTCGCCAATCCATTTTCTGCTCATCGGGGATGGAAAAGACAAGCCGCGCCTCCAGCAAAAGGCAAAGGAATGGGGATTGACCAACATCACATTCTTTCCCCCTGTGCCCAAGCGTGAGATGCCGGCATTCCTGCAAATTGCAGATATAGGGCTGGCGATTTTGAAACCCCTGGAAGAATACAAAACCACTTATCCGAATAAAGTGTTCGATTATATGGCCGCAGGAAAACCCATCCTGCTGGCAATTGATGGAGTGATCCGCGAAGTCGTAGAAGCCGCAGGATGCGGAATATTTGTCCCACCAGGGAATGCTCAAGCCCTGGCACAGGCGGCAGAGCAGCTGGCTAACAATGCATCATTACGTGAAACGCTGGGACAGCGTGGCCGTATCTACCTGGAGAAGCATTTCAGCCGTCAGGCACTGGGAGAACAATTCCGCCAGCTGCTAGAAGAGATGAGGGAAAGAGCACACAGCTCCCTGTGATTCCCCGATAACGCAAACCTTCCCGTCTTTTTTCCGAAAAAAAAAGAACAGCGGCAATTTTCTTGATAAAATGGGCTTATTTTGGTATATTACAAGTGCTTCAAAAGAAGATAACAAAGCCTTATCAGTCGGGTGGGTACGATGACTCTCAACGCAGATACTTCCTACTACAAATCTTTTCCATGAGGAGAGAGATATGCGACATTTTGTCATTGTCGGCATACTGGTCTTGCTTTTCTCGGTTCTCACGTTCTTCGGGCTTCGGGCAATAGGATTGATGCCGGTTCAGGCAGCACTCCAGGCAGAAACCGTAGATTGGATGTTCGACCTGGAAGTAGTGGTCATTTCCTTCCTGTTTGCCCTCATCGTGGTTCCGCTTTTCTACAGTCTGATTGTGTTCCGGCGCAAGCCCGGAGATGATGGAGAGGGGGAACACATCGAAGGGAACACGCGCCTGGAAATCACCTGGACTGTAATCCCCTTATTCACTGTCCTGGTCTTTGCATATCTTGGGGCGATCACCTTAGGCCAAACGCGGCGTCTTGACCCGAACGCCATGGTGGTGAATGTGACCGCCTTTCAATGGGCGTGGCGCTTCGAGTATCCCGAATATGGGATAAAGACCAACCAGCTTTACCTGCCGGTCAATCGCCAGGTGGTGTTGAAGATGCAATCTCCGGATGTGATCCATTCTTTTTGGGTGCCGGAATTCCGCATCAAGCAGGATGTGGTTCCGGGACGGATTACCGAATATCGGATCACACCGAGCTTGATTGGCAGCTATAAGGTGCGCTGTGCGGAGCTGTGCGGTGTATCCCACGCGTACATGGAGGCGCCCGTCGTGGTCGTCTCCCAAGAAGAATTTAAAAAGTGGGTGCAGGAGACAAGCGCCAAGCAAGCAGCAGCACAGGGCCCCGACCCGGCGCGCGGCGAAAAACTCTACAATGAGCTAGGGTGCAAAGCCTGCCATTCGATTGATGGAAGCGCAGGAGTCGGCCCCACCTGGAAAGGCCTATGGGGCGAGACGGTCACGCTGACAGACGGCACAACCCTGACTGCAGATGAGGCCTATATCACAGAGTCAATCCGCAATCCTGAAGCGAAAATCGTAGCCGGTTTCCAGCCCGGGGCAATGCCGGCGTTCAACCTGAGCGACGCGGAAATTGCCGATTTGATTGCCTTTATCCAGACCCTTAAGTAGGAGGCCATTCTATGAAGAAAATACTCTCTCTTGGTTTGACCCGGGGATTAATCTGGCAGATAATAGGAACCCTTGCCGGAGCGTTGCTAGTCACGGCCATTCGTGCCATCATGGGATTGGATCCCTGGGGCAATTTTCTATTTAGTGAAGCGGCGTGGGTGGTAGGGGGATTGACGGGGGTGATTGCCTTCGTGGCCGGCGTAGGCGCCTTGACTGACTGGTTCAAGTGGGCGTTGGGAGAGGAAACGCCGGAATTCCGCGAGGATCCGCCCGGCTGGGAAAAGTACTTCGGCGTCTCCCTCGATCACAAGGTGATCGGGATCCAATACACGGTCACAGCCTTGTTCTTGTTGGGAGTCGGTGGCCTGTTCGCGTTGATTTTCCGCACCGAGTTGGCGGCCTCCGGGATGCAGTTTCTATCTCTCCAAATGTACAACACGCTAATGGGGTTGCATGGGATGGTGATGATCGCCGGCATCCTGCTGGGCGTGGCCGGCGTGATGAACTATCTCGTGCCTATGCTCATCGGTGCCCACGATATGGCCTTTCCGCGCCTGAATGCCTTCTCTTTTTGGATCTCCCCTCCGGCGGCGCTTGTGCTGCTCTCTAGTCTGGCATTGGGCGGCTTTGACACAGGATGGACAGGCTACCCCCCGCTTTCGGCACGCGCTCCCGTAGGCATGCAAATGTTCTTCCTGGCCGTGTGGGTGGTGGGATGGTCTTCGATCCTGGGGGGATTGAACCTGATCGCTACCGTGGTGCGGATGCGCGCCAAAGGGATGAGCGCCTTCCGCATGCCCATCTTAGCCTGGGCTTCGGTGGCGACTTCGATCATCTCCCTCACCGCCACTCAGTTAATCGGCCTTTCTTTCCAGTTGGTCATGTTCCAGCGCTTGCTGGGCATGGGCTTCTTTGACCCGGCCAAGGGTGGAAACCCAATTCTCTTCCAGCATCTCTTCTGGTTCTACTCTCACCCGGCCGTGTACGTTTTTGTCCTGCCGGGGCTGGGTGTAATCAGCGAGCTGCTGCCGGTATTCGTGCGCAAGCCGCTCTTCGGTTATCGCTGGGTAGCCATGTCCTCGCTGGGAATTGCCCTGGTCGGCTTCCTGGTCTGGGCACATCACATGTTCACCTCCGGGATGAACGAATATCTGCGCGTGCCCTTCATGTATAGCACCCTGTTGGTTGCCGTTCCTACGGGCGTGAAATTTTTCTCCTGGGTGGCTACCTTGTGGAAAGGGAAAATCGAGACTCCCACTCCCATGCTCTTTGTGTTGGGCGGAATCGTCGTGTTTCTGATGGGAGGGCTTTCCGGCCCGCCAAATGCGATTGTCTCTACTGATTTGCATTTGCACGATACGTATTTCGTCGTCGGCCACTTTCACGATACCATGTTTGGTGGATACATCTACCCGTTCTTCGCCGCTATCTACTATTGGTTCCCAAAAGCAACCGGTCGGCGCATGAACGAAAAATTGGGCAAATGGCATTTCTGGCTGATGACACCCGCATTCCTAGTCATGACTTTGCTGATGATGCGGGTGGGGTTGTTAGGGATGCGACGGCGCATCGCCGACTACGATCCTGCTTTGGGCTTCGATTTTCTACACCTGCTGATTACTGTCTCGGCCTTCTTGATCGCCATCTCAATACTCGTCTTTCTATACAACTTTTTCACGAGCATCAAGAAGGGTGAGCCGGCAGAGGGGAATGTTTGGCGTTCTCGGTCTCCAGAATGGCAAGTGCCCTCCCCGATGCCAGCCCACAATTACGAGGAGGCCTTTGAGGTGGTCGGCGAACCCTATGATTATGGCCTACCTGGCTCAACCTACATCCGCTTCAACGGAAAACACAACTGAGCATAGGCGCCACTCTGGAGGAAACCAATGGCTCACACAGATAAGAAAGCTGCTTTTCAACTAGGCCTCGCTATTTTCTTCTACCTTGCTATCCTGACGGGCCTGGAATTCTACGTGGCCGTCTCGGTCGTTTCGGTGCCCCTTCTCACACTGATTGCCTTGGTCAAAGCTGGCCTGGTCGTCTATTACTACATGCACATCTACCGCCTCTATCAATCCGCCGAAGCCGAGCATGATTCTTACGAATACAAGGCCGGCACATTGCGCCTCGGTTTGTGGTTGTTCCTGCTCTCCGATGCATTCGTATTTGGCGGATTGGCCATCGCACGCTTCAACTTGCTTGGGCTTACCCGTCCGAATTTGAACCAGGGGCTCGGCTTGATCGTGACCTCGGTGCTCCTGCTCTCTTCGTTCTTTATGAATCGAGCCGAAACGGCAATGGCCCATGGGGATCGGCGCAACTTTGCCGTGAGTTTGATCCTAACACTAGTGTTGGGCATTGCCTTCCTGGTTGGCGTGGTCGGCGTTGAATGGCCTTCCGCCATCCACGAGGGCATTGCGCCTTCGTCGAACGCGGCCGGGGCAATCTTCTTCATGATGACCGGGATGCACGCCTTTCACGTCTTGACCGGTGTGCTGTTCCTGCTGATTGTGCTGCGCAATGGGCTACGCGGCCTCTATTCTGCCGAACGTCATCGCGCCGTTGAAGCCGCCGCCGTTTACTGGCACTTCGTGGACGTGGTGTGGATCTTCTTTTACCCGGCACTCTATCTGATCGGAACGGCCCTGTGATCGGCAAGACGCGCTGGATCACCCTCTTCGTCCCGCTAGTTCTTCTCATCCTTTTGACAGTTTTCTGGCGAAAAAATGCCGCCGGTTTACGGGGGGCAGTATATGACCCTCCTCTGCCGGCGGCGGATTTCGCGCTCGTCCAAGCTGACGGCAAGCCCTTTCGCTTGAGTGAGCAGCGGGGCAAGATCGTCCTACTCTTCTTCGGTTATACATCTTGTCCGGATGTATGTCCAACGACTCTAGCCGAATTAAGCCAGGCAATGCGGAAATTGGGTGAGCAAGAAAGGGCGCGTGTGGTAGTAGTCTTCATCAGCGTGGATCCGGCCCGGGATACTCCCAAACGCGCTCAAGAGTATGCTCAACGCTTCTTCCCCTCCTTCCTCGGTTTGAGCGGCACGGAGGCAGAATTACAGCCCATCTGGTCTGCTTACGGAGTATACCGGGAGGTGCAGTCCAGCGATTCCGCTGTCGGTTATCTGATTGCGCATTCAGCGCGCCTCTATCTCATCGATCCCCAGGGCAATCTACGTCTCACCTTCCCCTTCGGTACCCCTGCGGAGGACATTGCCTACGATCTGAAAATCTTGCTAGGAGGGTCGCAAAAATGAGAAGAAAGTTTTTTCTAGCCATCTCCTTGATCGCACTCCTCATCTCTGCCTGCAGCGCTTCCCGATCGCCTCAGGGGAGGGGCATCCGCATCGAAGCGCCATGGGCACGCCCGGCAGCACAAGGCGAAAACGGCGCCGTCTACTTCACGCTGCTGAACGATGGAGAGGAGGACATCCTACTTTCGGCCCAGACGGACGTGGCAGAGACGGTCGAGTTACATATGACCACGATGCACGGGGGACACACGATGCAGATGCAAATGCAACACGAGATCCAAATTCCTAAAGGGAAGACCGAATTTGCCCCCGGCGGTTATCATGTGATGCTTTTGGGGCTGAAACGCGAGTTGAAAGTGGGTGATTCTTTTCCGCTCACCCTGCGCTTCCAAAAAGCCGGGGAACTCCTCGTCACTGTCAGTGTAAAAGAATGATTCGTCGTATCTCGTTTACCTTCCTGATCGGCCTGCTCTTAGCTGCCGTGACAACGGAACTCGCCTACCGTTTCCAGCGCCGCGAAAACCGCGAGGCCCAGCGCGTCGAGTTAATCATCCCACCCGGCACAGCAGAGAAAGTGGCCAAAGGAGAAAAACCTCCTGAACTCCCGCAAGAGATGACCTTCGTCTTGGGCGATGTGTTGGTGGTGACCAACCAAGACCGAGTGGCACATCAGCTGGGAAGTTTGTGGGTCCCCCCTGGGACTTCGGCCAGCCTTGTCCTGGGCAACGTGGAGAACCTGGCGATGGAATGTTCCTTTCAACCCACGCGCTATTTCGGGATCGAGGTGCGCGAGCCGGTCACCTGGAAAACGCGCCTGATGGGAATTTTCTTTGCCGGCCTGCCACTTGGCGCGCTCTTCGCAGTTTATAGCCTTGTAATCGGAAAATCCAAATCATGACCATCGGCCTGCTCTTTTCGCGACGTTGGCTTCTGACGACCTTTCTCGTACTCGTTGGCGTGGCTGTATGCATACGTTTGGGGTTCTGGCAGTTGGATCGCCTGGAGCAGCGACGTACATTCAACGCACACGTTCAAGATATGCGCTCCTTGCCGCCCCTCGACTTGAACCAAACAAGCAATTTCTCTGACATTACCCGCATGGAATACCGCGCTGCCATCGCCCGCGGCAGATATGACTACGAGGCCCAGGTTGCCCTGCGCAATCAGTACTATGAAGGGCAATACGGATATCACCTGTTAACCCCGCTTTTGTTGGATAACCAGATAGCCATCTTGGTGGACCGGGGGTGGATTCCGGCTGAAGGGAATGCATCGCCTGTTGATTGGCGAAAATACGATGAACCGACGGAAATCATCGCCGTGCGCGGCATTTTGCGCTTAGGACATCCTCAACGCACTCCAGAGAACTCCGCCGCTCACCTGGATTTCTGGATGTTTGTAGATTTAGAGAAGATCGGGAAACAAATCCCCTATCTCATCTTGCCGGCCTATCTGCAACTCGATCCCCAAGAACGCACAACGCCCCCTATCCCCTACCAGCCAACTCTGGACCTAAGCGAAGGGCCTCATCTTGGCTATGCCATTCAATGGTTCACATTTGCTGCGATTCTGCTTTTCGGCTACCCTGTTTATGTGCGGAAACAGGAAGAGCATCCTCCGAACGCGCTGCCCTCAGAGAAATCAAACGGTCATAAATGCTAAGATACCGTGTCCCTTCCCATTAAACCAAAAACCCCGCTTCTAGGCGAGGTTTTAGGGTTTTGTCCATTTTTTGATTTTGTGTGCCGGCTTTAGGCAGCTACACACCTGGGAACGCATCCGTCTCGGAGGCTAATACCTTGCTACCAACCGAAGCGCCGTTGGCGGACGGGACGTCCGCGTTCCCAGGATGCTCACTTCCGGGCGCTTGGGCGGTTCTTTGGCAGGCCGCATCAAGTTCAATAACGCCAAAAGATAAATGGACGAAGCACTAGGTTTCAAGCCGGCTGCGGAGTGCCGCTGGTCTTTGCAACCGGTGGCGGGAAAATCTTCTCAAACTCTTCGCGGCTCAAGGTTTCCACTTCAAGCAGGCGTTTGGCGACTGCATCTAGCTTATCTCGATATTCTGTCAAAATTGCCCTAGCACGCTCATATGCTTCACTGACCAGACGGCGCACTTCACGGTCAATTTGCTCCGCAATCGCTTCAGAATAATCCCGCTGTTCGGCGATCTCGCGACCGAGGAAGATCAACTCTTCTTTCTGACCATAGACCATCGGTCCGAGTGCATCGCTCATCCCCAGACGGGTAACCATCATGCGTGCCAATCGGGTAACACGCTCTAGGTCATTCGAAGCGCCGGAAGTGATGTCGTCAAAAACGATCTCCTCGGCGGCACGTCCCCCCAGCAAGCCGACCATCTCGGCAAAGAGTTTGCGCCGAGAGGCCAGGATGCGATCATCTTCTGGCACAGCCAGGGTATAACCGCCCATCTGACCACGTGCGATGATGGAGACTTTTTGCACCGGGTCTGCTTCGGGCAATGCATGCATCACTACGGCATGACCGGCCTCATGGTAGGCAATGATGCGTTTCTCTTCCGGCGAGATCAGGCGGGATTTGCGCTCTGGGCCGGCGATCACCCGTTCAATTGCCTCTTCGAACTCGGCTTGGCCAATCGTGCGCTTGTTGCGGCGTGCCGCCAGGATTGCCGCCTCATTGACCATATTCTCCAGGTCTGCGCCGACAAATCCGGGGGTAGCTCTGGCGAGCAGAGCGAGATCCACATTTGGCTCAAGCGGCTTGCCGCGCACATGAACGCGCAAAATCGCTTCACGGCCCTTGACATCCGGCCGATCCAGCACCACGCGCCGGTCAAAGCGCCCTGGACGCAGAAGCGCCGGGTCAAGGATATCCGGACGGTTGGTGGCAGCCATGATGATGATGCTGGTATCCGTATCGAAGCCATCCATTTCCACCAGCAGCTGGTTCAAGGTCTGCTCGCGCTCATCGTGTGAACCACCCAGGCCGGTGCCGCGCTGGCGTCCGACGGCATCAATCTCATCCACGAAAACGATACAGGGGGCATGGCGCTTGGCCTGATCGAAGAGGTCACGCACGCGGCTGGCGCCCACACCCACAAACATTTCGACAAATTCAGAGCCGGAGATGGAGAAGAAGGGCACGCCGGCCTCTCCGGAAACTGCTTTGGCGAGCAACGTCTTGCCGGTGCCTGGCGGGCCAACCAGGAGCACGCCTTTAGGAATGCGCGCTCCCAGCTGAATGAATTTCTGGGGTTCACGTAAGAATTCGACCACTTCGCGCAACTCTTCCTTGGCCTCATCCACGCCGGCCACATCCTCGAAGGTGACCGTTGGATGATCGCCGGTGAACATACGGGCACGCGATTTGCCGAAGCTCATTGCGGCGTTATTGCTCCCCTGTGCCTGACGGAAAATAAACCACAGGAAACCGCCCATCAAAAGCACAGGTAAAAGGTAGAGAACGCTGCTGAAAATCCCACTCCACAGCGAGGGCGGTTGCACCTCGATCTTCACATAGTCCGGCCCTAAATCGGCAGGGGAAACGCCCAACGCTAGAATCTGGTTGACCAACGTAGCATCCGGCTCTTTCTGGGAAATGCGCTCACTGGCATCTTTGTAGACAATGGTGAGGCGATTATTGTTCTCAACGGTAATACGGCTCACCTTATGATCGCGCAAATCCTGTGCCAGCTGGTTTAAGCTCACCGGCTGTTGTGACTTCACATCCTGGCGCAAAGCCATCCATACCATGACACCCAACGCCAGGAGCAAGAGGAAAGTGACCAAATAAGACGATTGTTGACCTTTAGTCTGCTGTGTCATATGAAACTCTCCGCCCAATATTATACCAACCTTGCCATGCTCCGTAGGAGTGAAAAGAGGAGAAATAACAAAATTCTTATGGGTGGTGGGGGATGGACGGTAGACAACGATGATCGTTCCGTCAAGCTGAGGTTCGGATGTGAATCGGGCACGAAATCAAGAAAGTGAGTTTGTAGTGGACTTGCTATTGGGTTTTGGGTTCACTACTTCAAGTATACTTTTACGCCATCCTTTTGCGTCCCACCGCCTCCCCTTTGTAGGACAACTCATTGTGAGGTGTCTAAAAATGCAAAAAGCTTGTTTACTCCAAAGTACGGGAGGTCAAGCGATGAAGTGAGTTGGCAGTTGACCCATTTTTTCCAAATTATGAACAATCACAAGTTCAGTCAAAGTCTTGACATCAAGGCAAACTGCAACTAAGATGAAAGAAGCCCAATGCTAAATCTTATTCGCCAAAGGAGTAAAAAATGTCTGAATTCTCTTCTCCCCCAATTACCAGCGATGATAAGTTGTGGTCTGCCCTCTCTTATGTGTTCGCACCAATCGTGGGCATTATCGTACTTCTCCTGGAAGACAAAAAGGCGCGTCCGTTCATCAAATACCATGCCGTGCAATCCATCGCGGTTAGCGTGGCTGTTTTTGTCTTGGGCATTGTTGTGAGCGTTATCACCTTTGGGGTTGGCGGCCTTTGTTTTCCTTTGGTGTGGCTGGTTTTCCTTTACTGGGCCTATAAAGCCTATCAGGGAGAGTACTTTGAAATTCCCTGGCTGACAGGCTTTATCAAGGGGCAAGGTTGGATCTAGGAAAGGCAGAAAGAGGGTGAAAAAGGTGATCTTTCGCCCTCTTTCTGGAAAATTCTATCCTGTTTATCCTCCTTTGTCTCGATGTTCATCGCGGGTAAAGGGTGATTTTTCCGCTCGTTCCTGCTCTTCCGAGTGAATGAAAACCGAAGCTTTTTCCGGAGGGAAAGATGGACTTTGCCAAAGCTATCACCTATGTGTTTGAGGACCGACGTTGGTTGAGCAAATTGGGACTTGCTGCCGTAATCTTTCTCGTGCCGATCTTGAATTTTGCGGTGATAGACCAGAGCGTAGAGATCGTCCGCCGCATGAGGCGTCAGGCGAGCGAAGTCTTACCGGAATGGGATGAGCTGGGTCAACGCTTTATGGATGGGCTGCTTCTTTAGATCGCCCAGTTTGTCTATTCTTTGCCACTGCTGCTTCTGCTCTGTGTGCTCGCCTTCCCCTTCGTCCCTTACTTGTTCGAGGGAACGGACCATGATGTGCAGGATTTCTTTTCTGGCCTTGGCCTCATCCTCATAATTTGCGGCGGCCTGATTTTCTTTCTATATTCCCTCTTCCTCTCTTTCCTATACCCGGCCCTTCTCATTCGCTATGCTGCTTACCCCTCCCTCGCTGCCTGCTTCCAGTTCGGCAAGATCTGGCGAATGATTGCACAGAATATAGGTGGCTACCTGACGATGTGGCTTGGTTTGCTTGTGTTGACCATTGGTAGCAGTATGGTGCTTTTCATAGTCGGCATCGTTCTGGGAATCATCCCTTGCCTCAGTCAGATATTTCTTCTTGTCTTCGAGTTATTTTATGTTCCATACCTGTTGTTTGCCTCTGCCCATCTCATCGGTCAGTTTGCCGTTCGGGTGTAGATAGCTCAGAAAGAGTTGTGCTGAGCTAGGCAGTTTGCAAACGAGGGCGGAACTTGTAGCCGTAAAGGATCAGACCACGCTCATCGCCGTCGTTACGCAGCTTGCGCGTAACCATCTCAACGGGCATGCCAACCTGGACTTCCTGAGGGGCGACATCGGTTAATTGAGCGGTGACCATGGGACCTTCTTCGAGTTTGATCAGGGCAACGGTATAGGGCACCTGCTGTTCGAATCCGTTAGGCGCTTCATAGATGGTGGTGTAAGAATAGACCTCCCCGCGGCCGCTAAACGCATACAGTTCACGCGCTTCTTCACCGCAATTCGGGCAAATATCACGCGGCGGGAAGATTTTTGCTTCGCAATGGGGGCAAATTTCACCAACCAATCCGTAACGTTGTTTTCTCAATCTCCAATGGCGTGGAATTTCCATAGACTTCTCCTTTCGTCCAGTTATTTTGCTCGTCATTTTACGAAAGGAGACTATCAGGAACTATCAACTTTGCTCTTGAAAGGCCTAACTGGAATTGCTTGCCGGGCAGAGTGGGCTAGCGCAAGAGTTCCTCGCTCTGGCGGCGACGGCACGATGGGAATGCGCAGCAGGGCGCCGCTCAGGTTGACCGTGACGTCTTCTTGAATGGGCAAGCCGACGATGCCGACCAGCATGATGACCAGGAAAAATCTATCCACCCACGATTGGATGGATGCGGTGACAAAGCCGACAATCAGCGCGGCGAGCAAGCCTTTGAGCAGCAATGGGATGAGCATGGGAAACTCCTAATGCAGTTTTTCTTTATGGTCCACGATGACGCCCTGCGCAGCTTGCAGCGCGGCTTCGTCAATGCTGGCAATGTCGGTGATGACGGGCTGGATACCAACCTGTGCCATGTTGGTATACGCGCCCGCGCCCATGCCGCGAGCGAGCAGGAACTGACAATCGCGGATGGCTTCCGCCATTTGGAAGTGGCGATTCTGTTCGGCGGGCGCAAAGCCGTGACCGCGCGGGTCTTTTTCTTCGGCGTGCTGCTCACCCGCAAAATGAGCGTGCCCCATTTTTTCGCGCTGCTCGCGAGCGGTGATTTTTCCATCTTCAACGGTCAGGACGATGTAAAACTTGGCGCGTCCAAAGTGCTGGCTGATGGTTTGTCCGTCATCACTGACGGCGGCAATTTTGATAGACATGAGAATCTCCTTGTTTGTAGCGCAAGTCAGTGTGTAGAGTCTTATAAATTCGTACCTTACCAAGTCTCATAAAATCATCCCTCCTGCAAGGGAATAGGCAGCGGAAGTTGAAACGGCTTTGACGCCGGGATGGGCGCTGGGGCAAAGCCCAAGATATTCTCCTTGCTCAAGCCGCGAGCGGGCAAGTCCCGAATGAATTCGCCTTGTGCCGTGCGAAAGCGGAAAACGACCTGCTCTGGGATGAATTGTGCCGTGACGGTTTGCCCGGCATATTTGACGCCGACAGAGTATTGGTGGTCGAGCAGGCAAACTGCGCCGTTTTTCGCCACTCGGCGGACGGCGGTGTAGGCGCTGACGAATTGATAGGCACGCTGCAGGTCGAAAAGCGCCCATTCGTGTTCGACAGCGAAGGGACGGCCACTGTGACGGGCTTGCGGAAAGGCTTGTAAGGGCGGCTGTCCCCGACACTGACCAGCCCGAGAAGGGTACTGTTCGTTATAGAAAACATGGGTGCGGTCAAGTGCGACCTGGAGGGCAGAAAGCTCTTCAAAGAGGCTATCCTTCCAAGCCAACTCTGCCAGCGTACGGTGGCTGCGCTCCATCTCTGCCTGGTCAGTAGGGCGCGCCGGGCGGCTGGTCACGTGGCGAATGCCCAAACCGGCCAGCCAGATGCTAAACAATGAAGGGTAGTTGCTTTCTCCAGAGCCGACATAGAGCGTTTCGTGGTCGGTTTGGATTTCTTCGGGCAGTCCCCAGCGGGCAAATGCCGCCCGCAAGGCGTTTTGCGTTTCCCGCAGGGTGAGTTTGCGCCAGCGCTTGGCGGTGGTGGTCAAAAAAGCCTGCGAGCCAATCATGATCCCGATTGGGTCATGAATGTTCAACAGGTTGACCTTTTCTCCCCTCACGGCGCCAATCCCTTCTTGTGCATCCAATTGCCAGCGCTGATGGGGATAGCGTACTGGCGGGGGGCGTCTTTCGGGGTACGCCCGCTTTTGGCGGCTTTGCACCGCTTCCGGACAACGTTCCTTGAAGAGCGCCGCCAGACGCGCGCGACTGGGCATTTCGGAAACACTGCGCCCTAACTGCGCCGCCAGTTTGACCCGCACGGTGGTTGCGCCCCAATGGGGATGCGCCTTTTTCATCGCCAGGGCTTGCTCCACCCACTCCGCTGGATAGGTGCTCAATATCCCCCTGGACGGACGACCGCGCTTGGGTGGTGCACTTTGTTTTCGACGCCTGCGCCAATGCTTACGCACCGTGTAGAAGGAACAATTCAACTCGGCGGCAATCTCTCGCAAGGAGAGACCAGCCTGTTTACGTCGCTCGATCTCTTCTTGCTCCGCCAGCGTGAGTGCCTGCCTTCGACCTGCCATGGGCTTGCCTCCTTATCCGGTGAATTCCACAGATAAAGAGGCACGATTTTATGAGATTGTCAAGGTACGAAATAATGAGACTCTACATATCAGCATCCGAGACGGATGCGCTCCCAGGTGTGTCATGCCTAAAGCTAGAACACCAAACCAAAAATGGATGAAGCACTAGGTAGCACCAGACATATCCTATCTGGACACGCTGCCGCACCTTCACCCCACGTGGCGCCCAAACCCGACGAATCTGACTATGCAAACCAAGCCGCATCGTTCAGCCCACACCGGGTTGCTCTCTTGAGTCAGGCCAGCCTTCTTCAGGTCTCTTGCCCTGGCGAGAGAGACATTTACTCCTTCAGTGGCTCAAAGTACTGAATGTCCAGGATCGAACCTTTACGTTCCGCGACGGGCTTCAGGACGGCGCGCATAGGCATGCCAATCGTTAATTCATCCGCATCGGCGTTCAGGAAATGCACAATGCCGCCATCTCCAAAGCTGACCAGGCCGACCACCTGCGGTTTTTCCAATGGCCGACCTTCATAATCCACGTAGAGGACGGTGAAGGTATGCAGTTCGCCTACCAACCCCATATCGTGCCAATCGGTCAGCTCACTTAGGCAGCGCTCACAGAAGGCAGTGGCCGGGACATAGGTGTGATCGCATTTGGGGCAGTAACTTCCTAAAATTTTTCCCTCCTCCTTGAGGGCGCGGAAAAAACGCTCACCGGCCAGGCCATAAGTATAGCGATGGGCGGCCGGCAGGGTGCCGAACCAGGCTTGTGGTGCACGGGGATCGCGTTCTAGGAAAGTCATGACCGCCTCCTAGCGAATAGGTTTAAAGTAGAGAATGTCGGTAATGGCACCGCTGCGCTCCTCGGCCGGCTTCCATACTGCCTGCACGCGCATCCCGATGTGCACTTCTTTCGGGTCAACCTCGCCAAGTTTGTGCAGGATGCCTCCCATCACGACCGAGGCCGGCCCAAGTTCGGATGTGCCGTCAATGTGAATCACGGCAGGGATTTCCGGCTCGCTAATATGGCGCATGTCCCAGGTGATATAGCAAAGCGAGAACGTGTTTACCGTTCCCGTGTCAGGGAGTTCAACGTATTCTTCCATCGGGCGAAAGCACCATTCGCAGACAGCGCGCGGGGGCACGACTATCCTGCGGCAATGACTGCAACGCACCCCCAGCATCACGCCCCGTTTCAGCCCGGCCAAGTAGGTGCCGATGGCGATGCCGGTATCCCAGGCATATTCCGCCTTGAGTTCATCCATCTGGTAAAGGATTTTCCCTTGGCGGAAATCTTCCTCGCTCAACGAAACACCCGGAAAATTTTTGAAGCGAACGGTCATGCTTGCCTCCTTAATAGTCTATCTACCCATCACGACGACGGTGCCGACTTGCATCAAGTCCCCCCAGGCCTGGGCGACGCCGCGACGTGGATTGCCCGGCACTTGTCGCTCACCTGCTTCGCCGCGCAATTGCCAGAAGAGTTCGGCGATCTTCATCAACCCTGCCGCCGCGATCGGGTTGCCCACTCCCAGCAACCCGCCGGATGGACAAATCGGCAGATCGCCATCCCGTTCCGCCGTGCCATCTAGATAGAGTTCAATAGCGCGGCCGCGCGGCGCTAGCTGCAAGCCTTCCAAGTGATGGAGGGCTTTGTAATCAAACGGATCGTAGGGTTCGGCGATGTGGATTTCCTTGCGCGGCTCCTTGATGCCGGCCATCTCATAGGCCATGCGTGCCGCGTATTCCACATAGCGCGGGTAAACCAGATCGCGGTTTGTCCAGTAGGCCGTATCCAGGTGCCAGCCTACGCCCTCGATCCAGACCGGCTTATCCGTCAAGCGTTTTGCTACGTGTTCTGCCGCCAGCACAATGGCTACTGCCCCATCTGAAATCGGGCTGACATCCAGACGCTGCACCGGCCAGGCCAGCACTTCTGAATTCAGCACGTCTTCAACCGTGATGTTCGGATCGCCGAGCAGGGCGCAAGGGTGTGCCGCAGCGTTGCGCTTGTGGAGCACGGCCACGCGGGCAATGTCTTCCTTCTTCAGCCCGTAAGCGCTCATATACCGATTCATTTCCAGCGCGAAAATCCAGAGCAGATTCGGCCCCAGTGGACGTTCGGTCGTGTGATCGAAGATGGTCAGGAAGGCCGCTTGGGGGTGTGGATAGAAGGAGGACATTTTCTCCTCTGCCACCACCAGTACCACATCGAACAGCCCGGAAGCAACGTGATACCAGCCTTGAATAGGGACGAAGACACCCGTACCACCGCCGACGTAAGAACGCATGAACGGCTTCCGCCAACCACCGGCGCCATCCGAAGCGTATTCACCGTTCATATGAATGCCGTCGAATGCATCCGGCGCCGTGCCAAAGCAGACGGCATCTACATCATCTATTGTCAATTCACAGGATTCCAGCGCCATGCGCGCGGCTTCCCAGGAAAGTTCTTTTGGGGTTTCTAGGGCACGGCGGACAAAACGCGTCATGCCAGCCCCAATGACAGCGACTTTTCGCATTCCCATAGGACGCTCCTTTGTGCCTCAGTTCGTCAAAATGGCGACTGCTCCGCTGGTGGTCGGAACGCCGCGCCAGGATTGCACTAATGCTACCTCTGCACCTTCGACTTGATGTGCTCCCGCTTCCCCGCGCAACTGTAGCACGGCCTCCAGGGCGCGCAGGAGGCCTGTGGCATCTAACAGGTGTCCGACTCCAAGACTGCCACCGGAGGGATTGACCGGGAATTCTCCATCGAGATCGAAAGCGCCGGATTCGAGCAGTGTCCCGGCCTCTCCGTAGTCACATACCCCTAATGCTTCCAGGGATTGGAGTTCTTTATAGGCATAGCTATCGTCAACTTCGGCTAGATCAATCTCCTGCCAGGGATTGCGAATGCCGGCTTGGGCATAAGCCATTTGAGCCGCTTCCTGGATATAGGGCAAATTGCCCCATTCGCGGCTTTCCAGTGAAGGTGAGTCATTGCACCAGCCGATGCCACGAATCCAAATCGGGTCCTCACGCAGGCTTTTGGCAATTCCCTCCGCAGCCAGCACCATGACGATCGCACCATCCACCGTGGCCGCCGTCTCGCGCTTGCCCAAAGGCCAGGCCAGTGGTGGGCCGAAGAGCACCTCATCCAGGCTGACATCGGCAGCATAGGAAGCCAACGGGTTGCGCAATGCATTCCGCCGATTCTTCACCACTACCGCCGCGCACTGTTCACGGGTCGTGCCGCTCTCGTAGAGATAGCGATGCATTTCCATCCCAGCCACGAAGTGCGTGTTCAGCCGCAAGGGGCGGTTGATCAGCGGGTCCTGAGCATAGGCGATGATGGTATCTAGGCTCAAAACGTTCGAGGCTTTGCTGTGCCCTTCGACCACAACCACGCGAGCAATCCCGCTGCGGATGAGCATCAGCCCGGTCGCCAGGCCGTGCAACCCGTCCCCGGTGATGGTATGCACCGGTTTAAGCGCCGCTCCCAGTTGGTCTGGCACGTACTCATCGAAAATGCTTGTCCCCTCGATGAAATCCTCGGCCACAGTGACGAAGGAATCCACCTCGCGGCGTGGATCCACCCTCGCATCGGCGTAGGCACGCATTGCCGCCTCGTACATCAGTTCCTTATAAGACAAATCGGGCGTCTTCGGCCTGAACCCAGCCCAACCGACGCCCACAATGGCAACTCGTTCGCTCATAGATGCTCCTTTCCTCATGGAGATTGGGAACGACTACATATGGATTATAACATGATGGCTTTTCTGCCGGGTGAATGCGCAATGGACGGTGGACTGGGGACAGTGGACGGTGGGAGGGCTTTCCTACCGATTGAACGCGCAGCACTTTATGTAACCGGAAGAACTTGTGCACATTCAGAGGTGATCTCTAGGTGATAACAGCGTGATATGAGGCCAGCGTGCCGGAAGGCCTCTTGCATCTCTTTCGCGAGATCGGGCATAGCGCTCAGGGAGAAGGCGATCAGGGAAGGACCGGCACCGGAGAGCGCAACGGCCGCCCCTAATCTTTCCGCAGCCCGCAACGCTTCTACTGCCCCCGGAATCAAGGGTAGCCGATGCGGTTGGTGCAGCTCATCGTACATTACCTGACGCAATAGGTCGAGGTCCCCTTCGGCGAAGGCACGCGTGACCAATATTGCGCGTGCGATATGCTGGCTTGTCTGGGAAAGGGATACATGGGGAGGTAGAACCTTGCGGGCGGTTCGGGTCGGCAGTGAAAAATCAGGCACGATGACAGTAACGTGGAATGGATGCCAGGGGAGCAGGCGGGCTATTACCTCGCCAGCCTCTCTTAACGCAACGGTCAACCCTCCCAATAGGGCTGGAGCCGCATTATCCGGATGCCCTTCCAGCTGGGTCGCAAGGCGAAGCAACTCTCCGGTTGAGAGCGGTTGATCCAATAGCGCATTGGCGGCCAGCAAGCCACTCACAATAGCCGCGGCGCTGGAACCAAGCCCGGCATTCCAGGGAATGCGATTTTGCGCCCGGATGCGCAAGCCGGCGGGAAATGGATGCCGACAAACCTCATAGACGCGGCGCATGGCGCGCAGAATCAGATTTTCCTCGTTATCAAGAAGCTGATCGTTCCCTTCCCCCATGATTTCCAACCTCACAGCTTCGCCTTCGACGGTGAAACTCGTCTCGTTCCAGAGATCGAGCGCCAGTCCCAATGCATCGAAGCCTGGGCCGAGGTTGGCTGTTGTGGCTGGAGCGCGGACGGTTACGGAATATCTCATTGGCTATGAGGGACGGAGAAGCACTTTGAGGACGCCCGGTTGAGCGGCACGTTCAAAAGCCTGGAGTCCTTTTTCGAGCGGAAATTCGTCCATAATCAGGGGAGTTGGATCCACCCGACCGCTTTCTAGCAGGCGTAGCGCCGGTTCAAAGGGGCCGCAGCGCGAACCTAAAATCTGAACCTCGTCTACTACCAGCGACGAAAAGTTGACCCGCAGATCGCCTTTGTAAGTGGACTTCATCACCAGCAGGCCGCGCGGCCGAACGGCCTGGCGGGCAATGGAAAAACCCTCTGGAGAACCAGTCGCCTCAATGACCACATCCCAACGTCTTGGGGTGATCTCAGCTTCATCGAGCGCTCGTATTCCCCACCCTTGCAGAAGCGCGCGCGGGTGCTCGCGCCTTGCCAACACGCGCAGATCACAACCAATCTGCGCCACGACCTGGGCGATCAGCAGCCCCAATCGTCCGGCACCGACTACCAAAACGCGATCGGTTGGACGGATATGCGCTTGTTCCAAGATTTCCAGCGCGGCCGCCAATGGCTCGGTGAAGACGGCTTTTTCATCTGGCACGCTTTCCGGCACGCGATGCAGGTTAGCCATGGGAAGACGGGTATATTCGGCAAAAACGCCGTCACGATTCACAATTCCCAACACAGTGCGATTCTCGCAATGGGTAGGATAACCCTTGCGACAGGGTTCACACTGCCCACAAACAGCATTGATTTCTCCTGCCACTCGCTGCCCGACCCAGGAGGGATCGGGTGCTTCGACCACTTCACCGACAAATTCATGTCCCAGCACACCACGATAAGGGTAATACCCCTTGACCATTTCCAGGTCAGTGCTGCAGATGCCTGCCAGGCGGACACGGATCAGGGCTTCGCCATTTGCCTGCGGCTGCGACAGCGAACGCAATTCCAATCGTTGGTTTTCGAGCCAGAGAGCAAGCATAAAAGAGCCTTGTTTGGGGAGGGTATGCAGCTAAATTTTACCCTAAAGAAGGGCATACGTGGGGAAAAGCCGGAGCCCGGTTTTGTGGTAAAATATACCTGCCGTCCACACGAGCACAGACGATTTCGCTAAAATAGCCAAGAGACATATGGTTATCCAAGACGTAGAAGATCTGATCAAGCAGTTGCATCGTCATCCGGAATGGCGCGATGCGTTGCGGAGGGAGATTCTTACCGAAGAATTACTCTCCCTGCCTCAAATCGTGCGCGAGCTAGCCGAGGCGCAGAAGCGCACAGAAGAGCGTATTGGCGAGCTAGCCGAAGCGCAGAAGCGCACAGAAGAGCGTATTGGCGAGCTAGCCGAAGCGCAGAAGCGCACGGAGCAACGGCTTGACGAGCTAGCCGAAGCGCAGAAGCGCACAGAAGAGCGTATTGGCGAGCTAGCCGAAGCGCAGAAGCGCACAGAAGAACGCCTGGAAGCCCTTACCAAGCGAGTTGACGAGCTAGCCGAGGCGCAGAAGCGCACGGAGCAACGGCTTGACGAGCTAGCCGAGGCGCAGAAGCGCACGGAGCAACGAGTTGACGAACTAACTCAAGCCGTGACCAAGCTCACCGCTCGTGTAGACCAGATCACCTACGAATTGAATAAGCTGCGCGGTGATAATAAGGAGCGCTACTATCGTGAACATGCAGGGGCATTCTTTGGCTCCATCCTGCGCAGGGCACGCGCCTTGAGCGATGCCGAGATTACCATGTTGGTGGAAGATGCCCTCGATGCCGGAAAGCTTAGCGAGGAAGAAAGGAACGACCTGCTATTGAGCGACCTCATCGTCCGAGGCCGCGATCGCCAGACGCACGAGGAGATCCATTTGCTCGTGGAAGTCTCCATCGGCATAGGCCGGGGGGATGTCGAACGGGCAGCGCGACGGGCTGCGCTTCTCTCCCGCCTGTTCCCGACCCGTCCGGTGGTGGCCGGGGAGGGGATCAATGCCGAGGCGATCATCCGCTGCCGTGAACTGGGTGTTTGGCAGGTGTTGGACGGCGCAGTTATTGCCCCTCAAGCGCCTTGAGGGCCCCCCACTCACGGGAGAGATAGAACGGAATTGATGGGGGGATAACTTTGGCAAAAACACCTTCTCCGCCGCCCTTGATCCGCAAGTGCCCCTCGATGGAGCATGCCTCACCTTTCCTTTGTTTACACCGAGATCGTCTCGATGGGTGGTTTGGTTTAGTTGGGGTTACCCTGCGAGTTATCTCAGCGCGCACCCCTTCGCCCAAACTGACGCTCTAGCAAGTCCACCGAAAGATGGATCATGGTCGGGCGGCCATGCGGACAGGTGCGCGGAGATTGGCAGCGTTCCAGGTCTTCCAAGAGGGCGCGCTGTTCGGCCGGAGAGAGAACCTGCCCGGCTTTAACTGCCAATCGCTTGCAAACGCGTGCTGCCAGGCGCGCTTCCTGCTCATGTTGGAGGGGCGTTTCGTCCTCTTCGAAGTCGTCCACCAGGGCATATAGGGCAGCGGCGGGATCGGCGCCGGAGAAAAGGGTCGGGATGGCGCGCACCTGGAAGGTGTGCGGACCGAAGGGGGCGACCTCAAAGCCGAAATGTTCCAAGTGGGGTAGCTGAGATTCCAAAAGTGCCGCCTGGTGAGGGGGAAGTGTGACCGTGACGGGCGTGAGCAGAGCTTGGGAGTTCAGGCGCTTTTCATGCAGCTGGGAAAGGAATTTCTCAAACAAAATGCGCTCATGGGCGGCGTGTTGATCGATCAGGTAGAGTCCATCAGGGCCTTCGGCGATGAGGTAGGTATTCGCCACCTGTCCGATCAGGCGTAAGAGGGGCAGGCTGGAGAAGGATGGAAGTGGATGGGGGGCCGGTTCGCCAGGCTGAGGCGCAATAGCAATGGGAGAAGATGGGGATTGGTCAGGGACTCCTTGATGAGCGATCTCCCATTCCAGCGGAAAGGATGCCGATTGCGCCAGGGGCGGGGAGATCGGCTCAAGCGGCGACGGAAGCTCCGGCAGCGTGGCCCCGGCCAAAAGTCCGCGCCGAACCGTTCGCTGCACAAAGCTAAAGATGCGATCGGCGTCTCGGAAGCGCACTTCCGCCTTGGCAGGGTGTACGTTCACATCCACATCTTGCGGCGGCACTTCTAAAAACAGCACCGCCAAGGGATAGCGCCCGACCATCAGGAGGGTATGATAGGCCTGAAGCAAGGCGGTGACCAACGGGACATCCTGTATCCAGCGTCCGTTGACAAAGAAGGTGATTTCGCGGCGGTTGGAGCGGGTGAGACTCGGTGGGCTGATGAAACCGCTGAGGTGTAGCCCTCCTTCTTCCGCATCCACTTCGATCAGGAGACGGGCGGTTTCGACCCCATAGAGAGTGGCCAGGATGGCACGCCGATCCCCATCGCCAGCTGTTTGTAAGAGCACATTCTCCCCTTCCTGGAGGGTAAAACGCACCTGTGGATAGGCCAGGGCATAACGCGAGATGAGCACATCTACAGTGCGCCGTTCGGTGAGATCGGTTTTGAGGAATTTCAGGCGGGCCGGCAGGTTATAGAAGAGGTGCTCGACTCGGACCAGGGTGCCCGGCGGCGCGCCTACGCTTTCGATCCCCAGTAGCCGCCCGCCTTCGAGGCGAATGCGTGTCCCGTGCTCCGAAGTGGCGGTGCGCGAAGTGATGGTCAGGTGCGAAACGGCAGCGATGGATGCCAAGGCCTCGCCGCGAAAGCCCAGGGTGTGGATGTCATAAAGGTCTTCGGCGCGGCTGATCTTGGAGGTGGCGTGACGCTGGACGGCAAGCGGCAGTTCTTCGGCGGGGATGCCACAACCATCATCGGCGACTTCGATCAACCGCCGGCCGGCCTCCAGCAGGCGCACCCGTATCTGGCGCGCGCCGGCATCCAGGGCATTTTCAACCAGTTCTTTGACCACCGAGGCCGGGCGCTCAATGACTTCGCCCGCAGCGATCTGAGAGGCAACTTCAGCGGGCAAAACACGAATGGGCATAGTCAGCGAGGAGAAAATTCATCTACCAGACGACCCTCTTCATCGAAGTGGAAAGGTCCCTGTGGGACGCGCGAGTCAATTTGCAGGTAGCCGGCGTCCATGTACTCCCAGAATAGCTGGAAGGGCGCTTTGTCCTTTTGCCATTTTTCGGCCATCACCACCCCATGCCCCGGCAAGATGGTGAAGACAACCTGTCGCCGGTCTTCGGGATTGCGCAGGGCTTCGGATCGGGAAAAGGCGCGGTAGATGCCATGTGCCTGGGCTTCGGTGGCGCAGGTGACCGGATAGTGATAATACGGCGCGTCCAAGGGCACAAACTCGACAAAGCGCGGGTCATAGGCTTTTACGCCGCGGTGCCCGTGCAACTTGGAGCGCACGACTGGCACTTCTGCCCCATTTTCCAGGCGCAGGCGCGGCAGATCGGAATCCATGAGCACCAGCTCGACAGCCTCGGAAGAGGGAGGGTCATTGCGCTTGCCCTCCACATGGCGCACAAGCGCTCCCTGACCATCGGGACGGATGCCAACGATCACGGCCAGTTCATCTTCCGTGATGCTATCCTTATCCACCGGGCGGGCGCTGCCGGTGACGGTGGAGATGAGAGCGCTCAGGGCCGGCTCCCAGGTGGCGAAACATCCCTCACTGTATTGATCTGCCACCACGTCTGAGATGGCCGGGACGTGGACGAGGCGGTTGATGTATACGGTGGGAGTGAAGAAATTGCGTTTGCCCAGCTCGCGCGCCGCCCGAATCATCGCCGAGGGAGCGGTGAGGGCTTTCCAGGTTTCGGCCGGGATGGGTGGCTCGACCACCTGATGCGCGGTGACCTCATGGGTGCTGAGCGCGGTCACCTGGCGCAGGACAATATCCCGATAGAATTCTTCAGGAGAAGTGCCATCGCTGCGCGGGTAGCCGCCGACGAGGTCAAAATGATAGGCCTCCCCAGGCTTCTCATCCCCGACCAGGAGCAGAATGCGAATGCTCTTAGCCTGTGCCTGTAACATACGCTGGAGTGCCAGGAGCGGCCCGCCGCGCTGCCCCTGTTCCAGCAAGGTCTTCCAAGCGTCTTCGGCCAAGCCGGGGAAGGTGAAATCTTTCGGGTCAGGGGGAGATTTGCGCAGCGCCTGCTCAAAATGGTTGATCCATTGACGGAAGGTCTCCGTAGAGGTATGGATCAGGGTCAGGATCGTAGGGGTGTGCTTCAGGCCAAAGCGTCGTCGCACCGTAAAGAGTACAGCGTGACGCCAGTTCAGCGGCTCAGCAAAGGGTGCATTGGTGAGAACGAGATCGGTCTTCTCGTCCGGATGCTCCTGGACAATATGCCCCTGGCGACGGAAGGCTTCTAGCAATTGTGGGATGCTCTCCTCCAGTAGAGCGCTCAATGGTGCAGAGGGCACAAAGGCCAGGTGGATCGTACGAAGCCAGGGATGAAGCTGAATGGAAGGGGACGAGGTACCCATAAACACCTCCTGTTGACAAATAGTTGGAACAAGTTTACCATATTAGACGATGGACGGTAGACGGTGGACGGTAGACAGTGGATGGTGGAGGTAGCTATGGAATTTCCGCTTAAGTTGCGCGCTGCTCTGCGCGCGGCTGAGCGGGTGGCCGTGCTGAGCGGGGCCGGCATTTCCCAGGAATCGGGCTTGCGTACCTTTCGCGAGGCCAAAAACGGGCTTTGGCAGCAGTATCGTCCAGAAGAATTGGCTTCACCGCAAGCCTTTGCTCGTAATCCAAAGCTGGTCTGGGATTGGTATGCCTGGCGACGGGAAGCGGTGAAAGGAGCGAGGCCGAATGCGGCGCATTATGCGCTCGTGGAAATGGAGCGTCACATTGCAGATTTTACGCTCATCACCCAGAACGTGGATGGGCTTCATCAGATGGCCGGTAGCCAGCAGGTGATCGAACTCCATGGCAATATCCGACGGGTGCGCTGCTCGGTGTGTGGTAAACAGGCGCTAGAGTGGGAAGAAAACGAAACGGAAGTGCCACGTTGCCAGGAGTGTGGGGGACTTTTGAGACCGGATGTGGTCTGGTTCGGGGAGATATTGCCACCCCAGGCGCTGGAAGCGGCGGTTGAAGCGGCGCAGCGATGTCAGGTGTTCTTTTCGATCGGCACATCAGGAGTTGTCCAACCGGCAGCTTCCCTACCCTATGCCGCGAAGCGAAAAGGCGCCCTTGTGGTCGAGATCAATCTGGAAGCGACGCCGCTCACCCAGCACGCCGATTTCGCTTTTCACGGGAAAGCAGGAGAAATTCTGCCGGCGCTGGTGAGGGCGGTTTTCGGCGCTTAGGTTGGCCGCTCATCGTCGGTTTTTGAGCGCCCACTGGATTGCTTCAACAAATGCTTCTACCATGCCTTCCAGATTGATTTCGTCGCGCACGATGCGGTAGGAAGCTTCTCCCTTTTGACGCAGGAGAACACCATCGGAAAGGGCCAGGCGCAAGGCCTGGACTAGAGCAGGATAGTCATCAGGGGGGATTTGCCAGCCATTCTCCGGGCGGACAAGGTCATCTTGGGTGCCATCGCCACGCGCCACCAGGATTGGCAGGGCATAGCTCATCGCCTCCTGGATCGCCAGGCCGCCGGTGCCGGGCAGGACGAAGAGATCGGCCATGTGGAAAAACGGAGCCAGCGCTTCGCCATGCTTTTCACCGATGAATTCTGCCTGGGGGTAGTGCTGCGCGGCTACCTGTTCCAGGCGAGCCCGCTCCGGGCCATCCCCGACGATGAGCAGGCGCGGCGGTATGGGCATTTCGGCGCAGGCGCGGATTAACCAATCCACCCGTTTGCGCGGCTGTAAACGCCCGACATAGAGCACGGTGCAGCGCTCCTGGATGGGAGGACGAGCAGGAGGGGGGAGGCTCGGGCGCGACGTGACAGCGTTTGGCGCCAGGAAGATGCGGGAACGTGGCACCCCGGCAGCGGCATATTCTTCCACCCCGCGCCGACTGTAGGCGATCAAGCCATCAAACTGGCGGAGAAAGCGCAACCGGCGCCATTGACGCCAGAATCTCAGCCTGCCTGTGATCGGCGGCGCGCCTAATCCCCATCCCAAAACGGGTCTACGGCGCGCTTTCATCCAACGGATCGCCTTTGCCGTGCTCAGGTAACGCGGGTTGGCTTCCACGATTAACACCTGCGGGTCCCAGCGTTCCAGCCAATTCAGGATGTCGCGCTGGTAGCATAGGTAGAACGTCCCCCTGAAGAGGTGGATGTTTTTGGCGAGGAAATAGTGCCCGTTCGTCAGCTCCTGTGCCGAGCGGATGCCTTCATCGGGACGTGGCAGGCCGGCAAAGAGGCTGAATTCCCCTCCCAATGCCTGCCCTAGAAGTTCAAAGAAGGGGCGGCGGTAGAGCGGATAGACTCGTTGCTGCAAACCCAGGCGCATACGCCTTGATTATAATCGGCTATCCCAGAGGGGTTCTGCAACGCCGCGCATTTTGTTCTCGTAACGCGCCATGACGAAGAGGGCATCCGAGAGACGGTTGATGTAAGGGAGGACATATTTGCCGATCTTTTCCTGGCGGCTGAGTGCTGCGACTTCGCGCTCGGCGCGCCGGCAGACGGTGCGCGCCAAGTGTAACCAGGCGGCACCTGGAGAGCCACCCGGCAGGATGAAGTTCTCCAAGGGGCCGACCCTGGCGTTCAGTTCGTCTATCAGGTCTTCCAGTCTTTTGATATGGCGCGCCTCAATCTGGGGCAATTGCAGGCGCTCCTTGTCCTCTTCCAGGAAAGCCAAGTCGGTGCCCAGGTGGAAGAGTTCATTCTGGATAGAGGGGAGCACCTGCTGCAAACGCTCGCATAGGCCGTGTGCCAGGGCTAGGCCGAGCACGGAGTTCAGCTCGTCTATCGTGCCGTAAGCGGCCACGCGCAGCGCATCTTTGGGCACGCGCTGACCACCACCCAGGGCGGTGGTGCCGTTATCTCCCTTGCGGGTGTAGATTTTCGTGAGGCGGGGCATACCTTAGTCCTGTAGTCTTATAGTCTTATAGTCTTATAGTCTTATAGTCTTATAGTCTTATAGTCTAGTGGTTCTTTGGCGGAGTTCGCCGTGCAACCATTCGGCGGCTTTCATCATGGAGGGGCCGTTATGGATGATGTTGTGCGGCGGGGAAATATCGGCTTGGATGGTCTGGTAATGCCAGCCACGTTCGCGCTGCAGGTCAATCGCTTGGACGGGGAATTCGGGCTCGGAGTAGAGCAGGAAAATATCCGGCTTGCGGCGCACCACTTCTGCCAAGTCCAGGCCCAGATACCCTTTGCGCACATCACCGAAGATGTTTTCACCGCCAGCAGCCTCGATGAGATCATGGATGAAAGTCAGGCCGCCGACCATGCGCACATGCTTGCCAAACCAAATTTCAGCATAGACGCGCGGTCGAGGGTTGGGCGCCGCAGCAGCAAGTTCCGAGAAGCGCTCCTGCCAGCGGCGAATTAATCGGCGTGCGGCAGGCATATCATCCACCAGGGCGCCGAGTGCGATGATGTTCTCAAAAACGCCATGCAAGCTGTTGGGCAGGGGCAGAACGTAAACCGGCCATCCCTGGCGATGTAGCTTGTGCGCCAATCCGCGCTGCACACCACTGGTGAGCAGGATGAGATCGGGCCGCACCACATGGAGTTTTTCCTCCTCTACTCTCAGGTAATCGCCAACGATGGGAACATTCAGATTTGGCGCGAAATTGGGACACCAGCTCGAAATGCCGGCAATCGCTTCGCCATATCCCATCTGGACGAGGGCTTCGGTCAGATCGGAGGCGAGAGAGACGATGCGCTGCGGATGAGCAGGGATTTCGACAAAATCGGAGAGGGGGTCGCAGTAGAGTTTCATGGCAGTTGGTCTGATGGTCTGATAGTCTGATAGTCTGATGGTCTGATAGTCTGATGGTCTGATAGTCTGATAGTCTCATGGTGGATGATGTTGGAGGGCAGTGAGGAGGGATTCCAGGCTGGTGTGCTCGCTGCAGCCTTGCGGGTTGATGAGCTGCCAAGTGTGGGCAGCGGTGATTTCTACATGCAGTGGCAGGCGAATGCCCTGATTGTGCACTTCGTACCCGATGCGTTCTAGGGCGCGCCAGGTCCAGGCCAGGGTTATGCCATGTTGTTCGCTGTGTAGGCTAATGGGGCCGTGTTCGGGTTGATGAATCCGGAAAGCGCCGCTGGCATGGTCAAAGTATACGCCTTCACGTTGAAAAAGGCGCGCCACTGCGCCATTCAGCGCAAGTTCTTCCGGAATGCCGCTTTGGAATTCACCGTTTGAAGAGAGCAGCCAAAGCCGGTCGGCGATGCGCAAGGCGAGGTCGAGGTCGTGAATCGAAAGGAGCACGGCGCAGGCGGTCTGGCGGGCTAGGTTGCGAAGCAGGCGCAAGGTTTCAATACGACGCGGCAGGTCGAGGAAGGCGGTCGGTTCATCGAGGAGGAGCACCTGTGGCTCCTGGGCCAGGGCACGGGCAATCATCACCCGTTGGCGTTCGCCATCGCTTAGTTCATGGAAAAGACGATCGGCCAGAGAAAGGCTATCGGTGAGTTCCAGCGCGCGGCGGATCGCGGCATGATCATGCGCTCGCAGTCGCCCGAACCAATCTGTATAGGGATGTCGCCCGAGCGCGACGAGGGTGTAAACCGAAAGATGTCCGATCTCGATTCGGGTGGTAAGCACCACTGCCAGATGTCGTGCCAATTCCAGGGCGGGCATTTGATGGATGTCTTGCCCATCTAGGAGCACTTGGCCGCTCAAGGGAGATAGCATCCCGGCTAGGGTGCGCAATAACGTGGATTTGCCGGCCCCGTTCGGGCCGATCAGCGCGACCATTTCGCCGGGACGGAGTTCCAGCTCCAGGTTGGAGGCGAGAATCCTGTTCGGATAACCGATCGTGAGAGAAGAGGTGGTGAGCATTTTCAAGAAAAAGATTGGCGCAGTTGGGGTTGCCGCAAAATAATCCACAAAATAATCGGCACGCCAAACAGGGACATAACCACGTTGAGCGGTAACACGTGCTGGGAACCGGGCATTTGGGCGATCAGATCGGCAAGCAGGGCGAATGAAGCACCCATCAGCATCACAGCCGGCATCAGGAATCGGTGATCCGCAGTCTGGAGCAGAGCACGCGCCACATGGGGCACGGCCACCCCGATGAACCAAATCGGGCCACAAAAGGCAGTAGAGGCGCCCGCCAGCACCGATGCGCTGACGATGATCCATAAACGCGCCCGTCGTACATCCAACCCCAAGCTGCGCGCGTATTCTTCACCCAGCATCAGGGCATTCAGAGATTTGACCAGTATCAATGCCGAAAACAGGCCTATTAGGAGGGCAGAAGCGAAGACGGGCATATGCGTCCAGGTGACGCCGCCAAAGCCGCCGGCTGCCCATAGGCTCATCGCCTGGACGCGCTCCGGACGGCTGAAATAGATAAGCAGGCTGAGGATAGCGTTGGCCAGATAGCCAAACATCAGGCCGCTGATGAGCAAGATCAGGGTATTCTGGACTCGTCGCGCCAGCAACAAAACCAGCGCCAGCACCGCTCCCGCGCCCAGGCTGGCGGCCACTGCCAGGGAGAAGCTGCCAAATAAGCTCAAGCCGGCGATGAAGGATAGGCCGCCAGATACCCCGCTGCCTAAAATCACCAGCGCTACGCCCACGCTCGCCCCCGAACTCACACCCAGGACGAAAGGATCGGCCAAGGGGTTGCGGAAAAGGGTTTGCATTTGCAAGCCGGCAGCCGAAAGCGCGGCGCCGACCAGAAGCGCAGTCAAGGCTTTTGGCAGGCGGAATTGAAAGAGAATATCCGCCCAGGAGGCTTTCGCCGGCGCGCCTCCCAGCAGGATATGCGCTATCTGATCTAACGGAATGCGAACCGAGCCAAATGCCAGGCTGAGCAGAAAAGCCAATCCGAGAAAGATCGGCAAGAAGGGAATGAGCCAGGAACGGGACATATACGGCAACCGTAACTCTAGTGCCCTGTTTGGACAATGGACGAGAAGATTGCGGATGTGTTACTCATAGGCTTTGCAGATTCGTGAAAGGAGAGGACAACTCCCAGGTTATCCTGAGAGTTGTCCTGTGCGGTTTATTTCAGCTGACGGTAATAGATCAGGAGGTGATCCGGCAGCAGATCAGGGTGGAAAATTTTGATCAGGTCAGCCAGGACGTACTCTGGGTGGGCGACAGCCGTCTCGTAATAGTCATTGCCGCCCTGTGGGGTGACTCTGGCATCGTTGTTCCAGACGTTGCCGTTCTTGAAGGCGGCGAATTCGGCAAAGCGCGGGTCGGCGGCCTTTAGGTCTGCCAGCGAGCCAAAGAAGCCCACATTCAACCAGTAATCCGCCTCTTTGGCGCGCTCGAAAACGGCCTCGAAGGAGAGGGAAAGGCTGCCTGCAGAGGTATCGTCAGCCCAGAGATATTCTGCGCCGGCATCTTTGAAGAACGCGGCGACATAGCTTTTTCCGCCGGGCATGTACCAGGTGCCCTGGTAAGGAGTGTTGGCGAAGATGGTGGGCTTCTCGGTCAGGTTGGCGGTGAGTTGGGTCAGCTCGGTGTATTTCTTGGTGATCTCGGCGAAGAGGGCTTCGGCAGCGGCTTCCTTGTTGAAGAAGAGGGCAATGTACTTTCCCCATTCAGCCCGGCCTAGCGGGGAGGTATCCATCCATTCGGCGTTAATCGCCACCTTCAGGCCGGCCTTGAGCAGGACCGGGTGGGCATCGTATTCCGGGGCGCCGGAGCCGTAGGCCATGATCAGGTCAGGCTTGAGTTCCAGCGCTTTTTCGACATTGATCCCGGCGCCATAGCCAAGTGTGACCAACTTCCCTTCCTCGGCCATCTTGAGCACTTTCGGGTTGCTCACGTAGGTTGTGTCATCCACGCCTACCAGCCGATCGAGCACGCCCAGTTCATCCAGGAAAGGCAAATAGGTAGTGGAGAGGGTAACGATCGTGCGTACCGGCACCTCGATGATCTCTTCGGGTTTGAACCCTTCCGGTGCGGGGGTGCCGCATTGGACCAGCACATAACGGATCGGCTCCGTGGCACCAGGCCAGGGGGTGGCGATAGTGACTACCTTGTAGTTGTTGTGGTATTCCACGCTCAGATTCTGGGCATGTGTGATGGTTACTTTTTCGGGGAAATAATCCACGTTAGGGTTATATTGACCCTGCGGGATACAGCTATCCGTCAAGTTGTGGACAGGCGTGAAGGGGGTGGCGGTAGCTGTGGGGAGAGGGGTGGCAGTGCTCGTAGGAACAAGCGTTGGCGTAGGTGGAAGTGGGGTTGCTCGTCCACAGGCGGCCAGGAACAGGCTAAGGGAGAAAAGCAGAGCCAGTATCTTGCGAAGCATAAACTCCTCCGATAGGATAAGATGGTGGGAATGCAAAAACCCCTGCCGCAGCAGGGGGGAGGAGAGCCAGTCCAAACGATGGCGTTCTCCACCTCCTTTCCGCGAGAGTGTGGGAACACACATCAGGGCGGGCGACCTGGCTTGGGTGGGTCAAGAGTGGTGTAATAGTCTTATAGTCTTATAGTCTTATAGTCTTATGGTCTTATGGTCAGATGGTGTTTTTGTCGAACTATTTGTCTATTTGACTATTTGACTATTTGACTATTTGTCTATTTGACTATTTGACTATTTGTCTATCTGTCTATTTGACTATCAGACCATTTGACTATCTGACCCTCGACTTCCCTCACAGTTGCGGGACAGCGCCGGACTTGCACCGGCTTCGCCTTTCAGCCCTCCCATCCGGGGGGTGGGGCACCCTGATGCGAGATGAATTGTGGGAAATTTTACCACAAGAATGGGTTCCGATGTTATGCATCGGTGAATAATTAGGGTTTTTCAATTGTTGTATAATTTGGGGCAAAAGACTCAATTCTGAAGGATATGGAGGTGTAGGATGAGTTTGCTCCCTTTGCTCAAGACGATTCCCGGCCCTCGTTCCCGCCGTCGTCTTGAGTGCCCATTACACGGGATGCTGGTAATCCTGATCCTGGCAGTTGCGCATGGGGAGGAGCAGTGGCGCGAGGACAGGAAGATGGCCTTTCGATGGGTGGGCGGATGATCGTCTTCCCTCCTAAACTTCGGTTCAAAAACCTTGTCAAAAACGCTGATTTGTGTATAATTGGGGGTGCGAACCGTCTGGGTGCCCCCCTCACCCCGGCGGTTCGCATTTTTAGGACAATCCATCAAGAGGGGCTTTATCAAGCGCCTTTCCCATTGTGCAGCAACCGTGCTGATAGATCAGGCAGGGATGGGATCGCAACTGCCAGAACAGGCAGAAGGACGCCCACCGCCGCCAGTGTTAATCTGACGAGATTGCAAATTTTGGTTTTGCGTATCTGACTTTAGGCGGCTACACACCTGGGAGCGTATCCGCCTCGGATGCTGATGCCTTGCTACCAACCCAAGCGCCGCTGGCGGACGGGACGTCCACATGGCGGACGGGACGTCCGCGTTCCCAAGATTCTTGCTTCTGAGCGCCTAGGCGGTTCTTTGGCAGGCCGCATCAAGTTCAATAACTTTAAAATATAAATGGACAGAATAGCGTGTTGTCAGTGTCTGCTCAAAATTAGGCAATCGCACCTTCTCCGTAGCGAGTTTTTGCAATGGACCGGCTATTGAGCTTCGGGGCCACTGTTTCAAGTAATACTTTTACGCCATCCCTTTGTGTTTCACCACCTCCCCTTTGTAGGACAACTCATTTTAGCCAGCTTAGCCCTCGCCAGTTAATTTTAGTTGACTCATTTTTCCAAATTGTGAACAGTCACCCTCGTCTCTCCTCCTCATGCGGGCGCTGACAGGGTATAATCTTCTCATCTTGCGCGTGAAAAGGAGCATTTATGTCTGACCATACCCGAATGGATACCTACCTGGAATCTCATCTAGATGCCAGCCTGCAGGAGTTGGCGCGGCTGGTGGCGCAGCCTTCCGTGGCAGCCCAGAATTGGGGATTGCAGGAGTGTGCCGCGCTGGTGGCCGAAATGTTGCGCCAACGTGGCTTTGATGTAGAGGTGATGCCCACAGATGGCGCGCCGGTGGTGCTGGCCGAGCGGAAAGGACGGAGCGAGAAGACTCTCCTCTTCTATAACCACTATGATGTGCAACCACCGGAACCGCTGGAGCTTTGGGAAACGCCTCCGTTCGAACCTAGCATCCGCAATGGAAAGATGTATGGACGTGGCGTGAGCGATGATAAAGGCCACTTGGTGGCGCGTCTATTTGCCATTGATGCCCTTTTGGAAACAGAAGGTGAATTGCCCTGCAATGTCAAGTTCATCATCGAAGGGGAAGAGGAAACCAGCAGCCTCCATCTGCACGATTTCATCTTGCAGCATAAGAGCCGACTCCAGGCAGATGCCTGCATTTGGGAATTCGGCTATGTGGATCATCGCGATGTGCCTATGCAATATCTGGGGCTGCGCGGCATTTGCTATGTGGAGCTTTCGGTCGAGACGGCAAGCACCGATGTGCATTCTGGCCTAGGCGGCTCGATCTTTCCGAATGCGGCCTGGCGATTGGTCTGGGCTTTGAATACGCTAAAAGGCGTAGATGAACACATCCGCATCCCCGGCTTCTATGATGCGGTGCGCCCTCCCTCGCAGCGAGATCGGGAGCTGATGGCGGCCTTGCCCGAAGTGGCGGCGGAGTATCGTCAGCGCTACGGTGTGCGAGAATTTATCAAGGGCTTGAAAGGGGGAGCAGCACTGCATATCGAGGAGGTCTTTAGCCCCACCTGCACAATTTGCGGCCTGACCAGCGGCTACCAGGGACCCGGCGCAAAGACGGTGTTGCCGGCGCGCGCTTCGGCGAAGGTGGATTTCCGCCTTGTGCCCGATCAGCATCCTCAAGATATTCTCGAAAAATTGCGCGCCCACCTGGATCGAGAAGGTTTCTCAGATGTGCAGCTTCGTTTCTTGGGCGGAGAACCACCGGCACGCACCGATCCAGACCATCCGTTCGTCAATTTGGTGGTGGAAACAGCACGTCCAGTCTACGGCGTGCCGATGCAAAAGGTGCCCATGACGGGTGGCTCCGGGCCGATCTATCCCTTTGTGCACGATTTGGGGTTGCCAGTGGCAACGGCCGGCTTGGGCTATCCGGATACGCGTGCTCACGCGCCGAATGAAAATATCCGCATTGACCTGTATCTGAAGCATGCCCGTCACATGGCGCGGGTGATAGAGGAGTTTGGACGGTAGACGGTGGACGGTGGACGGTGGTGGCCGGGGGAGGGCTAGGAGCGGTTTATTTCGCGAGCCGCCTGGATGGTCAGATGTGTGACCCCGATCAACTGCTCATAGGGAATGGGAGGCGGCCCGCCAGCCCGAATGGCGCGCAGGAAGGCCTCCCATTCGCTGTGCCAACCCTTATCCTGGCGCAAGCGGTAAACTCGCCGCTGCCCATCCCGAAACCATTCCAGCCGACGGAAGTCATCTAGGACGGCGATAGCACCGCTGCAGAAGACCTCTAAGCGCTCTTTGGGATAGGAGCGATCGCCGTTTGCCAGGTAATCAAGGACTGCTAGGGAGCCATCGGCAAAGCGCAAGGTGAGGGTGAAGTTATCACGACGATATTTGCCGCCATCGGGCAAGGCGCTGACGGAGACCAATTCTGGAACGCTGCCGACCAAGAAAGTGAGAAAATCTATGAAGTGGCAAGCTTCGCCGATCAGGCGACCGCCACCTTGTTGGGGGTGATGCAACCAGTGTTCAGGAGGTAGGTAACCGGCGTTGACGCGGTAATGGGCAAAGAGTGGCTCATGGCAACAGGCCAGCAGTTCCTTCAAGCGCTGTGCCAGCGGAGCAAAACGACGGTTGAAACCCACCATCAGCAGGGTTTGTGCCTGGGCAAGCGCCTGGGCAATTTCTTCTAGCTGGGTCTCATCCACCGCAAGCGGCTTTTCCACGAAGACATGTTTCCCCCTTTCCAGCGCCTGGCGTGCTAGGGATGCATGAGTATCATGGCGCGTGAGAATGGCGATCAGGTTTACTTGGGGGTCATCGAGGATTTCACGCGCTTCGGAGGTGGCATAGGCAAAGCCGAATTTGCGCGCCACGTGTGCCGCATGGACGCCACTGGCCGAAGCGACACCAAGCCGAGAGATGCCGGAAAAGGGCTTGAGAATCGGCAAGAGCGTGTTTTGTGCAAAATTCCCGGCGCCGATCAGGCCGAGGCGAATTCCTTGAAGAGGAGTGACCTGATTGGCATAGGAGATGCGCCGTTCTTCAGGAAGGGCAGGAGGAGGGTTTTCATCGCCATAGGTGAGCAACACACCCAGGAAAGGCTCTTTGACCCGACCACGGATCAAATCATAGGCTTCTACGGCGCGTTCAATGGGGAAGCGATGCGTGATCAGGGGCTTCACACGCAGCTTTCCTTCCGCCATCAGGTTCAGGACGGCCTGAAAGTTGCGCCCCTCCGTCCAACGCACATAGGCATAGGGGTAATCTTGCCCTTCTTCCTCGTAGCGGGGGTCATAGCGACCAGGGCCATAGGAGCGCGAGTTGACAAAGGTGAGTTCTTTCTCGTAATAGAGCTTGCGCGGCAAGGTTTGCCCGACTGCTCCAGTGGCGATGACTCGTCCGCGCAGGCGCGCAATTTGGCCGGCCAGTTCAACGGGATCATTTGAGGTCGTATCGGCGCAGAGGATGACGGCGTCAAAGCCATGTCCCTGGGTAAATGCTTCGGCTGCGGATTCGGCTTCGGCGCGCAGTGTTGCCGAAAGTCCAAGCGAGATTGCGAGGGCGACGCGGCCGGGGTCAAGGTCAATGCCCAGGACACGGCAGCCGGCCGCGGCGGCGATCTGGAGCGTCAATAATCCCACTAATCCTAATCCCACAATTGCAACCGACTCCCCAATTTCGCTGCGCGCTAGGCGAAAGCCGTGTAGGGCGATCGCCCCCAGGGTGGTAAAAGCGGCGGATTCAAAATCTACGTTCTCAGGAAGGGGGGTGAGCAGGTGACGCGGGATGAGGTCATATTCGGCATGGACGGCGTAGTTGCCTCCGGCACAGGCGACGCGCTGGCCAATGGAAAAGCCTTCCATCCCTTCGCCGAGAGCGACGATGAGGCCAGCAGACGAATAGCCGAGGGGCATGGGTTGGTCGAGGCGTTCAAAAGCGGCTTGAACGGCAGGGAAGAAGCCTTCGCGGCGGGCTTTTTGCAGGAATTGCTTCAGGAGATCAGGCCGGCTGCGCGCTTTGCCGAGGAGGGAGCGGTGGGCAAATTCCACTAGGGCGCGTTCGGTGCCGGCAGAGATCAGGGAATTGACCACGCGCACGAGGGCTTGACCCCGACGCGGGGTGGGGATGGGCACTTCTTCCACGTAGGTTTCGCCATTTTTGATGTTCTGCAACAGTTGCTTCATGGATAGACCTTCAGGGCAGGTTGTATTCTAGTATAATTCGAGGGTTGAATTTTGTCATCAGGAGAGCATATGCCCACTGCCCTTATCATCGGAATTACCGGGCAAGATGGTTCTTATCTGGCCGAATTTTTGCTCCAGAAGGGGTATCGCGTGATCGGCATGGTGCGCCGTGCTAGCACGCATAACTACGAACGCATTCAGCACTTGCTGGATCAGATCACCCTGGTGCAGGGAGATTTGCATGACCAGGGATCATTGTTGGCTATTCTGGAGGAATATCAGCCGGATGAGGTCTATAACCTGGCGGCACAATCATTTGTGCCGACCTCGTGGAGTCAGCCGGCGCTCACCGCCGAGGTCACAGCAGTGGGTGTGACGCGCATGTTGGAGGCGATCCGCTACGTCAATCCGAAGATCCGTTTCTACCAGGCTTCTTCCAGCGAGATGTTCGGGAAGGTGGTGGAAGTGCCGCAGCGTGAGACAACCCCATTCTACCCGCGTAGCCCTTATGGGGTGGCGAAGGTGTATGGGCATTGGATCACGGTGAATTATCGTGAATCTTTCGGCATGTTTGCGGTTTCGGGTATCCTGTTCAACCACGAGAGCCCGCGGAGAGGCCTCGAATTCGTCACCCGTAAGATTTCGGATGGGGTGGCACGCATCAAACTCGGCCTGGCCAAGGAGCTACGTCTTGGTAACCTCGAGGCCCGGCGCGACTGGGGCTTTGCCGGGGATTATGTGCGGGCGATGTGGATGATGCTTCAACAAGAAAAACCAGAGGATTTTGTGATCGGCACAGGTGAAACGCACTCGGTGCGTGAGTTCTGTCAATTGGCATTCGAGCACGTTGGGCTGGATTACCGCCAATTCGTCATTCAGGATGAACGTTTCTATCGTCCTGCGGAGGTGGATTTGCTCGTGGCCGATCCATCCAAGGCACGGGCGCAACTGGGCTGGGAGCCGACCGTCACCTTTCCTGAATTGGTGCGGATGATGGTGGATGCCGATCTGGAGAAGCTGAGTCGCTCGCTTGCTTAGAAGGGAAGCCAAATGCACTTGCGACGGAGCATATTCGCTCTTCTCATGGGAGGAATCGTAGCCGTTTTTGTTAATGGCTATTTGCTGGATGATGGCTTTGCATTGCAAAGTCGCGCTGCGATTGCGGTCACGGTTTTGGCTGCAGGACTGGGGTTCGGGGCGGCCTGGTTTCTCTACCCTTGGGTGGAAAAGCAATGGCAAAGCTTGCCTCCTGCCCAACGTTGGAAGCTTTTGGGCAATAGCTTGTTACTAGGAAGTCTTCTTTTCTTTGGGGGAACTTCTCGCTGGCTGTATGGTGGATCACGCTATTTGCGATTCCTTTTGCCTGTTCATCACCTTCAGCTCTCTGTTTCGACTAATTCCCCTGGTTCGCTGAAAGTGGTCTGGTTTACCACTACTCTTGGCGATATTTCTTTCGATGCGATGGAAGGACGCGGTTGGCAACGCAAAGAGGATGGGTTGGTGCTGACCGCGCCGAGCGAAAATTCCTTAGAGTGGCGTGGCAAGGTGGGGAAATGGGTGAAGATCGTATTTGAGAGTAAAGAGAGGGCAAGGGCAATATTGAACTGGAATGGTTACAGTGAGACAATTGAGTTACCACGTGGAAGATATGTCTATAGCCAATCGTTTCCTGTTCCGCTTGTGGCAAATGGTGTTCTTGTGCCAGGCTGGATACCTCTGATCATTTTTACTGGAATAGCGTTGCTGTGGGTGTGGCCATATAGGAGGAGATGGGCGGAAGAGAGCTTGGAATGGCTTCGTTCTAATCCACCGTTTGCTCGTTGGGAGTGGGGCTTTCTGCTGGGAGTGATCCTTTTTGCTTTGCTGTTGCGCCTGTGGAATTTGGAAGGACCACCCTCGGTGGACGAGCTTCGCCATTTGCTCGCTGCGCGTCAGGTTTTGGAGGGGAACGACTTTCCGCAGTATCAGCGGAGTTTCTGGACGGTTACGCTTCCTGTGGCGTTTGCCTTTCGCATCTTTGGTTTTCACGTTTGGACCGCGCGCATACCCGGGATCGTTTTCAATGCTATGGGATTGCTTCCCTTCTACCTATTGGCACGCCGCATTAATCGTCCGGTAGCACTTGTAGCCAGTTTGCTCTACGCCACTAATCCTTCCCTCCTCGTTTTTTCTCGTATGATACGAGAATACGCATATTATCCCTTCTACTTCTCTTGGACAGCTTATGGGATGCTCATCTTTTTTGAGAAGATTCCCTTTCGCTTTTCTATTTGGCGAGATGGAAAGTATCTTTTGTCTTCAAAGACAGCTTTAATGGCACTTTCCCTTCTCCTGCCATTCGGCTATGCCTTATACGATAACTCGTCAACCTTCAAGTTGATTCTCCTCTCCTATCTCGTCCTTGGGATTTTATTGCTTGCCAAATTAGATTACAAAGATAAAAGAAACCTGATCCTAGTGACTGTGCTTGCGCTTGCCGGGTTGATAGTTGCTACTTGGCTTATGCCACGAATGCTTTCTGATTTCAAGTTTTCCGTCAATTCTAACAATTCTAAATTCCTTACTTATTTCTTCGTTAATCCATCGCAACAGTGGTATTTTCAGAGGAGTGCCATCTTTGCAGCCCTTGCTTTCAGTGCTAGCCTCTACTTCGTTGTCTTTTTGCAGCGCAAGAAAGAAGCCCCCCTTACGTTTATCCTGCTCAACTTTCTCTTTTACATGGCCTTCTTTCTCTTAGCTGATAACCCCTTGCGCCCTATGCGCCTCCGCCATGCAAGTGTCACAGCAATATGGTTCACCATTTTGATTGCCGCAGGCGGCTGGCTGATATGGAGATTCCTCTGCCTCGCCTTTCGAGCGAGAACGCTTCCGTATATTCTAATGGCAGCTTTGCTTCCTTTCTCCTTCAATGCCACTCACATTTTCACAATCACGGTTTCGCAAAATGGACTAACCAGAATAGGTGAGGATTTCGTCCCTGATAACTCCAGGCTCCATAAGTTTATGATAGCGCATGTCAACAGCGGTGATGCCTTGATTGCTACCGCTCCCTATAGATCTTATGTGTTCTGGATGCGCCAACCGAATTTTAGCGCCATTTATTCTCTTGCGCTTACTACCCCTCTCACAGAAGTCACTTCTATCATCCAAACCCATCCCTCCGGTTGGATTGTGATCGACCGCACCAGGATTAACCAGCTCACTTTCGACCCCTTCCAAGCCTTTGCTTCTCTCGGCTTGGAATATACGGGAACATTTGGCGAGAACCAGGACGAGTATCTCTGGCGTTGGCAAAGAGAAAAATAATGCGATGAGGTCTTCTGATGTACCTCTCCCTTGTCATCCCCGTCTATAACGAGCAAGAAAATTTGCCATTGCTGTTCGACGCCTTGCACCAGGCTATGGACTCACTTCCCCACTCCTGGGAAGCGATCTTCGTTGACGATGGCAGCCAGGATGCCAGCTTGGATATTTTGCGCCGCTTTGCGAAAGATGACCCTTTGCACGTGCGTGTCATCGCCTTCCGCCGCAACTTTGGCCAGACTGCGGCTATCGCCGCCGGCATTGACCATGCCCGCGGGGAGGTAGTTGTCCTGCTGGATGCCGATCTCCAGAACGATCCGGCCGATATTCCCCTCCTCCTGGCAAAACTGGAGGAGGGCTATGATGTGGTCAGCGGATGGCGCAAGGATCGCAAAGACAATGCCCTCACGCGCACCATTCCCTCCCGGCTGGCCAATGCCCTCATTTCCTGGGTGACCGGCGTCCACCTGCACGATTATGGCTGCACGCTCAAAGCCTATCGCCGTGAAGTCTTGAGCGGCTTTCGCCTGTATGGCGAAATGCATCGCTTCATTCCAGTTTATGCTCACGCCGTTGGAGCGCGCATCACCGAGATGGTCGTCCGTCATCACCCGCGCCGTTTCGGGAAGGCCAAATATGGCCTGGAGCGCACCCTCAAAGTCATCCTCGACCTTTTCACGGTAAAATTCCTGCTTAGCTTTTCCAATAAACCCATCTATCTCTTCGGTGGGACCGGCATCTTGCTGATGATGGCCAGTGCCGCCATGCTTTTCTTCCTCCTTGTCCGCCGCCTCTTTTTCCAAGTTGGTGTGCTTGGCTCGCCCATTTTTCAGATGAGCGCCATGTTTTTCATCTTGGGCTTTCAATCCGTGCTCATGGGGCTGATCGCCGAGCTACTGGTGCGTACCTACCACGAGGCCCAGGGCAAACCCACCTATACCGTGCGCGAACGCATCAATTTCCCCGATTGACATGCACATCCTCTTGCTCAATAGCGAATATCCTCCCATCGGCGGAGGTGCCGGCAATGCCAGCGCACATTTGAGCCGTTGCCTGGCCGAAATGGGACAGCGGGTCAGCATTGTCACGGCTCATTTCGACAACCTCCCACGCCATGAAAAGAAAGAGAATTGGGAACTCTACCGCATCCCCGCGCTGCGGCGCCGGCCGGATCGCTCCGGCCCCATAGAGCAACTTGCCTTCATCGTCAGCGCCTCGTTTTGGACCCTGAGCCGCCTGCCGCGCCTCAAGCCGGACCTCACTTTGGCATTTTTTGGCGTCCCCAGCGGGGCGGTTGCCTGGACGTTGAAGAGGGTCTATGGCATCCCGTATGTAGTTTCGCTGCGTGGCGGTGACGTGCCCGGCTTCCGTCCGTATGACTTCGCCAGGTATCATCGGATGATCGGCCCCTTCCTGCGCGTGATCTGGCACCGGGCATCCGCCGTGATCGCCAATAGCCGGGGTTTACAGGAATTGGCTCAACGCTTTGATCCGAGCGTAGAAATTGCGGTCATTCCGAATGGTGTTGCCTGGCAAGATTATGCTCCTCCGCAACGTGAGTGGTCACCAGCGCGTCTGCTTTCCGTGGGCCGGCTGGTTTACCAGAAAGGCCTCGATCTGGGCTTGCGTGCCCTTGCCACCTTGCGCCATTTGGAGTGGGAGTGGTACATTGCCGGTGATGGCCCCTATCGCCCCGTCTTAGCATCTCTCGCCACAGCAATGGGCATTGTCGATCGCATCCGTTTCCTCGGTTGGCAAGAACGTCAAGCGTTAATCGGATATTACCATCGTGCCAATCTTTTCCTTTTCCCCTCGCGGCATGAAGGCATGCCCAATGCCGTCCTCGAAGCGATGGCGGCCGAGCTCCCGGTCATTGCCACGCGCGTTGCCGGGAGCGAAGAGCTGATCATAGATGGCATAACCGGTCGTCTCGTCCCTCCCGAAGATGAGGAAGCGCTGGCAGAAGCCCTCGAGTCGCTCATCCTGAATCCCACATTGCGCCGTCAAATGGGCCTCAATTCCCTGGAAAGAGTTCGGCGAGAGTATTCTTGGGAAAGTGTAGCACGCGCCTACCTCTCCCTCCTCGCTCCCATCGCTGGGGCCTCTTCTCCTCCTTCGACCTCATAGCCACCTTCGCCGTCCCTCCTCCACCGTCCACCGTCCATCGTCCACCGTCCAATGTGTGGCATCTGCGGCATCTCCCCCTCCTCCCCCCATTCCCCTGACCTGGCTCGGTTACGCCGGATGAACGATGCCATCCGTCATCGCGGACCGGACGGTGAGGGCTTTTACATTGCTGAAGGGATCGGCCTGGCCATGCGTCGCCTAGCGATCATTGACATCCAGGGAGGCCAGCAACCCATCCCAAACGAAGATGAGCGTTTGTGGATCGTCTTCAACGGCGAAATCTACAATTTTCTCCATCTTCGCCCGGAACTGGAACGGCGTGGTCATCGCTTTCGCACGCGCAGCGATACCGAATGTATCCTGCATCTTTATGAGGACGAGGGAGAGGCTGCCTTATCTCGCCTGCGCGGCATGTTTGCAATTGCCATCTGGGATTCCCACAAGCGCCGTCTCTTTCTGGCTAGAGATCGCCTAGGCAAAAAGCCGCTCTATTACACGGTCCACCAGGGTAGCCTTTATTTTGCCTCCGAGTTGAGCGCTCTGCTAGAGGCGCTGCCTCAGCATCCGCCTGTGAAACTGGAGGCCTTAGATCTCTATCTCAGTTTGCAATACATTCCCGATCCGCTCACCGCCTATGAGGGCGTCTATAAGCTCCCGCCGGCGCACTTTTTGGTCTGGGAAAACGGCCAATTGCGCATCGCGCGTTACTGGGACCTCACCTATCAGCCCAAATGGCAGGCTTCGCAGGCGGAACTGGCCGATGAGCTGCGTGCCCGGCTGCAAGAAGCGGTGCGCCTGCGTCTGATCAGCGAAGTGCCTCTCGGCGCGCATCTAAGCGGTGGCATTGATTCCAGTATCATCGTCGCCCTGATGGCCGAATTGAGCGATGTGCCTGTCAAAACCTTCTCGGTTGGCTTTGAGGAGGAATCCTTCTCCGAGCTAGCCTATGCCCGCGCCGTCGCCAAACGCTATGCTACCGATCATCATGAATTTATCCTGCGCTATAGCGATCTACCGACCACGCTCGAAACTATCCTTAGCCATTTTGGTGAGCCTTTCGCCGATCCTTCCGCCATTCCGCTCTATTACCTCTCACGTCTGACGCGCGAGTATGTGACGGTAGCTTTGAACGGAGATGGCGGCGACGAGGCCTTTGCTGGCTACCATCGTTACCGCCTCGATCCCTGGGCGAATCGCTATCTTCGAGCGCCTCAATTCTTGACCCGTAGCTTCGTGCCGGCCATTGTGCGCCTCCTCCCCGATGCTTCGGAACGTCCGGCCGGCCAGAGCCTGCTCAACGGGTTAAAGCGCCTGGCGCAATTGCCGGAGATTGATCCCCGTGCCAGCTTGCTCCGCTGGAGCTCATATTTCACCCCCTCCCAGCGCCTCGCTCTCTGGAAGCCGGAATATTGGCGAAACCTGAATGCCCATGGCGCAGTGCAGTATATGGTCGAATATTTCGAGAGTGCTCAGGGTTCCTGGCTCGATCACACCCTCTATACCGATTTGCACACTTACCTGCCCGGCGATTTGCTCGTCAAAGCAGATCGCATGACCATGGCCGCCTCGCTAGAGGGGCGCTCTCCCTTTCTCGATCATGAGCTAATAGAATGGGCGGCCCGCCTGCCAGATCATCTGAAGGTGCGAGGCTGGACGGGAAAGGTGCTGCTGCGCCGCGCCTTTGCTCACGCGCTACCGTCACAAGTGAGTAAACGCGGCAAACAAGGTTTCGGCATCCCTCTCGCCACCTGGTTTCGTGGTCCGCTTTATACCTGGTCTCGTGACCTACTCCTTGACCCTCACTCGCCTCTTGCTCGATGGTTCAACGCCCTCGCCCTGGAGCAGCTGCTGGAAGAACATCGGCGCGGTCGTGCAGATCATGGCAAGCGTCTCTATGCACTCGTGATACTTGCCTTGTGGGCACGTACTGCCACCAGCTCGTGAAGGCATGGGTGCTAGGCCGCTGTTATCTGCTCGCAAAGAACGCAATCAGTCGCGAATCAAGTTTAGAACGTCATTGACCTGACAGGGGAACAAGGTGAAAACTTACACCTTCCCCTTTAGCTAGGCTTCGTCCATTTTTGATTTTGTGTATCTAGCTTTAGGCAGCTACACACCTGGGAGCGCATCCGTCTCGGAGGCTGACACCTGGGAGCGCATCCGTCTCGGAGGCAGATACCTGGGAGCGCATCCGTCTCGGAGGCTGATACCTTGCTAACACCCCAAGCGCCGCTGGCGGAGGGGACATCCACACTAGCGGACGGGACGTCCGCGTTCCCAGGATTCTCGCTTCTTGGCGGACGGGACGTCCACGTTCCCAGGATTCTCACTTCCAGGCGCCTAGGCGTTCTTTGGCAGGCTGCATCAAGTTCAATAACCCCAAAAGATAAATGGACAGAACACTATGGAGCCTGTTTCGGGCATCGTTTCCGCGGTAACTTTTTACGATGGAACGCGCGACTTGACATCTCTGCCCCTCGCGGTTATCCTTACCCTGTATCCGGGCAGGCCCGGCGCGGCAGAGCCTTGTGAACCCCGCCAGGTCCGAGAGGAAGCAACGGTAAGCAGGTGTTTCTGGGTGCCGCCGGTCAACCTGTCCGGATGCCTTTCTCTACTCTTGGAAGCGCTGCCGATGAAGGAGCTGGACGATCTGCTTTCTCAATGGTGATCGCCTGTATAGAGCCGACGATAGATGGTGTATATCTCATAAATCTGGCGCAGATAGCGTCGCGTTTCCTGGAAGCGGATCACCTCAACCAGCAGATCGTTATCCCCCTCGGCTATGCGGCTCCACCCTAACGCATTGCCCGGCCCGGCATTATAGGCCGCCAGGGCACTATATATATCCCCTCCAAAATAATTGCGCTGACTGGCCAGATAGTGAACTCCCAACCGTAAGTTCACAATCGGGCGGGCCAGGTCATCGGCGGTGAAATTGGCAGGCCAGCCTATCTGACGCGCCAGGCTATCTGCTGTGGAGGGAACGATCTGCATCAACCCATGAGCACCGGCACTCGAGCGCGCAGAAGGGCGAAAAAGGCTCTCTTGACGCACCAGGCTTAGAAGCAAAAGCAGGTCTAACTGCTCTTGCTCTGCCAGCGGAGCGAGAATCTCGATATAGTAAGGCCCGTAGCGCACATGGCTGAAATAGGCCGGAGCGCGCAAAGAGGCGGCAGAATCGGTCAAACCGGCCAAATTCAGCACCTGACGGGCGCTCAAAATCGCCAAATCATAGACCCGAAGACGGCGAAAGGCCTCAACCAGGCGGAAACTGGCGGCGGCATCGCCCGCCACTGCCTGACGCAGTGCGTCCCATTCGGCATGGGCCTCGTCATAGAGTCCCAAAGCCCACAGCTCATTGCCGCGCACCCAGCGCTCATCTTTTTCCAGATCCCCAAGCGATGACAGGTCAAGATCGGCAGGATAGCTAAAGGTCAGGCGCAGCCAGGAGGCGGCAGCGCGGCGTTCTTCTTCCCAGTTGACCTGCAAATTAGGCAGGCTGGTCAGGCGGAAAGGCGAACGCCCCAAGAGCAGATCACGCGCCCGTTCGCTGTAGTAACCAGTCGGATCAAGCGCTTGAGCCTGACGCCATGCCTCCTGCGCCGCCTGAAGATTACCCTGAGCCTGGGCTGTCTTGCCGATCCAGAAATAGGCCCGAGCACGTCCTTCGGCAGAAGTAGTGGTAAGCAGAAGACGTTGGAAGGCTGTCATCGCCGCCGCGTAGTCCTTCTGGCGATAACGCAGGATAGCCGCTTGGAAAAGCCCCTCCTCGGCCTGGGCACTGGAAGGATAGCGGCTGAGGATACTTTCCCAAGTTGCGATTGCCGCATCAAGTTCGCCGGCACGTTCGTATAGTCGCGCCGCCTGGAAAACCCAATCTGGGGCATTTGGGTCGGTAGGATTAGTGGTCGTTAACTGCAGCAACAGGTTCGCTGCCCCGTTGTAATCCCCACGTACTGCGACAAAAAGATCCGCCTTGTGTTCCCAGGCTTCGCTCCAGCGTGGATGAGAAGGGTAGCGCACCAGGAACATATCCAGCGCAGCAAGCGCCTCCTCATAACGGCTCATCGCTTCCAGGACCAGGACGCGATAGAACAGGGCAGTGCCATCGTTTTCAGGAGAGTTGAGGAGATAGCGATTGAGCGCTTCCAACGCAACCCCATACTGCCCAGCATAATAATCCACGATGCCCCGATCCAGATCATTTACCGGCACATTCTGGCCGATCAAATCCGCTAGGGCTTGATAGGCGTAGTAAGCACGGGGATATTCATGAACAGCGCGCTTCAAACGCTCGTGGGCCTGGGAAAGCTGCCCCATAGACTCATAAGCCCGCGCCGCAACATATTCGGCCTCGGCCTTGAGATAGTCGTTATCGCTTCGTTGGATGACCTCATCGCACAAGCTGATAGCACCACCATAATCTCCCAATTTCATACGGGCACGCGCCATCTTCAGGCGCAGCTCCAGGCCCTCTCCCAGGCGCGGTGCCTGCCAGGCCGCCTCGTAAGCTGACAATGCCGCAACCACATCCCCCCTCTCCAGCAAGGCATCCGCTTCGCGTTCACGGACAAATGCATCCAAAACGCCGGGGCGAAGCAATAGATAGGTGTGATAGGCGCTTGCGGCATCTGGATGCCGCCCCAAAGTGCGATAGATTTCCCCGGCCAGGAAATAAGCGTGTGCCAGGCGTGCGGCCGGCGGGTTTTGACGCAGCAGCTCCAGGATGGTCTGGAGCGCGGTTACATAGTCCTTTTGCCCATAAAGGGCACGGGCACGCAGCCAAAGCGCCTCCTGGCGCACTCCTGCCTCTGCATGGGAAAGCAAATGAGCACTCTCGATCTTCACCCTTTGATAATCGCCTAGAAAGAGCGCTTCTTGCAGCGCAATAAGCTCCGCCGGCCCGGCCAACGTGAGGGTAGAGAGAGGCAAAACTTCCGGAGTTGCAGTCGCCCCGGAAGTCGGCTTAGGTGAGGGGGAAGGAAAAGGGGTAACGGTGGGGGAAACAGACGAAGGAATGTTGCAGGCCAGGATGAGCGTCAGCAGCAGCCACCACCAACGAGAAGGACGCATGTCAGGATTTTTCTTTCTCTTTCTCGGAGCGCAGGAGGTTCAACTCTTCCTTCAAATTTCGCCAACGCAGAGCCAGGCTGAGCAGGTAGACGCTCATCACAATGAAAAAGAGCGCATAACCGGCGATCATGTAGGCCGAAGTATCAGGAGTCATGCTCACCTCACAACCAATCAGGCTTCACGTTGCATTCGTGCTTGTTCCACCTGAGCCGCCAGATGCCCCAGGCGAATGCGGTGCCAGAACAGGTCAACGAAGATGATCGTAAAAGCAAAAAGGGCGAAGAAGAAAGCCACCTTCATGCCAGAACTTATGGCGAAGCCACCCTGCGCATCGGCGGAGGGGGTCCCGATTACCACCGGGTGAATGGTGCGGAAAAGGCGAATGGCCATGAAAGTAATCGGCACGCTCATCGCCCCGATCAGCGTGTAAACGGCACCGAAACGCGCTCGTCGTTCGGCGTCCTCAATGCCCTGGCGCAACATGAAATAGGCCAGGTAAATCAACTCCGTCACGGCGGCTGTCGTCAGGCGCGGGTCCCATGTCCACCAGGTATTCCAGACCGGGCGGGCCCAGATCGAGCCGAGCGCAATGGCAATGAAGAAAAAGACCAAACTGATTTCGACAGCGGCCACTTCGAGAATATCCCATTTCAGGTCGTGACGCGCCAGGTACATCACCCCGGCAAAGCCCGCCGCCAGGAATCCTAGCATCCCAACCCAGGCCGTCGCCACGTGAAAATAGAACACACGCTGCACCGCTCCCATGACGGCTTCAGTGGGCGCATAGATCAAAGCCAGGTAAGCGGCTATCAGCAGAACCAAAACGGCGAGAATGTCAAGAGCAGTAAGCAAAGCAGGTTTCTTGTCCATAACCATCTCCAAATTGGGGTCAATCGAGCGCCAATCGGCAATCACAGCTATCAACAGCGGCCTATTCCTCGATCACATAGTCAAACATCATATATGCCACAGCGATAAAGATGACATCATACACGATCAGCAAGTTCAGAAAAGGGGCGATTTCGCTCCACTCAGCGCCGCTCAAGTAGCCATTGCTGGCCCGGATCGCTCCGATGACCAACGGTAGCATCACCGGGAAAAGCAAAATGGGCAAAAGCAGCTCACGGGTGCGCGCCTGTATGCTCATGCTTGCCAGCAGCGTGCCCACCGCAGCATAGCCGAGCGATCCCAGCAAGATCACCCCCAACAGACCAACATTGAAGAGGGGTGCATTGTACAGGAAACTGTAGATGGGCAGGATAAGCACTTCGACAAGCAGCATGAAGAGCAAATTGCCGATCATCTTCCCGAAATAAATCGCGGCCCGATCCACAGGCGCCAAGAGCAGACCATCCAGGCAACCACGATCCTTCTCCGCCGCCATCGAGCGATTCAGACCGATTGTGCCGGCGAAGAAAAAGGTTGTCCATAATACCCCGGCCGTGACGCTGCGCCGCGTAGCAATGTCCAGCTCCATAGCAAAATTGAAGATCAGGATCACGAGCAGTGCGAAGACGAACATCGCCGAAAACACTTCTCGCGAGCGCAGCTCTGCCACCAAGTCTTTCCAAATCACCGCCCACACCGTGCGCAGAAACGAGGCGGGCACCCTCATGCCGCCTCCAGCGCCTGCCGGTAGAAAGTCAGCAGGTTAGAATCCGCCAGTTGATCGCGCTGCACCGAGGCGAGAATGCGCCCTCGCGAGAGCACATCGAAGCGGGTCGCCAGGTCTTCGGCACGCGCCAGGTCATGGGAGGTCATCACAAT
>JBKBPX010000002.1:0-47979 GCA_046292855.1 Anaerolineales bacterium
AATTGCCGGTTTCATGTTCCCGGAGCTTTGGCTACGTAGTCAGATCAACCGTCGTCAGCATGATATTCGTAAGGCTATGCCGGATGCGCTAGACTTGTTGACAATCTGCGTGGAGGCAGGCCTGGGCTTTGAAGCGGCCATGTCGAAGGTGGCTGAAAAATGGCAAACTGCCCTGGGATATGAGTTTCTGCGCGTAATTCGGGAAGTGCAGCTGGGAGTCTCCCGCCGCGATGCGCTTCGAAACATGGCTCAACGTGTGGGCATCCCTGAAATGAGCAGCTTTGTGAGCGCCATCATTCAAAGCGAAACCATGGGGGCAAGTTTGGCGAAAGTATTACGCATTCAGGCGGAACAGATGCGCATTCGACGCCGCCAGCGCGCCGAAGAAGAGGCCAACAAGGCGCCCATCAAGATGACGATCCCGATGGTTCTCTTGATTTTCCCTTCGATTTTTATTGTGCTTTTGACACCAGCGGCCATCCAAATAATGAAAGTGTTCCGGAACATTTTCTAGTACATGAACGGATATGCCTTTTTGTATCATTGGTTGTGGGCGATTTTAGATGGGCTTTTTCCACCGCGTTGCGGAGGGTGTGGCAAAGAGGGGGCACGCTGGTGTGCAGAGTGTCAACGGCAGGTGCAGCCTCCCACCCCGCCCCTTTGTCTTCGATGTGGGGCTTCTATCAAAGAGGGGACTCTTTGCTTCTCTTGTCAACAGCATTTGCCCGCTTTTGAGATGTTGCGTTCCTGGAGCCTCTTCACGGGACCTGTTCGTTCAGCTTTGCATCATCTGAAATATCGCCGCAATATGGGGCTGGGGGAGGCGCTAGCCATCCCATTCGCCCGCTTTGTTCGTTCTCTGGAGTGGCCTGTGGATGCCGTTATCCCGATCCCTCTCAGTCCTAAGCGCTATCAGGAACGCGGGTATAATCAGGTGGCATTGGTGGCGTATCCGCTTGCACTCCATTTGCATCTACCTTATCTTGGACGTGCCCTGCGGCGAACACGCGAGACACGTTCGCAGGTGGGGCTTTCGGCGCAGGAAAGACGCCAAAATGTACAAAATGCCTTCGAAGCTCAGGATGGGTTGGTGCAGGGCAAGCGCATTTTGCTCGTGGATGATGTCGCCACAACGGGTTCTACCCTCTCCTCTGCTTCTGAAGCTTTGTTATCAGCCGGCGCTATGGCCGTTTACGCGGTGACTCTGGCACGCGCTATCTATCTATCAGGAGGTACCTATGATGCCTAAATTTGAAGTGCTCAGCCGGAATATGGAGATCAACCAGCGTCTCCAGGAATATGCTGAGAAAAAGCTCCGCAAAATTGAACGCCATCTCAACGAGGTGGATGAGACGCGCGTCGAGTTTTCTCATAACAAATCTGCTCGAAGCAACGCCGATCGTTACACGGCCCAAATAACTGCCCGCGTTAAGGGTGTGTTATTGCGCGCAGAAGAGCGTTCCGATGACCTCTTTGCCGCTTTCGATGCCGCCTTGGACAAGATGATGCGCCAGATTGAGCGCTACAAAGGTCGCCGCTATCGCGGTCGAGGCGACGGACGCTCGGCAGCCGAAGTGGTGGCGGCTCCGGAAGCGGAAGCGGAGGAGATCGCCGAAGAGATCGCCGCGCCGATCGTGCGGAGGAAGAAGTTTACCTTGCTCCCTATGACGGAAGAAGAGGCAATTGAGCAGATGAACCTGCTAGGGCACGATTTTTTTCTTTTCTACAACGCGGAAACTGCCAAGATCAACCTCCTCTATCGCCGCCGCGATAACACCTATGGCTTGATTGAGCCAGAGCTTGGCTGAAAAATTACTCTACAGAGGCCCGGAAAAAACCGGGCCTCTAATAACCCATAACCAACAACTTTCCAGAAGGTTTGGCAAACATGAGCATAGAAGAAATTGACTTCGATGATGGTCTCGCTCCTGAGCAAATTGCCCGCATGGGCTTTGATCACCAAGCGATTGAAGAGGCTGTGTTGCAAATCTTGCGCGCCTTCGGTGAAGACCCCGAACGGGAAGGCCTACGAAACACCCCTAAGCGCGTGGCGCGTATGTATGCCGAATTGCTCTCAGGCTATTCAACGGATGTGAATGCGATGATCAATGGGGCGATCTTTAATATCGCCTATGACGAAATGGTGATTGTACGGGATATTGAATTTTATAGCCTATGTGAACACCATATGCTTCCCTTTCTTGGCCGGGCCCATGTGGCCTATTTACCTAAGGGAAAGGTGATCGGCCTTTCCAAAATCCCGCGCATTGTGGATATGTTTGCCCATCGTCTGCAGCTCCAGGAGCGCATGACGCGTCAGATCGCCGATTTCTTGCGCGATATTTTACAACCCCAAGGCGTCGCAGTAGTGGTAGAGGCGGTCCATCTCTGTGCGATGATTCGCGGGGTTAAAAAGCATGATGCGCGCATGGTCACTTCGGCCATGCATGGTGCTTTCCGGGCCAATCTTGCCACGCGACAGGAATTTCTGGATAATATCTCTCGCGGTTCTATGCCTTTGCATATCTGATGCTATCCATGCTCCCTGATTTCCGTGTGCGTCAGCGAGATTATCTCCTGGAAATTGCCCGCCTCATCACGCAAGAGCTAGACCTGGAGAAGCTCCTGGCGCGCATTTTAGGCGTTTCCATCGAGATGCTCGCCGGACAGGCTGGCCTGATTGCGCTGAAAGAAAGGGAAGGTTGGCGCGTGGCCACAGCCCATGGCATCGCCCCCGCCTTTTTGCGTTACCTGGAGCCCCTCTTGGCTGAAGAAAAAGTGGCCGAGCTGGATGTGCGCGAACTAAACCGCATGCTCAAGGAATTGACTTATACGGCGAGCATGGGGTTGCTCAATGGCACCGGCTTGCCTTTGATTGCCCATAACGAAGTGATCGGGGTTATCTTCATCTTTCGCGCCTATCCTGACCTCTTCACTGCGAATGACCGGCAACTTCTCCAGGCTTTTGCCGATCAGGCGGCAATTGCTGTTTTTAATGCCCGTCTTTATGGCGCAGTCAGTTACGAGAAAGAACGCCTCGGTGCCATTTTGGATGCAGCCGCCGACGGCATCCTGATCCTAGAAACCGACCATACGATTGAACGCTGCAATCGTGCTTTTGAAAGGCTCTATGGCCGTGCGCGCCAGGAGATCCTCGGGAAAAAACATAACGAGATTATTCGCTGGGCACGTCAACCGCATGGCCGTACACTGGAAGAAGCAGAAGCCGGCGGCTGGCCCCTTACCCCCCAGGCACATCTCTACGTCGAAGGCGACCTGATCCGTCCTGATCCGCCGCCTCTCCCTGTGGGCATCACCTATGCGCCTCTGCTCCACCATGGGCACTTGCGCAATATTATCGTCTCCGTGCGCGATATTACCCATTTTCGCCAGGCCGAAGAACTCAAGAGCACCTTTATCTCCATCATCAGCCATGAGCTGCGCACTCCGGTGGCACTCATCAAAGGTTATGCTTCCACCTTGCGCCGCGAGGATGCTTCTTGGGACCCTGCCATCATCCAGGAAAGCCTGGCAATTATCGAAGAAGAGGCCGACCGCCTTTCGCATATGATAGACGACTTGCTGGATGCTTCGCGCTTGCAGGCTGGCGGTCTGCAGCTGAATCGCACGGAAGTCTCTCTGCCGCTTCTGGTAGAACGCCTTGCTGAACGTTTCCGTATCCAGACTACCCATCATACCTTGATTGTGGATTTTCCTGCCCATTTTCCCGCGCTTATGCTGGATGAAGGGCGCCTGGAGCAAGTGCTTTCCAATCTGATCTCGAATGCGATCAAGTACGCGCCTTCGGGAGAAATTCGCATCCAGGGACAAGTGAGGCCGGACCAGGTGATAATCTGTGTAAGCGACCAGGGGCCCGGCATTGACCCGCGCGATTTGCCCCACATCTTCGATCGCTTTTACCGCTCCGATGGCGCCATTCGCAAGACAAAAGGAGCCGGCCTCGGCTTATACCTGGCGCGGGCAATTATTGAAGCTCATGGAGGACGTATTTGGGCAGACCCGGCGCCGCAAAGGGGGGCCAGGATTTGCTTTTCCCTGCCAATCCAAAACCGCTAGATGTTTCCCCGCCTCTCCCTGTCTTAATTGGTGTACAATTGACAGGTAATCCCCATTCTGATCTGGAAGATTCCTATGGCCAAAACTCAGATTGCCTGTCCTCGTTGCCGTCAGCTTATTCAAGCAGATGTGGAACAACTCTTTGATGTCACTGCCGATCCTGCGGCCAAACAACGGCTGTTGAGCGGCCAGGTTAACATGGCGCAATGCCCCTATTGCGGTTTTTCTGGTCGCCTCGCAACCCCCATTGTCTATCATGATGCGGATAAGGAACTCCTGTTGACATACTTCCCGCCTGAATTGAACCTCTCCGTCAACGATCAGGAACGCCTAATCGGTCCGCTGATTAATCAGGTGGTCAATCGCTTGCCGCCGGAGAAACGCAAGGCTTATCTTCTCCGCCCCCAAACTCACTTTACCTTTGAGAGCCTGATCGAAACCATCCTGGCGAAAGATGGCATCACCCGTGAGATGCTCCAGGCCCAGCAGGCACGCATCCATTTGCTTGAGCGCCTGTTGCAGGCCTCCTCCGACGATGTGCGCCGCGAGATTCTTCGCCAGGAAAAACACCTCGTGGATGAAAACTTCTTTGCCATTTTCAGCCGCCTGCTCCAAAATGCTGCCGCTTCAGGCCAGGAGAACCTGGTGCGTGCCCTTGCCGCGCTTGAGTCCATGCTCCTGACCGAAACAGAATTTGGGCAACAGCTCCAGCGTACTGTCAAAGAATTTGAGGCGGCCACCCAGGCGTTACAGCAGGCCGGCCCCAAACTCACTCGTGAAAAGCTACTCGAACTCTTCTTGCAGGCCCCTAACGATGAGCGCATCCAAGCACTCGTCAGCCTGACACGCCCCGCCCTGGACTATATCTTCTTCCAATTGCTCACCAATCGCATGGAGGCCACCAAAGATGCAGACAGGAAGAAGCGCCTCGAAGCCTTGCGGGATAAGATCTTAGAATACGTCAACGAAATTGACCGCCAGATGGAAGAGCGGTTCAATGAAGCTCAGCAGTTTCTCGAAGAGCTATTGGCTCAAGAGAATGTCGCCGAGGCCACGCGCCAAAACCTGGGACGTTTCACCCAAGAAGCCGTTGATGTATTAAATCACCTTTTGCGCCAAGCATCCGAAAAGAATGACTATACACGACTTGGGAAGTTACAGAAAATTCTCGAAGTGCTTAAGGAGGCCAGTGCCCCACCGCCAGAAGTGGCATTCCTGGAGCGTTTGCTGGATGCGCCGGATAACGCTTTAGAATCCCTGCTGGAGCAGAACCAGGCCATGATCACCGATGAGTTCATGCAGACTTTGAGTGCTCTTATGCTTCAAATCGAAGAGCAAGCGGCGCAAAATCCGGAAGCGAAGGCTTTAGGCGATAAACTATCGCGCATTCATAGCCTGGCTTTGAGAATTTCTATGCGTCGCCAAATGCAAGCTCATTGAGAAGTCTCTTTAATGGGGAGGGCGATGGTGAAGCGACTCCCTTTGCCCTCTCCTTCACTCTCTGCCCAAATGCGCCCCCCGTGTGCCTCGACCAGGTGACGCGCAATGGTCAGCCCGATCCCGCTTCCCCCTGTGCTCCGGGAACGCGAGCGTTCTACACGATAGAAGCGATCAAAAATGTATGGCAGATGTTCGGAGGGGATGCCGATCCCAGTATCCTGGACGCTCAAGTGAACCTCATTTCCCTTTTTCTTTGCCTGGATGCTAATCGTGCCGCCGGAAGGGGTGAATTTGATCGCATTCCCGACCAGGTTGGTGAGCACCTGAATCAGACGGTCTTCATCCGCCCAGAGGGGAGGAAGGTCAGCCGGCACGTTCAGGTTCAGGTTTAGACCCTGAGCCTCGATCTGTGGCCCCAGCCGCTTCTTCACCGTGGCCACAACCTGGAGAATAGCTACCGGACGGAAGTGCAGTTCAATGGCTCCGGCTTCCACCCGACTCAGTTCCTGTAGATCGTCTACCAAGCGGCTTAGCCGATCGGCCTCCTGATAGACCTGGTGAAACGTCTCCGGCGTAGGCGGGAATACCCCATCCATCAATCCCTCCATGTAGCCCTTGATGGCGGTGAGAGGGGTGCGCAATTCATGGCTGACATCGGCGATCAATTGCCGGCGTCGCGCTTCGACCTGCTCTAGCTGTTCCGCCATGCTGTTGAAATGGCGTCCCAATTCGGCGATCTCATCTTCCCCTTGAACCTGAACACGCTCTTCGTAATGTCCCTGGGCGATGCGTTGACTGGCGCGCGCCAGGTCTTGTAGGGGAGAGACGATCCGCAGGCTCAGCCATCCGCTCGCCACGCTTGAAAGTGCCACCGCAGCCAGTAATGCCAGGAACAAAGCCTCGTTGAAGCTATTGCGGTACTCGCGATAGAACCGGAGCATTGGCTCCATCCCTCGCATCCCGCCGAACATGCCATATCCCATGTTGCGCATATGGCGGTTGAAGGCGTTGGGCAAAGAAGCCTGCGAAGCAATAATCAACACCAGCGCGGCCAACCCGATGACCAGCAGATGGGAAAGGAAAATTCGTGTCTCTAGGCGTTTCATATCCGTTCGTCCTCGAAGCGATAGCCGACCCCGCGCACTGTGGCGATCAGCTCAGGATGGCCGATTTTTTGGCGGATGTGCCCGATATGCACATCTACCACTCGCAAATCGCCGTAGTAATCCGTTTCCCAAACCTTTTCCAGCAACCGTTCCCGTGACATCACCCGGCCGGCATTTTGCGCCAGGGCCTTCAGCAGCTCAAACTCCGTCGTCGTAAGCTCGATCTCCTGTCCTTCGACGAAAACTCGCCGCGCATCCAGGTCTATCTGCATGTGACGGAAGTTCAACCTGCCCTCGCCTTCTTCTTGAGAGAGCAGCTGCAATCGCCGTAGGGCGGCTTTGAGGCGGGCAACCAGCTCGCGTGGGCTGAAGGGCTTCGTCACGTAATCATCCGCGCCGATAGAAAGTCCCACGATCTTGTCCGTTTCTTCGGTGCGTGCCGTGAGCAGGATGACATAGACGTTCGATTCACGGCGCAGGCGGTTGAGCACCTCCAGCCCATCCATGCCGGGGAGCATGATGTCGAGCACAATCAGGTCGGGTTTGTAGGCTCGGGCAGCCTTTAGCCCAGAAGGACCATCCGAGGCAGTGTATACTTCGAAGCCCTCCGGGCGCAAATAGGCCGAGACGAGATTTAGAATGCTGGGCTCGTCATCAATGATCAAAATTTTTGGAGGCATAGCGATGTGGTGGTTGGTAATCGGCAATTGATGGGGGAGGAGATGGCCTCTCCTCCCGTTTTCCTTTGCCTGTTTGGAGCAATAGACTGACTAGTTGACTACTCCTTCTCCCATTCCTGGATGAACTGCCCATGCCAGACGTGCGGAAATACCTGCGAAGTGTACCCGTTCACGCTAAGCATGCCGAGGATCTTTCCATCTTTGGCGTAGTCTATCGTGTAGTAGCCGTAGAAGCGGGTCACTGCTTCGACTTCGGCTCCTGGTAGATAGCCATCCAGGAATTTCTGGGCAATCTCTTTGGCCTGCTCTTCACTGATCGGCATTTCAGCAGAGATATCCGGAATGGTAGGGGAACTCCATCTCCACATGCCGTGTCCCCCCATCATGCCATAGTGAGTAAGCGCGCCGTATTTCTGATTCCACATCATGTTCGGGCCATATTCGGGGTAGGCGATCTTGCTCAGCGGGTCAACCAGCAGCTCAAATGCACCGATGCCGGTCTCCGTTTCGCTGACAATGACGTAACCGCCGTTATCGAAAATCATCACCTCGCTCACTTCCAGTCCAGATAGGCCGAGACTTTGAATGTAGCTTTCGGCAGCCTGTTTGACCTCTTCGACGCTCAAGGTGGGGAGTGTGGGAGCACCTCCCCAGCGTGGTACGGTGCGCGGCTTCATTCGTGGGCCGGGTGCATTCCTCCAGCCGTGTGGGAAGGCTCCAGGTTTACGGTTGTATTTCCATCCCCATGTCCAGGGATACCAATTAGGCGTATTCGAGGGGCCGGGGGTAGTGGTAGCGAGCTGACGACGGGCATACCAGCTGCCCAGTGCGAAGGCACCACCCGCCAGGCCGAGTGCTACCAGGACACCTAGGATAGTTAGCGCGATCTTCCAACCTTTGCTCATACGACCTCCTGATGGGAATGTTTGTCGTTCTCAAGTGACAAATTCATCTTATCAGGGGTCTATCAAGGGAGCATAAACCGATTGTGAAGGTTGTGTAAAGGTGCTGCCTGGGTTACTTGGGCGCGGGAGGCTTGGGGGGTTTCGGCGACGCCGCGCTTTTCCGCAGGAGAGCAATTTCCTCGGCGCTCAGGTATCTCCATTCCCCTGGTTTCAAGCTGCCTAGATGCAGAGGGCCGATCGCGACGCGGATTAGCCGCACCACCGGCAGCCCGACCAGCGTGCACATTTCGCGAATTTGGCGTTTTCGGCCCTCGCGCAAGGCGATGCGCAACCAGGCACCTTTGCCGGCTAAGCTTTCCATGCGCACCTCGGCCGGAAGGGTGCGGTGACCATCGCTGAGTACTACACCATGTCGCAAGGCTTCTAGCTGTTCTTCATCTGGACGGCGGGCCACCAACACACGGTAGATTTTGACATGTCCATAGGAAGGATGGGTCAGATGTTGGGCCAAATCACCATCGTTTGTCATTAGCATCAGACCTTCGCTTTCATAATCCAACCTCCCGACAGGATAGACACGTTCCGGGATGGGCAGTATATCTTGCAGCGTGCGGCGCTGATCGCCGCGTTCGGCCTCCAGGGTGGAAAGTACCTTGCGTGGCTTGTAAAGGGCGATATAGACCTTGGGAGCAAGGCGAATGCGTTGTCCATCCACCGTGATGGTATCTCGTTCGGGATCAGCTTTCTGCCCTACTGTGGCCACCTGACCGTTGACGCGCACGCGTCCGGCCTGGATCATTTCTTCTGCCGTGCGCCGAGAAGCGATGCCGGCCTGGGAGAGGATTTTCTGCAATCGTTCTTCCATAGTCCTTAATCTCACTCGCTAGAATTGATTACCAAGTCCCCTCATCCTTTCAACAGCTCATCATGACCGTTGCTTTCCGCTTCGGGGAGCTCTAGGGGAGGCAGTTCCTCCAGCGAACGCAGGCCAAAATGCTGGAGAAAAGCCGGGGTTGTCACATAAAGGATTGGGCGACCGGGGCCTTCGGCGCGTCCGGCTTCCTGAATCAGCCCTTTGCTGAGCAGGCTCTTGATCACCCCATCGCTATTCACTCCACGCACCGCATCCACTTGTGGGCGGGTGATCGGTTGACGATAGGCAATCAAAGCCAGAGTCTCCAGCGCGGCGCGGCTCAGGGAGGCGGTAGCTTCCAGGCCGAGGAAACGTTCCACGTCCGCCGCGGCTTCGGGGGCGGTAGTCAGCTGGATTTTTCCAGCGTGATAAAGCAAGCGTATCCCTCGCCCTGCCAAACTTTGCTCCAATTCGGCGAGAGCCTGCTGTGTGTCTTCAGCGCGCACTTGCAATGCTTCCGCCAATTGAGCGATGCTGACCGCCTCGGGCGCTACGAAGAGCAGTGCTTCCAGCCGTGCACTCAGGGAAAGAGGCACTTCACTCATGCTATAATCCTGCCAATAATCCTGCCAATGAGAGGTGAAATAATGTCTCGAATCAAATGGATTGCCGCAATAGTCCTGCTGACTACCTTAGGGTGCCTCATTTTTTTGGGTGGACCAGAGTATCCGACCCAAACGCCGCCGGTCTCTACCGCAGCAGTGCAAACGTTTCAGGCACAGGTGCAAACAGCTACTGCCCGGGCTTCCCAGGGCGGACTCTTTACGCTTCAGGTCACCCAGGAACAGCTGACCTCCATGCTAAATGTCCAGCTCCAGAAGAGACAAGATATACCCTTCAAGGATCCGCTCATTTTGCTCCATCCGGACGTGATGGAAATTTACGGAAAGGTGCAGCAGGGAAACTTCCTAATGAACCTGAAGGTGGTGGTGACCGTGACGGTGAGCGCGGAAGGAAAGCCCCAATTTCAGATCAAGGAAGCCTATCTGGGAGCGCTGCCTTTGCGTCAATCGCTCCAGAAAATGATTGCAGATATCTTGAATGAAGCCTATTTGGGTGCTATTGGCCCGGCAGCCACCGGCTTCCGCTTGGAAAGTATTGTCATCAGTGAAGGCATGATGACCATCAGCGGACGCATGCGGTGATTATAACATGGGGAGGCAATTCCTGTTCCGCTCTTTCGGGCACGGTGTCATGTTTGCAGGATGGTTCTTCAAGGGTTGTCCTGTTGCCACCCTCTACCGTTTGTTTCTGTCCATCGGCGCGCTGTGCTGGCTTCTCCTTTTGAGCGCCTGTGAGCTTGCTGCGCCGACGAAAACCATAGAAGTGACCCTGGAAGTGGATGGCACCGTTCAATCCCTTCACGTGCCCTTGGGGAGCACGGTGCGCGATGTGCTCCGACAAGCAGGAGTTACTCCACAGCCTTTAGACCGCAGCGAGCCGCCTTTTTATCAGGCAGTTGGAGCGGGGGAAACCATCCGCCTCAAGCGGGTACGTGAAGAATTCAAGACCGAGCAAGTGACTTTGCCTTTTGAACAACAGATTGTGCGCAGCGAGAGCCTGCCATTGGGAGAAACCCGTTTGATTCAGGAGGGGAAGAACGGTCAACAGGAGATCACCTATCGCATCCTCTACGAGGATGGGCTCGAGGTCAGCCGAAGTGTGGTCAAGAGCGTGATCCGGATGGAAGCGCAGCCCCAAATTCTGTTGGTCGGCGCCCAATCTTCGTTTCCGCCTGTTGCTATTCCCGGCACACTGGTCTACTTGAGCGCTGGCAACGCCTGGGTGATGGAGGCTTCCACCGCCTTGCGCCGTCCGCTGGTCACAACAGGGGACTTGGATGGCCGCATTTTCGTCCTCTCGCCGAAGGGAGATTATCTCCTCTTTTCGCGCAAATCCTCTCGCCCGGCAACAGAGGAAATCAACACCCTTTGGGTGGTGAGCACCGACCCCCAAAAAGCCGTTCCCTTCCCGATCAAGGCCTCGAATGTGGTACATTTTGCGGATTGGTTGAACAACACCACCGTTTTGTATTCCACCGTTGAACCGCGTCAAGCCGCGCCCGGTTGGCAGGCGAATAACGATCTGTATCGTGTGACCATTTACAGCGGTCGCGCCGGCACACCGAAGCGTGTTTTGGATGCCAGCAGTGGTGGGGTGTACGGTTGGTGGGGCAGTACTTATGCCGTTTCCCCGCTGGGGCAGGTGGCCTATGCCCGCCCTGGCGAGATCGGGCTGGTGGATGTTGAAAAAGGACGCCTCACACCGCTGCTTGAAATTCTGCCTTATCAGACTTACAGCGAGTGGGCCTGGGTCCCACCCCTTGCCTGGGGTGCCGATGGGAAAACGCTCTTTGTGGTATACCATGTACCTTTTGGCGCGCCGGTGCCGGACGAGGCTTCCCCTCTCTTTGATTTGCGTGCCCTTGGGATCACGAACGGGGCGAACGTAAATCTGGTAGAATCAAGCGGTATGTTTGCCAACCCGGTCGCTTCACCGTTGCAACCCCACGGACGCGAGAAAGGATATAAGTTGGCCTATCTGCAAGCGATTTTCCCTTTGCAGAGTCAGGAAAGTCGCTATCGTCTATATGTGATGGATCGGGATGGCTCCAATCGCCGCTTGCTTTTCCCGCCGCCGGATCAGCCCGGCCTGGAGCCGCAAGGGGTGGTTTGGTCACCTGCGCCATTGCCAGGTCAGGCCGGCTATGTCATTGCTGTCCTTTATGCCGGGAATTTGTGGTTGGTTGAAAGCGAAAGTGGCAAGGCTTATCAAATCACCGGAGATGGCCTGATTACTCGAATAGACTGGAGGTAGTGAATGCGCATTTTAATCACCGGCGCCGCCGGTTTTCTGGGTTCTCATCTTTGCGATCGCCTCCTCGCCGAAGGCCATGAAGTGATCGGCATGGATAATTTCATCACCGGCAAGCCGGCCAATCTGGCACATTTGCTCGGCCATGAGCGCTTCTCCTTCTATCGTCATGATGTCTCTAACTATATCTTCGTGCCCGGCAAAGTGGATGCAGTGCTTCATTTTGCCTCGCCGGCCAGCCCGAATCCGCAATCGCCCTATGGCTATTTCAATCTGCCCATCCAGACAATGAAGGCTGGCGCGCTTGGTACCCATAACACCTTAGGCGTGGCCAAAGCGCATGGGGCGCGTTACCTGCTTGCCTCCACCAGCGAAGTCTATGGCGATCCCACCGTTTGCCCACAGCCGGAAGATTACCCCGGCAATGTGGACCCAATCGGGCCGCGCGCCGTCTACGACGAATCCAAGCGCTTCGCCGAAGCCTTGACCATGGCCTATCATCGCTATCATGGCGTGGATACTCGCATTGTTCGCATCTTCAACACCTACGGCCCACGCATGGATCCGGAAGACGGCCGTGCCATTCCGAATTTCCTCAAACAGGCGCTCCTTGCTCAGCCTCTCACCGTCTACGGCGATGGCTCGCAGACGCGCAGTTTTTGCTACGTGGATGACTTGATCGAAGGCATCGTCCGCCTGCTTTATTCGGATGAACATCTGCCGGTCAACTTAGGAAGTCCACAAGAAATTACTCTGCTGGAGCTTGCGGAATTGGTCAACCGGATCACCGGCAACAAGGCCGGCATCGTCTTCGTTCCGGAAGGGCGCAGCCCGCGCGACCCGCAGCGTCGTCAGCCGGATATTACCCGCGCCCGCACCATCCTGGGCTGGGAGCCGCGCATCGGTCTGGAAGAAGGCATTCAGCGCACCATTCCGTACTTTAAACAAGTGTTGGGGTTGGCATGATCGTGAGCGTACTTGTCGATCCGCAGGAGCGCATCCGTTTTCTCAAGTTCTCGGTGGTCGGCGCCATCGGCGCAGTCATTGATTTCGGCGTGATGAATGCCCTGACACACTGGTTGAATTTCCCGCTCGTCCTGGCCGGCACGATTTCCTTCTTCTGTGCCGTGACCAGCAACTTCATCTGGAATCGCTTTTGGACTTATCCGGAGTCGCGCTCGCGTCCGCTGATGCATCAGTGGCTGATGTTTTTCCTGGTCAACCTGGTCGGGGTTGGCATTCGCATCCCGCTTCTACACTTCCTGGAAGCCCCCTTTGAGCGTCTGGCGATTCGCCTGCTGCCGGCTTTTTCATCCCCATCCCTGTTGGCCAAAAACCTGACCCTGGCTGTTGCGATTGGGGTGGTGATGCTCTGGAATTTCTTCGTTAATCGCTATTGGACGTATAATGACGTCTGAACTATGTCGGGACCAGGTGTTATTCCCATCTACACATCCAAAGGAGATGCCGAGGCTTTTTTGGTCTATCCCTATCTTTACAATCGCCTGGGCGAGTGGATTGGTTGGGTGACCCCGGAGCGGAAGGTATATTCCGTTCTAGGGCGTTATGTCGGCTATCTGGTAGAGGGGCCGCGCATTGTCCGCCGTCGTGCCACGGCGACGCTGGAGCCGTCCCTTCCGCCCCCGCCGCCGCCCTCGCGGCTGCTTCCGCCGGCTACCGTGCCCCTGGCACCGTTGATGAGCGAGTTACCCTATAACTTGGTTGATGTGCTTCTCGAAGAACCAGAACGCTTGCACACCCTCGATAGCGGTGAGCTTTGTGCGGATATGGATTAGCTCGCAAATGACAGACAACCTAGCATAAACCTATGGAACTCCTCCGCGCTCTCTTCGCCCCTCCCCGTCACTGGTTACTGGTATTGCTGGCTGCCTGGATCGGCATCAGCGTGAGTGAAAGGCGTCTCAAAGCGCCGCTCACGGCCAAAGAAGTCAACGATCTCCTCTTTTATGGGTTGATCGGCTACTTTTTGGGTGGGCGCTTCTTCTATGCGTTGGAAAACCTTCCAAAAGTGCTGGCCGCACCCTTGAGCCTTTTCTCATTGCAGGACATGCTTTCTCCCTGGGGTGCCTGGTTGACCGGCTTCCTCGTATTCGCCATCTACCTCCAGCGTCGCAAGTTGCCTCTGCTGGAAACCCTGGACACCCTCACCCCTTTTTTTGCCACCCTGCTCATCGGACTTTCGCTAGCTAACCTGGCTTCGGGGGATGGTTTCGGAAAAGAAACGACCGTACCCTGGGCCTGGGAGCTATGGGGAGCGCAGCGCCATCCTTCTCAACTTTATGAACTCATCGCCTCATCTTTAACCTTGGGCATTCTGCTGCGCCTGAACTTTTCTGCCCCCGGAGCTTTGTTCCGCCGCTTCCTAGCCTTGACCAGCGGCTGGGTGCTGTTCCTTCAGGCTTTTCGCGGCGATAGTCACCTTTTACCGGGCGGCTTCCGCCTGGAACAGGTGATCGCTTGGGGAGTGCTGGCTTTGAGCCTGTGGTGGATTGCGCAGGAAAAGGGAGATGTCTCTCACGCTTGAAGGGCGCACGATCCTGATCACCGGCGCGGCACGACGCCTCGGGCGCTGGATGGCACTGGCCTGTGCTCAGGCCGGCGCAGAGGTGATCATCCATCATGGCCATTCTCCCGCCGAAGCGGAGAGCTTGGCGCAAGAGATTCAGGAGATGGGGCGCGATGCCCGGATCATTCAGGCTGATTTGAGCGATGAGCACCAAGTGTTGGCCCTCGCTGAAAAGATGGGGGATTTCCGGGCGCTTTATGCCCTAGTCAACAATGCCGCCATCTTTGAGCCGCTTTCCTTCTTTGAGACTACGCTGGAGGCCTGGCATCGCCATCTCACCATCATCTTGACTGCGCCGTTTCTGCTTTCTCAGGCCTTTGCGAACCATTTGGGTGACCGAGAAGGGCGCATTATCAATATCTTGGATTGGCGAGCCCTGCGCCCGGCTGCGGATCATTTTCCCTATACGATTGCCAAAGCCGCCTTGGCCGCGATGACGCGCTCATTAGCCCAGGCCCTGGCGCCGCGCATCTCAGTCAACGGCATTGCCTTTGGCGCCATCCTTCCGCCTGCCGATGGCGCGCCCATGCAGGGAGTGCTTGCCCAGACCCCTATGCACCGCCTGGCCAAGCCCCAGGAGGTCACAGAGACGCTCCTCTTCTTGCTCACCGGCCCCGCTTATATCACCGGCGAAATCATTCACTTGGATGGTGGCCGCCATTTGATATAATTTAACTGTCCCCATCCACTTCAGCATGATTCGTACTGAGGGCTATGGGAGAACCGTTGATTATGGTTTAATTGGGAGAACCCTGCCATGGAGAAGGAAGGCCTCCAAAAGAGATTTTTTGTTCAAGATTTTACCCATCTCCCGCCACAGAAATGGGAAGGCCTGCTGCAATATGTACTGAACAAAGCAAATTTTGTCGAGCTTGTGATAGGGGGCGAGGACCTTCCACCTTCATTGAAGCCCTTTCGCTCCAGCCTGGTCAAGCTTTTTTCCTCTCGCTGGAGATGGGGTTCAAGGCAATTAGGTTCTACCACCTATGCCCGTCTTGCTTTATCGGATGGATTAAAGAGATATATCCTCGAGCGCCCCACCTTGGGCCATTGGCTGAGGGACTTGGAGGACCCAACGTTTTACATTGACGAGCAAGTCATTATGTGGACTATCAGTCACGAGAATCTCGCTTTTGTCTGGCTTTCAACCGATGAAGCCATCAACTTCAACGCACAGGGTTACTCTCTTGAAGCGACTGAGCTGATGTTATAAACTCTCCCTAGAGTGTCTATGGACAAAGTTTTCATCAAGGACCTGCTCGTTCGTGGCATCATTGGCGTCAATGATTGGGAGCGGCGCGAGCCGCAGGATATTCTCATCAACATCGTGCTTTTCACCGATACTCGCCGCGCTGCCCAAACAGATCAGATCGAAGATTGCGTCAATTACCGCACCGTTGCGAAGAAAGTGCAAGCCTATGCCGAACGCGCCGCTCGTTGGACCGTCGAAGCCCTGGCAAATGACCTGGCGCGTTTGTGCCTGGAAGAGCCAGGGGTCCAGCGCGTGATCGTGCGCCTGGAAAAGCCCGGCGCGGTGCGTTTTGCTGCTTCCGTAGGGGTTGAGATCGAACGTGGACGAGAGGACGCATCAGCTATACCTGAGCCTGGGATCTAACATTGAGGCGGAGCAGAATCTGCCGCGTGCAGTGCGCCTTCTGCGAGAGAACACGCAAGTGGTGGCGGTTTCCCATGCCTGGCAGTCCCATGCAGTGGGAAGCCACGGCCCAGACTTTCTAAATGCTTGTGTCCTGGCAATCACTTCTTTGAGCCGCCAGGAATTTAAGGAGCAGGTGATCCGCCCGATAGAAGTTGCCCTAGGGCGTGTACGCACCCAGGATAAATTTGCGCCGCGCCCGATAGATATAGATATTCTCTTTTATGATGAGGAGCCTTTTGAGGATTTCGTCCATCATGCCTTTGTCGTTGTGCCCCTGGCCGAGATCGCTCCCGAATTGCGCCATCCATTGGCGTATTCCCAGACCATGGCTAGCCTGGCCGAGCGCCTCCGTTCTCAAACCTGGATCGTGCCGCGCCTGGATGTGAAGCTGGAGTAAAAGAGAGCGGGACAACCTTCTGGCTGTCCCGCTATTTTCTTCAACGTTCTTCTGGGAACCAGCAGCACAACACCAGATCGCGTGCCGCTTTGACCTCATCCAGCCGCCCAAAGGGAGTGTTGTGGGGGGCTTCATGGAGCAGTTGCGGCTGGGTACGTGCTTCTTCTGCGATCCGCACCATGGCGTCGGCAAAAGCGTCCAACGTGCGCTTGCTCTCGGTTTCGGTCGGTTCGATCATCAGCGCCTCGTGGACGATGAGCGGGAAGTAGTTCGTCGGCGGATGGAAGCCATAGTCCATCAGGCGTTTGGCAATATCCAGCGCGCGCACCTCGCTGCCGGGGAAGCGTCCTTCTGCCACAAATTCGTGCATGCAGATGCGGTTATAGGGGATGTGATAGGTATCCTGCAGGCGAACGCGCAAGTAATTGGCGTTTAGGACGGCGTTTTCGGCGACGGCCCGCAGCCCCTCTGCACCATGCATGGCAATGTAGGCATAGGCGCGCACGAGCACGCCAAAGTGACCGTGGAAGGCTTTGACTCGTCCAATGCTGCGCGATGGGTGGATAAAGCCAAAGAGGGGGGCCAGTTCCTCATCGCCCTCTTCGAGGATGCCGACAATCGGACTGGGGAGATAATCTGCTAAATGCGCAGCGACGCCCACCGGCCCCGCGCCAGGACCGCCGCCTCCATGGGGGGTAGAAAAGGTCTTGTGCAGATTGAAGTGCAAAATGTCAAAGCCGACATCGCCCGGCCGCATCACGCCGACCAGCGCGTTCAGATTGGCGCCATCGCCGTAGACCAGCCCGCCGCATTCGTGCACGGCGCGGATGACTTCTTCAAGATGTTCGTCGAAGAGGCCGAGCGTATTGGGGTTGGTGAGCATCAAGCCCACCACAGTGTCATCGCACTGGGCTTTGAGCGCGGCCAGGTCTACGTTCCCGCGTCCATCGGACGGAATTTGTACTACTTGCAGGCCGACCATGCCCGAAGAGGCCGGATTAGTGCCATGCGCCGAATCGGGGATGAGCATTTTGATGCGCTTGTGATCGCCCCGATCGCGGTGATAGGCGCGCATGATCAGCACCCCGGTTAATTCCCCATGCGCCCCGGCAGCCGGCTGGAGAGAGACTGCGGCCATGCCACTAATTTCCTTCAGCCACTCCTGCAGGGTGTACATCAGGGCCAGGCTACCCTGGACGGTTTCGATCGGCTGAAGTGGATGCGCGAAGAGGAAGCCGGGCAGGCGTGCCATGTCCTCATTAATCTTCGGGTTGTATTTCATCGTGCACGAGCCGAGGGGATAGAAACCGCCATCTACGCTGTAATTGAAATGCGAAAGATGGAGGAAGTGGCGGATAACATCTACCTCGGCCAGTTCCGGCAGTGGCAAGTTGGCGCGCAGGAGATCGGTCGGCAGTGCCGCGCGCGGCACATCCGGCTCCGGAAAGGAGACACCGCTGCGCCCCTCCGAAGAAAGTTCAAACACGGTCGGTTCGACCACTTTGAGATCAAGCATGGCCTCAGTCATGGCTTGCCTCCTCAAGCACTTCGATAAAATAGTCCATTTCTTCCTTCGTGTTCATTTCAGTCACCGCGATCAGCAGCTGGTCCTGCAATTGCGGATAGTCTTGCCCCAAGTGATAGCCGCCGAGGATACCATGCTCGAGGAGATGGGCGTTGACTTCTTCAAAGGGACGTGGCAGCTGGATGGCAAATTCATGGAAGAACGGTTCTGCGTAAGTGTGCCGAAAGCCGGGCAATTGGCTCAGACGATCGGCCAGGTAATGGGCTTTGTGATAGCATAGCTCGGCCACCTGGCGCAACCCTTGTTTTCCCAGCAACGAGAGATATACGGCGGCGGCTAAGGCCATCAGCCCCTGATTGGTGCAGATGTTCGAGGTGGCGCGTTCGCGTTTGATGTGTTGCTCGCGAGCAGTCAGGGTCAGGACATAGGCGCGTTGCCCGCGCGTGTCTATCGTCTCTCCGACGAGGCGCCCGGCCATTTTGTGCACGTATTGCTTGCGGGTGGTGAAGTAGCCCAAGTAAGGCCCGCCAAAGGAGAGGGGAATGCCTAACGGTTGCGCTTCTCCGACTACGATGTCGGCCCCCATTTCCCCCGGTGTCTTGAAAAGGGCCAAGGCGGTGGGATTGGCGGCCACGCAGACCAGGGCGCCCTGGGCATGGGCAACCTGAATCAGTGCTGTGTAATCGTAGAGCCGCCCGAAGAAGTCGGGATATTGGACGAGTACCAGGGCGGTGTTCGCATCAATGAAGGGCTGGATCATCTCTGGCGCAGTCAGCGGATCGGCGATCGCCTCATCGCCAACCAGTTCTAGCCCCATTCCCTGGACGTAGGTGCGCACTACGGCGCGATACTGGGGGTGGACAGAGGGTGCAACGACGATGCGGGTGCGCTTCCCCCGAAAGACGGCATAGGCCATATTGACTGCCTCGGCTACCGCAGTCGCCCCATCGTAGTGGGAGGCATTGGAGACCTCCATGCTGGTTAAGGCACACATCAGCGATTGATATTCAAAAATGGCTTGCAATGTGCCCTGGGAGATCTCGGGCTGATAGGGAGTATAGGCGGTATAGAATTCGCCCCGGCGCAGGATGTGATCTACGGCGGCCGGAATATAGTGGTGGTAAGCGCCGGCGCCGAGGAAAGAGATCAGGTCATCGCGCACGTTCTCATTCGTGGCTGCGATCTTGCCGATCTCTGCCGCCACTTCCATTTCGCTGAGCGCTTGGGGGAGGTTCAACGTTGGGAAGCGGTAGCGCGGCGGTACGTCCTGAAACAGCTCTTCGAGAGAGTGCACCCCGATCGCCGCCAGCATTTCGGCTTGCTCACGCGGCGTGTTGGGAATGTAGGTCATGGGACCTCCTTTTTAGGTTGCGCGGGCTAGTGTTCACGTTCGGCGCAGTGTTTTTCGTAGGCCGCGGCATCTAGCAGAGCAGAAGCATCGCCACCTTCGATTCGGATCAACCAGGCCTCACCGTAGGGATCACTGTTGAGGAGTTCAGGACGATCGGGCAACTGGTTGTTGATGGCGATCACTTTGCCGCTCACGGGGGCATAGGCTTCGGCTGCGGCTTTGACCGATTCCACCGATGCGATCGGTTTGCCGGCTTCGATGGTCTCGCCTTCGCTGACCAAGATTTCGACAAAGACGATGTCGGAGAGCTGCGATTGGGCATAATCGGTCAGGCCGACCTTGCCGCTGGCTGGGTCAAACCACTCATCGGTCTTGGTGTATTTTAGATGGGATGGAATGTTCATCGGGGACCTCCAGAGAGTAAAGTAGGGGTGAATATTCCTATGCTGGGAAACGAAAAGCGCACGCTTAACGTGCGCCCTCTGTCTCTGGACCTGAGAGTTTCGCCCAATTGGGCTTGCCCCTTCGGTGTCGGCGCCTGGTGGCGCACGACTTTCCAGAGGTGGATACAGTGGCGGGTCCTTTTGCCTGAGAGATTCGTCCGATTCAGCACATTCTCGGACTTGCCCCTTCGGCGCCCGCAGTTGCGAGTCTCTTCCCAACCACCGTTCTGTTTGATTGTTTTGCGTTCATTCTACAGAGTAATGGGGAAAACGTCAAGGTGATTGTCGCCCGTTTTTTCTTGACAAAACGCGCCCCTTCGTGTTATAAAGCGCCGCAATGTTTACCCGATGGCCAACTTAACAACCGAATCGCTCACTCTTATCCAGAGAGGTGGAGGGACCGGCCCGACGAAGCCTCGGCAACCATCCTGCCCCAGCAGGAACGGTGCCAATTCCGGCAGAATGGCAATCTTTTGAAAGATTGTCTTCATTCTGGAAGATGAGGGTAGCTTGTTTGCAAAAACCTCTTCTTTCAGAAGAGGTTTTCTGTTGCCAAACCTCCTCTGGAAACCTATCTGGAGGAGGTTTTATTTTCCATATCCCCATTTAAGGAGTTTCCCATGTCCCTTTCTTCTCTTCCCCACAAACCGGGTTTCACTACCCTCCAATTGCATGCCGGTTACGAGATTGATCCAAGCACCGGCAGCCGGGCGGTGCCAATTTACCAGACGACCAGTTACCAATTCCGGAGCACAGAACATGCCGCAAATCTGTTCGCGCTCCGGGAGTTGGGGAATATCTATACTCGCATTATGAACCCGACCACCGACGTTTTAGAGAAACGTTTGGCAGCGCTTGAAGGTGGTGTTGGCGCATTGGCGGCTAGCTCCGGCCATGCTGCCCAGACGATGCTGTTTTTGACTCTATGCCAGGCCGGCGATCACATTGTCAGCAGCAGCCGCCTCTATGGTGGCACCTACAATCAGTTCAATTACACCTTTCCGCGCCTGGGTATTGAAGTCACTTTCGTTGATCCGAGTGATCCGCAGAATTTTGAGCGAGCTATCCGCCCAAATACGAAGATCATTTACGGCGAAACGCTTGGGAATCCGGATATCTTTGTCTTCCCCTTTGAGGAAGTAGCCGAAATTGCGCGCCGCCATCGCATCCCCCTGGTGATTGATAACACGTTTGCCACTCCTTACCTCTGCCGGCCGTTCGAATGGGGCGCGAACATCGTTTGCCATTCTACGACCAAATTCATCAGCGGCAACGGTACCAGCATCGGCGGGATTATCGTGGATGGCGGCAACTTCGATTGGGGCAGTGGGCGCTTTGAGAATTTCACCAGCCCCGATCCCTCCTATCATGGCCTGGTATATGCCGATCTGGAGAAAGTCGGGTTGCCCCCTTTTATTACCAAAGCGCGTGTGCAAATCTTGCGCGATATCGGTGCCTGCCAATCGCCTTTTAATTCCTGGGTGACCTTGCTCGGCTTGGAAACGCTTAGCCTGCGCATGGAGCGCCATGTACAGAACGCTCAAGCAGTGGCGGAATTCCTGGAGAAACATCCCCAGGTGAGCTGGGTCAGCTACCCAGGCTTGAAAAGCCATCCCCATTACGAGCGCGCTCGCAAATACTTGCCCAAAGGTGCCGGAGCGATCCTCGGCTTTGGCATTAAGGGCGGTCTGGAGGCCGGACGGAAGTTTATCGAAAGCTTGCAATTGATCAGCCACCTGGCAAACGTTGGCGATGCGCGCACCTTGGCTATCCATCCTGCTACCACCACGCATAGCCAGCTCACGCCCGAAGAGCAATTGAGCGCCGGCGTTACCCCTGATTTCATCCGCCTGAGCATCGGCCTAGAAGATATAGACGATATTCTCTGGGATATTGAGCAAGCTTTAGAGCATTCCAAAACTTAGGAGGAGATATGCCAGTAAAGATTCCCGATACCCTTCCTGCACGCCAAATTTTGGAAAGTGAGGGCATCTTTGTCATTCCAGAAACGCGCGCCAAGCACCAGGATATTCGCCCTTTGCGGGTGGCTATTTTGAACCTGATGCCGACCAAGATCCAAACCGAAACGCAGCTCCTACGCTTGCTCAGCAATACCCCTCTTCAGGTTGAAGTGACCCTGCTACATATGCGCTCGCACCGCTCAAAAAATACGTCGCAGGAGCATCTGCTCAAACATTATCGTACCCTTTCTCAAGTGCAGCGCTCTAAGTTCGATGGTCTGATCATCACCGGCGCGCCCGTGGAACACCTCGAGTTCGAGGCCGTGGATTATTGGGATGAACTCTGCGAGGTGATGGAGTGGAGCGAAAGCCACGTTTATTCCACCTTCTATATCTGCTGGGCCGCCCAGGCCGGTTTGTACTACCGCTATGGAATTCCCAAATATCCCCTGCCGCGCAAGATGTTTGGCGTCTTTGAGCATCACGTGTTGGTGCCCCATCATCCGCTCCTGCGCGGCTTTGATGATCGTTTCCTGGCGCCCCATTCCCGTCACACTGAGATCCGCCGTCAGGATGTGGATCGGGTGCCTGATTTACAAATCTTGGCCGAGTCGGATCAGGCGGGGCTTTATCTGCTTGCCTCAAAGGATGGCCGGCGCATCTACGTTACTGGCCATTCCGAATATGACCCGCTGACGCTGAAAAGCGAATACGATCGCGATGTAAGCAAAGGCTTACCGATCCACCTCCCGTTGAACTACTACCCGGAAGACGATCCCTCGCGCCATCCCCTTGTCCGTTGGCGGAGCCATGCACATCTGCTTTTCGCCAATTGGCTCAATTATCATGTCTACCAGGTGTCGCCGCATGATTGGCATGCCATTCCCCAACCGGCGGTTTATTGAGGGCAATGACCAACTGCTACATAAATTCGCGGCGCTTGCAGACCGAGGTCTGGGCTTGTTGATGAATTGTGCCACGCCGCCCTCAATCTCGGTCTGAGCATCGCAATCCACGTCTTGGAGCATCAAGGAGCGATTTTCCAGTCCGATGTGCCCATTTGACCTTTAGCATAAAAATTTGGCTTTGCTGACCGAGTGCTTCGTCCATTTTTGGTTTTGTGTATCTGGCTTTAGGCAGCTACACACTTGGGAGCGCATCCGTCTCGGATGCTGATACCTTGCTACCAACCCAAGCGCCGCTGGCGGACGGGACGTCCGCATTCCCAGGATTCTCGCTTCTTGGCGGACGGGACGTCCGCGTTCCCAGGATTCTCGCTTCTTGGCGGACGGGACGTCCGCGTTCCCAGGATTCTCGCTTCTTGGCGGACGGGACGTCCGCGTTTCCGGGATTCTCACTTCTGGGCGCCTGGGCAATTCTTTGGCAGTCCGCATCAAGTTCAATAACGCCAAAAGATAAATGGACAGAGCACAAGTGATGAGTTCCCCGTGTTATAATCATTTGATATGGATATCCGCGCTGGTGTGTGGACAATCGTTGTGCTCTCTATCTTGGGGGCATTGGGGCTTCTCTATGGTGGGCTGCAAACGATTCGTGCTTCTCGCCGTTTAACCTTTTTCCGCTTGAGGCGCAAGCGGACGCGCTTGGGCTGGCGGATGATCATCGCAGCCTTTTTTCTGTTTACCTGCGCCACTGCCACCGGGGTCTGGGGTGAACCGCTCGCCTATCGCTATTTTCCTCCCTCTCCAACTCCTACCAGCACACCGTTGCCGATCATCCTTCCTAGCCTGACTCCCACCCCTGCGTCTTCGGTTACGGCGGCTGCGATCACTGAAACTCCAACTTTGACCCCTTCGCCGGCCTTTACTCCCACCCCCTTTATCCCCTTGCCAATCGAAGCGCTTTTTACCTCCAATATCACCCCGAATCCGGATGCGATCTTTAGCCCGTTGCAATTTTCCCTGGCCATTCGAGATTTCCAAGCCGTCAGGCCGGGCACTTATTTTCGCAATCCGGTGGGCACCACGATTTATGCCACTTTCACGTATAACAACATGCAGCCGGGGGCTCAATGGACAGCGCTCTGGTATCGGGGAGATGAGTTGGTATGCTATGAGACAAAACCCTGGGATGGTGGGACGGGTGGCTATGGCTACAGTGAATGTAGCTTAGAGCCTGCCCAATGGTTACCTGGAATTTATCGCGTGATTTTGTTTGTCGGGCATGAGTGGAAGGCGATCGGGCAGTTTATCCTGGAGGGCGATCCGCCCACCTTGACCCCTTCACCGAATCCTACGTTGACGCTCACACCATCGAGGACGCCCACTTCGACACGTACACCTCTCCCCACGGCAACTCCCGTGCCCACGCGCACGGCAACTCCAACTCCATAGAGGGATTATGAGCGACGAAAAGGCCTTTCAAGATTACTATCCTGATTATCTTGCTTGGTGTTATGGCTGCGGTCGCCTGAATGAACATGGCCATCATATCCGTTCTTTCTGGGATGGCGATGAGACCGTGGCTTATTTTACCCCTCAGCCATATCATATTGCTGTTCCAGGCTATGTCTATGGGGGATTGTTGGCTTCATTGATTGATTGCCATGGAACGGGGACGGCGGCAGCGGCTGCCTATCGTGCAGCCGGGCGCCCGATGGATAGCGAACCCGCGTTACGTTTCTTGACAGCTTCCCTGCATGTGGAATATCTCAAACCGACGCCTTTGGGTATACAGCTGGAAATTCGCGGACGTCCGAAAGAAGTGAAGGGGCGTAAGGTAGTGGTGGAAGAATGGATTCTGGCGCGAGGCGAAGTCACCGTGCGTGGGGAGGTGGTCGCTGTTCAGGTGCCGGAAGAATTGGTGTTGGAGATTATCCGAAAGGGCCAGCAAGCGGGTTAAATGCGCTTTTGATTCCTGAGGGCCAATTCATGGGCAATTCTGGCGGCCAGGGCAGCGTTGCTGCGTAACAGGGCCAGATTTACCCGCAAGGCGCGATTGCCGCTGAGCTCGTTCACGCGACGTAGCAAGTATGGAGTGAGCGCCTGACCATGGATACCTTGACGCATCGCTTCCTGATTGGCCTGCTCAATCCATTTTTCCATCTCGGTGCGTGGGATTGCTTCTTCTTCTGGTGGCGGCTGCGTCACCAACACGGCGCTGCGCACCCCTAGTTGCCAATGCGTCAGGGCGAATTCTACGATTTCCTCCACCTTGTCCAGGCGAATGCTGACCGCCAAGCCGCTTTCTCTGGAATAAAAAGCGGGAAATTCTTCCGTCTGATACCCGACTACTGGCACGCTTAGCGATTCCAGGCGCTCCAGGGTGGCCCTGAGATCGAGAATGGCCTTCGCCCCGGCACAGACGACAATCATGGGTATCTCGGCAAGGGCATATAGATCGGCGGAAATATCGAAGATTGCTTCCCGATGTACACCGCCAATTCCGCCGGTGGCGAAGACCTGAATGCCGACTTTGTGAGCGAGGAACATCGTGCCTGCTACTGTCGTGCCTCCATTGGCTTTCTTTAAGATTGCGATGGCTATCTCGCGCCGGCTGACTTTCAAGGTCTCTCCGTTCTTTTGCGCCAGGTGCTCCAGTTCGAATGTGTTTAACCCGATGTGCACTTTGCCATCCAGGATGGCGATTGTGGCCGGCGTTGCGCCATTTTGACGCACGATCATTTCCACATCTCGGGCCAGGGATAGGTGGTAAGGTTCAGGCAAGCCATGCGTGATCACTGCCGATTCCAGAGCCACCACAGGCATGCCAAGCTGCAATGCTCGCTGTACTTCACTAAGTATCAACAGAGAGGACATAGAACCCTTTGGAATCTTGGCGAAGAATTTTCAAAGTGTCTGAGAGGATGAGGTGAGCGGTGCAATATAGTGCGCCTTTTGCTCGAGGAGTGAAATGGTGTTGATTAGCACCTGCAAATGTCTTATTTCATCGGGACTGAAAGAATGCTCGTGGATGAGTCTCTCTCGAGCGTTGTGCTTTTGGAGTTCCTGCAATTCCTCATAGGTGAGCTTATGCTTTCGGAGAAGCAGATCGCGCGCTTCTTTAATCTGTTCACAATACTCTTGAATGAGCGCGCGTTTGATACGCCTAGGGGACTCTTTGGCGTATTCGTGAAACGTGCCCAGGGGAACGCTTTGAATACGGCGCAGGATTTCTTCCACCTCGGCCTCTTTTTCAAGCTCTTCTAGGATTTCTGCGCTTCCACGTCGCAAGTTCTCACGACTGATCTTCCAGGCTTCTTCATGATGTTGGGGAATGATCTCGGATGGCGTTTTCCATGTGCCTATACCGACCCAGTATAACTCCACGCCGCGCTGGCGTGCGGTATTGCCAAAGGTGCCGGTGAAGCGGTCAAACAAGCTTTTGATCTGCGTCCGTGGAGTGAATTCTGGAGGTTTTTCCGGAGATTTTGGAGGAGCGGCTGGCTGTTGTGGATCGATGCTCAAGAGTTCATCGCGCAAGGCGGCGTTACGCTGCTCCATTTGTTCGATTTCTGGATCGCCGTAACTGGCGAGGAATTCATTGAGCGGGTGGGTACTGATAAATCGTGAGAGTTCGTTGCGAATCAAATTGCGCATAGTAGTTTTCCAGTCTGTTGAGAGGACGGAAGGCACCCGTTCGTCTTCCTGCACTCGGCTGAAGAGTCCATAAACCAGCGCTTCGATGGCACGTTCGTCAAAGGGATAGGGATGTTGCAATGTGGGGTTCTGGCCGCCGCGTGAAATGCTGAAGACGAAGCGAATATCGTGAGCCTCTACGGGGATACCATCTTGGCTGCGGCCGTAAACAATTTCTGGTTCTCCGCCTGGGCTGCCCAAAAATTGGTCACGCAGGTCAATGACCGGCAGGCGCAGGCGCTCAAAGCCGGAAAGTAATGGGGTGTTCTTTATGAGCGGATCCCGAGATGGTGTGCCCCTATGTTGTCGTGCTCTCTTCGGAGTGGTCGGTTCGGCAATTGTTGGCCCAATGACATGGGGCCTTCCGTCAGGCAGCTCGAACAAAGCGGCGGAATCCAGGGCAATCTGTACCCTCCCTGGCCCGCCGATCAAGTAGATCGGGGATCGGCGGTCTTCTTCCGCCACTTCTCCTTCGCTGATATGCAGGACTCGTGAGCTTCCGAAAAGGGAAACTGCAAGGATGAATTCGCGGGAAATTGCCACGTCTTCTAACTCAAACAGATCGCTTAAGTACAGGGATGCAAAATGGAATGCCAGGAGTGCCGGAAGCAGGAAGAGGATCAAAGCTTTCAGGAGGAAAAAGAACAGTTCAGCCGACAGGCGCGCAAGGGATACTGCTGGGGCCTGAGTTGGGTTCAAGAGCTGCGAGAAAAGCTCTTGTAGTGGGAAAACGGTGGCGAATCTCAACATGAGCAAGAGCAACGCAAAGAGTATCACTCCTATTACTGACACAAGGAGCAACCGCCGTTGTTGTCCCGATGATGTAAGATCAAAAAAACCATCCAATAGGGAGTCGAACAGCCGGCCGATTATCATTCCAAGATTTTGCCATTCTGCTTCGAGGGGTGTCCTTGGAGGACGTTCTTGGAGAAGGTCTTGTCTCAAAGGGGGGATGGCTGTCATGGATTGCTCTCCAACCATTGCAGGATTTCGCCAATTTGAGCGATCTCATTTTCGGCACGCTGTTGCAGGGAAACCTCGCGTTGCAGTTCGCGTCGTGAGCGATGCAGCAGGCAACGCAGAACCTCATTTGTTTCTGGCCTCCTAATACGCGCCAGGTCCTGACTGATGCGCAGAGAATATTCCAGGAGTGCTTTTTCCTGGCCCTGGACCTGACGTATCGAGCGCTGCTGTTCTACCTGCTGACGCTCTGCTTGGGCGCGTTCCAACCAGGTCGCGCTCCAGCTTTGAATTAATCCTTGCCTGATATTTTCGGGAAAGTGCAGGTAAGGGATATTCACTGCCCGTACGCGTAGCCCTCTCTCATGCAGGAGCCCAAATTCCATGCTAGATTGAAGGCGTCCGGTGTACTTGCCGTGCTTGTCCAGTTCCGGAACTTGCGGGTATTGCAATCTCCAAAGTACCATTCGCCCAATCATTTGCAAGGCTGTTTCGCTGAAGTGTTGCATTCCACCTGAGGGTTGAGGGGTCGCTACCGTGTCTTCGCTTGCAGGCGGATAATATGCTTCCAGGTAGCCTTTCAGGGCGGATTCCAGAGTGCGATTGAGCAGGTGCAGCATTTCGGCCAGGGCGCCTCCCAAGCCGCGCCGGGGCATGTTTACCCGGATAGGGCGATAATATCTTGTGGTCTGATCTGGGCGTGGTGGTGGGGGAGAAGGCGGCAAAGGGAGGTCCCATTCTTTTACTTGGAAAAGCTCATCAAAAGTGAATTTTCCCAGATATTCTCGCCACAGCTCAGCCGCCAGCAACGCAGGCAATTGGTTCCAGCGGACACGTCTCGGCCCCTCGCCGCGCACCTGAACCTCGATTCCCTCCCCACGGATTGCCCTCAATACCGATTCAGGGTGGTAGCCAAATCGTGAACCTGGATATTGGCCTTTCACCGGCTCTGCGTCTATCTTGAAGATCACTATGATAGCGGGAACCACCTCGATTCCATCGCGAGTATATGCGCTGGTGGCCCGGCGCTTTTTCTGAATGGCTTCCTCAGCCGATTTAAAGGGATCCTCCTTGGGACCGGGGCCTATGCTGTGAATTTGGATGTGCAAATCCACAAACCCAGCTGGATATTCGCCAGTTTTGGTGAAATGTACGCCTGGCCCGATTGTGCGGACGAAGGAAACATTGTTACGGATTACCCCTCCGCTGGCGCTATCCAGCCAAAGCACACCAAGACCTCGACGTTTCGTTTCCCCAGGGCGCTCTCGAGGGATGCCGTTTTCGACAAAAATAACCGGACCGCGAAACCAGAAGGCTAAGAGCCGCAAGAAGATTTTCAAGCGATTCCCCGTGCCTTGGACCGGCAACAGAAACTGTGAGAAAAAGAAGACCCACAGGAGGTACAGGGAGAGGAAGATCGCCAGGTCTATGAGGAGAAAAGTGCGGGGAAGGTATTTCCGCAGGAAAAACCATGCCAGAATATAGAGCAAGAGTCCCAGGACCAGCCTGGGGAGCAAGTAGCGGCGGGCGGATGCCTGTTGCTTTTCCATAGGGGAGCCTGATAGCTTGAACTTTCAGGAACAGGGTGGAATGACGAAGCGTGGATTCGTGGATTATAGGTTTGCAGTGAATTATCACCCGGTCAGGAATGGTTACAAAATCGCATTCGTTAGTTCGGGGGCACGCAAGAGTTGTCCTATAAGGGGATAATGGCTTTTTCTAGTTCAAGCAGGAATTCTTTTGTTTTGATCCCTTCTCCGCCACCGTATCCATGTAATTTCCCATCGCGGCCGATGACCCGATGGCAGGGGATGAGAATGGGGATTGGGTTGCTGGCTTCGGCGCGTCCGACGGCGCGGGCGGCGCGTGGACGTCCAATCTGACGTGCTAAGTCAAGGTAGGTACGTGTGGAACCATAGGGGATGGCCAATGTCGCACGTAGCACGGCTTGCTGGAAGGGGCGCATTCCAGACCAGTCAATAGGGAGGTCAAAATTCTGACGTCGGCCGCTGAAGTACTCTCTTAGCTGCCGCGCTACCTCTTCGACCTTTGCAGATTCCAAAATGCATGACCGGCGAAAGCGTTTTCGCAAGTACTCACAAAATGCCTGTGCATCTTCTGCCCAATCAATTGCCACGACTCCTTTCTCACTTACTGCAATCCATAGGGTACCTACCGGCGTATCTACACTACCGATATACAAGGGAGGGTGTGACAAGGAGAGAGCGGGCCTGCTCATGTTTTCAATTTCCCGTAAAGGTACCACCAGGTTTGGTGAGGGAATAGGGGGCTAAGATCAGCTTCCCAGACAAAAGGGCCGGGGAGAAAGGCTGTTCGTAGGCGAGCATCCAGCGCCGCAAGTGCCTCTTCTTCGGGTAGGGGAGATGAGATTTCCTGACTCAGAAGCGCCAAGATCACGCGTAGACGCACCTCTTGCGGGTAATCTGCGGCATAGTTAGATGGTGATTCAAAATAATCTTCTAGATAATTTTTCCACAGATTGAGCCGCGAATGGAATTCATGCCGCGCCTTTCTTTCCCATGCAGCCTGCCAGCGTCGGCAGACCTGTCCCAGGCGATTCTCCTGTTCGGGCAGGAGATAGCCTCTTGCCTGGAGGCGTAAACGGGTTAACAGGAGCTGCCCCAAAGTCAGGCGCGATAGCGATACGCCAGGCATGTTCAGTGGCCAGTAAAGCTCGCTGCTGAGGAGGTATGTTTCCAATTCGTCCAGAGCGGCCTGGAAATAGGTACGGTCAATCTCGATAGACATCTCAGGGCGTGGTAGTGGTAGCCGGGGTGACCTCAACCAAGACGCGACGCGTGTTCAGAGACCACATGGCGAGGAAGGCGAAACGGTCACTTGGTTCGTAAAGAGGGGGAATCTGCACCTTTTGCATCTGGCGGCTCACACCATAAGTATAGACCGGGTAGTATAGCAAAAGTGCGGGCAATTCGCGCTGGAAGACAATTTGGAAATTGCGATATAGACGTTGACGCAATCCCACATCGGTGGTTACACGTGCTTGTTCCAGGTATTCGCTGGCAGAGCGGTTATCCCATTGGCTATAGTTCTGTCCGCCGGTGACTTCGGATTGATGCCAGAAGGGATAAGGGTCGGGATCGGGGGTGCGGCTAAGGTTCAGATCAATTAAGGCGGCTTGGTAAGCACGCGGGGAGAGGTGGTCTTGCACCAGCTTTTCCATCGCCACGGCCTGGGGTGTTACAGCGACACCAATCCGCTGCCAATCAGCCACCAAGAGACGGGCGATTTCACCATGAAGGGCGTCATCTGGGTAGAGCAACGTGAATTCCAGACGTTCGCCTTCTTTTGCGCGCACTGTTTCCCCTGGGGCCAGGAGATACCCCTCTTGTCGTAAAAGCATCTCGGCCTCTTCTGGCTGATAGGGGATAGGCTCGATCCCGTCATAGTAGGCCCAAGAGCCGGGCAGGATAGGGCTATCGGCCAAGATGCCTTGTCCCTTTAGGGCTTTCTGAATCAGGTATTCCCGGTTAATTGCCAGCAAAAGCGCTCGGCGCACGGCCACATTTTGGAAAAAGGGCACTTCCGGATTGTTCAGGTTAAGTAGCACCAGGGTGACTTGGGGGAGGCGGGTGGAATATAGTGCCAGGTTTGGCTCTGCGAGGGCACTATCCAGGATCTCGGGGGTAATTTGCGCAATGCCCATCACTTCGCCTTTTTGAAATGCCTCTAGCGCAGCTCGGGCATCCGGGTAAGTCTGGAAGACGATTTCTTCCAGGTAAGGCTTGGTCTGATAGTATTGCGCAGAAACCTTGAGCACTACGCCCTGGATTGTCCCATCTTTGACAAGAAAGTGGTCGAAGGCGAATGGACCGCTGCCGATCGGGCGCAAATTGAAATCGGCGTTAGCCAGCTGATCGGGTGGGATCGTTCCCAAAAGGTGGCGGGGCAGGATGCCAAAGGTAAGATAATCTAGGAAAGGCGCGAATGGTTCCGGAAGGACAAATTTCAGATTATGATCATCCAGTTTGCGCACCTCCACCTTCTGCCATAATTCCTGGACATCTTTTGGGAAAAGGGAAGCGCCGCCGCGCATCAGATCAATTGTAAAGAGTACGTCATCGCTGGTGAGCGGTGTCCCATCGTGCCAGCGGGCATTGGCGCGCAAGGTGATGTTATAGATATCCCCTTCCGGGGAAACGCCCCAGGATTCGGCCAGATCCGGGTGGGGGATGCCTCGCTCATCAAATCGGAAGAGGGCACTATACAGCAGACGGTCAATGGAACGATCGGCTTCGTTATTCCAATCCAGGAGCGGATTTAGGCGGGAAATCTGTCCTATCAGTGCTTCTGTATATGAGCCGCCGCCGCTAGGTTGTGAAACGAGCACCCGCGTCACCGGTTGTTGGAGAAGCAGCAAGGTGGTGATGGCTACTAATGTAATCAGGATCAGTAGGATTTGCCAGCGCAAACGTTTCATAGAACGGGTTTCTTTTTCTCCCGAAAATGACACTGCCTTCGGGCAGAAGGAATCTCACGCCCCAGCCAGGTCATTGGGATAGTATCCTCTTGGGGGCAAGTCATCGGGAGAGGAGCAGAGTAGCGATGGCCAAAACGAAAAACAGCACGCTGAAGAGGATGGTCAGGCGGAAAAGCACCTTCTCGATCCCGCGCCGGGCGGTGAATACTCCGCCGCTATCTGTCCCGGTCAGGCCGCCCAGGCCTGCGCCTTTGCTTTGCAGAATTACGCTCACGATCAAGAAAATCGAAATAAGCATCAGGGCAATTTCTAGATACGTTTTCATGGCGCAATCTTTCTCCTATATCTTGTGATGAGTAAAACGATTATATCATGTAAGGTAGGTCTGTGCTTGTGCCCGTTCGCTGACCTGCCGCTAGCTTTCATCTATCCCGTCTCTGCATTCTACTGCTATAATAATCGCATGCAGTTCTACACCACCATCTTTTGTGACCTAGATGATACCCTCTACCCGGCCAGCAGTGGCCTATGGCAGGCGATGAAAGAGCGCATGAACCTTTATATGCATGAGCGGCTGGGGATTCCGTGGGAGGAGATTCCCCGTTTGCGGGATGAATATTTTCGGGAGTATGGCACAACGCTGCGGGGATTGAAGGCGCATTATGCAGTGGATGAGCAGGATTTTTTGGCTTTTGTGCATCAGCTGCCGCTGGAAGAATACTTGAAACCGGCCCCCGAATTACGCCAGATTTTCCAAGCGCTCCCTCAACGGAAGTGGATTCTCACCAATGCCGATTCCGCCCATGCCCAACGCGTCTTGCGCGTTTTGCAACTGGAAGATTGCTTTGATGGCATTATTGACATTTTGCGCATGAACCCCTATTGCAAGCCTCAGCCGGAAGCCTTTGAGATCGCCTTGCGCCTGGCCGGGGAAGAACAGCCCTCGCGCTGCGTTATCATTGACGATTTGCCGCGCACCGTCGAAGCCGCACGCCGTTTTGGAATGTTTACCCTGCTCTACGGCGTGGAAGGGCCCCACCCCTCTGCCCATGCGACTTTTACCGATTGGAGTCGCCTGCCCGAAATTCTCAAGCATAATGGACACCTTATCGGAGAGCGCCAATGAAAACCGAGAATGCATCTCTGGTGATTTTGTTTGCGGCCCTGATCGTCGTGCTCTCGAATTTGCTGGCATATTTCCTCGTCCAAGGTGGGCGCGGGATCAGCCTGCACTGGCTTCAGCGATTGCGGCAAGGTTTTCGCCTATCTTCTGATGAAGATCAGGCGTGGGACGAACTAAACCGCCGAGTCCGAGAACTGAAAGGCAAACAGGGCAAACAAGAGGGTTTGCCGGGTGAATGGTGGAAGCGGGATCAGTAGTATCCTCGAGAGTTTTCTCATTCTCCATTTATTTTTATAGGGTATAGTCTGAATAATTTTCCTTGGAGGTTCTGTACAGTTATGGAAACACTCTCTTCTGACAAGTCCCAAAGGCGAATTTCCTGGGGTAAAGTGCTGGCCGTTATTTTGATTGAAGTGGTGATGGCCATCGGCATGTTTGCCGGTGGGTTTGCTATCGGTTGGATTGCCAAAAGCAGTCCTTTGCCCCACCTCTTGGGCGTTTACACCCCAGCTCCTCAGGCCCAAACCGCCACCCCAGACACACTGCAGGACCTTTTCCGTCCTTTCTGGGAGGCCTGGGATCTGCTTCACCAGGAATATGTGGATAAGAATAATCTCGATGACGTCGAATTGATGCGTGGCGCCATCCGGGGGATGTATGAGGCCGTGGGGGATAAGCATACCGGCTATATGGACCCGCAGGAGTATAAGGACGCCACCGAGTCCTTAAGTGGTGAATATGAGGGCATTGGCGCCTGGGTGGATACAGGAGGTGACTATCTGACCATTATCAGCCCAATACCCGGTTCCCCGGCTGAGCAGGCGGGCCTGCGGAATGGCGATCAGATTATTGCCATAGATGGCGAAGATATGACCGGGATCAACCCGGAAGTGGTACGTCGGAAGGTGCTGGGGCCGGCCGGCACCACCGTCGAATTGACCATCCGTCGCCCGGGTGTGGAAGAGCCGTTTACCGTCAAGATCACCCGTGCCCGCATCGTGATCCATAGCGTAGAAGGCAAAATGCTGGAGAATGGTCTGGCCTATGTCCAGCTTTTGACCTTTGGTGACAAGACCACCTCTGAATTGCGCGAGACACTTAGGACTTTACTGGAACAGAATCCGAAAGGGCTAATTCTGGATTTGCGCAACAACGGCGGTGGGTATCTCCAGACGGCTGTTGAGGTGGCTTCGGAATTTATCCCAAAAGGGGTTGTGCTGTACGAAGAGTATGGGGATGGCAATCGCAACACGTATAACGTCACGGGCAAAGGCTTGGCCACCAAAATCCCCTTGGTCGTCTTGGTGAATGAGGGCACGGCCTCAGCCTCTGAGATTGTCGCCGGCGCCATTCGCGATCACGGGCGTGGTAAGCTGGTCGGTGTGACCACTTATGGGAAAGGTTCGGTGCAAGACTGGATTCCGCTTGGCAATGACCAAGGCGCAGTGCGGATCACCATTGCCCGCTGGCTTACGCCTAATGGCTATTCCATCCATGATAAGGGCTTGGAGCCGGATGTAGTGGTGAAAATGAGCGAGGAAGATTACCAGAACGAGCGTGATCCGCAGTTGGAGAAAGCCATTGAGATCCTATTGAGCGGCAACTGATGCCCCCATTGCCCGTTATTTCTATTGCTAGCCCCAAAGGAGCCCTATGGGACTGAAACCAGATCATTGGATTCGCAAAATGGCCCTGGAACACAGGATGATCGAGCCGTTCGTTGAAGGCCAGATACGCCAGGGAGTGATTTCCTATGGTCTCTCCTCCTACGGCTACGATATTCGAGTCGCAGATGAGTTCAAGATTTTTACCAATGTCTATTCCACGGTCGTTGACCCAAAGAACTTTGACCCCAAAAGCATGGTGGATTTTAAGGGAGATGTTTGTATCATCCCGCCGAATTCGTTTGCTCTGGCGCGCACGGTGGAATATTTCCGCGTGCCGCGCGGCGTCTTGTGCGTTTGTCTGGGCAAATCCACCTATGCCCGCTGTGGGATCATTGTCAATATCACTCCCTTTGAGCCTGGCTGGGAAGGGTACGTGACCCTGGAGATTTCCAACACCACCCCTTTGCCGGCCAAGATTTATGCCAACGAAGGTATCGCTCAGGTGCTCTTTTTCGAGGCGGATGAGCCCTGTGAAGTTTCCTATGATGAGCGAAAAGGGAAATATCAGGGGCAACAGGGAATTGTGCTGCCGCGCCTGTAAGACGGTATGGTAAAATTAATCAGACTTTTTCATGGAAGAAAAACGTTACTGGGTTGGTTTCAATCTTGTCAAAGGCATCGGCGCAGTGCGGCTGAAGCGCCTGATCGAGGCCTTCGGGAGCGCAGAGGCGGCCTGGCAGGCTTCGTCGCTAGAATGGCAGATGCATGGCTTATCCCCGCGCCTGTGTGAACGATTGGAAGCCATCCGCTCTGGTGACGCATTGGAACGCCTTTGGGAGCAGATTCAGAAACAAGGCATTCAAGTCTTGACTTGGGATGATGCCATGTATCCGGCGCGTCTGCGAGAGATTGAGCAACCACCGCCGGTGCTTTATGTGCGTGGGGAAATCCTCCCTGAGGATGATTTTGCAGTGGCCATTGTTGGCACCCGGCGGATTACCCCTTATGGGCGCCAGGTGACGGAAGAAATCGCCTCCTTCCTGGCGGCTCAAGGCTTGACCATCGTCAGTGGTCTAGCGCGGGGCGTAGATGGAGTGGCGCATCAGGCAGCGTTGCGCGTCGGTGGGCGCACGATCGCTGTCTTGGGCAACGGGGTGGATCAAATTTATCCCCCGGAGCACCGTCAGCTAGCGGAGCAGATCAGGGAGCAGGGTGCCCTGGTCAGTGATTATCCTCCTGGCACACCACCCGAAGCAGCCAATTTTCCGCCGCGCAATCGCATTATCTCCGGCTTGGCACAAGCTGTGATTATCACCGAAGCGGGTGAGAATAGCGGTGCGTTACTCACGGCCGAATTTGCTGCCAGCCAGGGACGGGAGGTCTTTGCTGTGCCGGGCAGTATCTTTGCGCCGCAGAGCCGTGGCTGTAACCGCCTCATTCAACAAGGAGCGCAAGTGTTACTCGACGCCGCTGATCTGCTTCAGGCCCTTCATTTGCAACGTTTGGCTGAGAAGAAAACCGCGCGCCGTATCCTGCCTGCGGACGAGGTAGAAGAGCGCATTCTGGGGTTGCTTTCCCAACCCACCCATATTGACGAATTATGCCGTCAGGTGCAATTGCCTGTGGAGAAGGTTTCCGCTGCTCTGGTCTTGATGGAACTCAAGGGCCTGGTGCGCCAGGCTGGCCAGATGCATTACGTGGCCATTCGCGAAGTCCAAGAAACCTATCACTAGACTCCATCAGACTATCAGACTATCAAACTATCAGACTATCAGACTATCAGACTATCAGACTAAAACTACCATGTCCCTCGAACACACTTACGCCGTAATCATGGCCGGCGGTGGTGGCACCCGCCTTTGGCCGGTCTCGCGTCGTAGATCTCCCAAGCAGTTGCTCCCGCTGGTCGAACAACGCTCCCTGTTCCAAGCAACTGTAGATCGCCTACGCACGATTTTTCCTCCGGAGCGCATCCTGGTTGTGACGGTGGCTGAACAAGTGAAAGCGTTACAGGAACAGGCGCCGATGCTCCTGCCGCAGAATTTCCTCGTCGAGCCAGTGCCGCGCGGCACGGCTTCGGTGGTCGGATTGGCGGCTGGGGTGCTTGCCCGGCGCGATCCGCAGGCGATGATGGCTATTCTCCCATCGGATCACTTTATCCGCAATCGTGACCTGTTTGCCCTGCTCTTGCGAGTGGCCTTCGATGTCGCCGAAGCGGGCTACTTAGTCACATTGGGCATCACGCCGACCTATCCGGCCACGGTCTATGGCTATATTCAGCGCGGGGAGCCACTTCCGGAGACTTTCTTTTATCCCGCATATCGCGTCTTGCGCTTTAAGGAGAAACCGGGCGAAGCCGAGGCGCGCCAGATGCTACTTTCCGGTGATTATTCCTGGAATTCCGGCATGTTCGTTTGGCGGGCAGATGTGATCCTGGATGAAATCGGTCACCATATGCCCGACTTGAGGCAAACGCTGGACGCGATTTTGGCAGATTGGGATACGCCGCGTCGCTGGGAAACCCTTGAGCGCCTTTGGCCTACCCTGCGGAACGAGACAATAGATTACGGAGTGATGGAACACGCCGAAAAAGTAGCAGTCTTGCCGGCTTCGGGGCTTGAATGGAGTGACATTGGCAATTGGAATTCCCTCTTCGATGTCCTCCTGCCGGATGAACAAGGAAACATCGTCTTTGGCGGCAACCATCTCCCCCTCGAGACGTCGCACTCCCTGGTCTATGGCAATAATGATGGCCGCCTGATTGTCACGATTGGTGTGGACAACCTAATCATTGTAGATAGTGGCGATGTACTTCTGATCTGTCGCAAAGATCAGGCTCCACGTGTGCGTCAGGTGGTAGAATATTTGCAACAAACCCAGAAGGAAGAGTACCTGTAGTATGGACGCCTATTGCTTCAAATGCAAAACGCCTCGCGAAATGCAAAATGCTCAGGCCACGTTTAACGCGCGTGGCACGCCGATCACACGCGGCGTCTGCTCCGTGTGTGGGGCGACGATAGTGCGGGCTGGACGCACTCCTGCCCACGAGGGGCTGACCCCCGTGCCAGGGAATGGAAGACGGGAGGGAAAGCTGGTAATCGTTGAATCCCCGGCCAAGGCGCGCACGGTTGGTCGCTTTTTGGGGAAGGGCTACACGGTCAAGGCTTCGATTGGGCATGTGCGCGATCTGCTTCGCTCGCGCCTTTCAGTAGATGTGGAGAATGGCTTCACTCCTACCTATCGCATACCGAAAGAGAAAAAAGATGTGGTGAAGGAATTAAGGGCGTTAGCAGCGCGCGCCGAAGAAGTCTACCTTGCGACCGATCCCGATCGCGAGGGCGAAGCTATTGCCTGGCACCTCATGGAGGCCGCACAGATTGAGCCGAGCGTCGCCCGTCGCGTTACCTTCCATGAAATCACCGAACCTGCTATCCAGGAAGCCTTTGCCCATCCGCGCCCGATTGACATGAACTTGGTCAATGCCCAGCAGGCGCGGCGCATCCTGGATCGCCTGGTCGGGTATCAAATCAGCCCCATCTTGTGGGAAAAGGTGCGCAATCGGCTTTCGGCCGGGCGTGTGCAATCGGTTGCCTTGCGTCTGGTCGTCGAGCGCGAGCGCGAAATTCAGGCCTTTGTGCCGGAAGAATATTGGACGGTTGCGGCTGAATTTCTGCCCGATGGACTCAAGAGCACGTTTATTGCCCGCCTGGTGCGCGTAGACGAGGCCGAGCCAAATTTGCCGAATGAGGAGGCCGTGCGACCGCTGCTGACCGATATGGAGCAGGCCGAATATGTGATCAGCCGCATCAAACGCGGCGAGCGCCGACGCAAGCCGGCTGCGCCTTTTATCACCTCTACCTTGCAACAAGAAGCCTCGCGCCGCCTGGGCTTTACTGCCAAACGTACCATGGCGCTGGCTCAGGCGCTTTACGAGGGGGTGGATGTGGGGGAGGGTGGCTCGACCGGTCTGATTACCTACATGCGCACCGATTCGACAAATGTTTCCGAGCTGGCTCAAGCGGAGGCGCGACGTTACATCGCCGCGCGCTTTGGCAATGACTTTCTCCCTGCAGAGCCGCCGCGTTACAAAACTCGTGCGGTCAGTGCTCAGGAGGCCCACGAAGCCATTCGCCCAACCTCGGTCTTCCGGGAGCCGGAAAAGGTCAAACCGTATCTGGAACCGGCCTTGTTCCGCCTCTATGAACTGATCTGGAAGCGATTTGTCGCTTCGCAGATGGAGACGGCGCTCTATGATACCTTGCAGGTAGAAATCAGTGGGAAAGGCCCAGCCCATGCCTACCTTCTGCGCGCTTCAGGTTCATCGGTAAAATTCCCCGGCTTCCTGGTGGTCTATGAAGAAGCCAAGGATGAGGATATCCAGGAGGAAGAGAATGTGCGCATTCCGGCTCAGGTCAGCGAAGGCCAGCAACAGCACTTGCAGCGCCTTATTCCCGAACAACACTTTACTCAACCACCTCCACGCTATACCGAAGCCTCATTGATCCAGGCTCTAGAGGAGAATGGCATCGGTCGCCCATCCACCTACGCGCCGATCCTTTCCATCATCCAACAGCGCGGCTATGTTGAGCGCGTTGATCGCCGCCTGGTGCCGACCGAAACCGGGAGGCTGGTCAGCGATTTGCTGGTGCAGCATTTCCCGGATATTATGGATGTGGGCTTTACGGCGCAAATGGAAGAGAATCTGGACCGCATTGCCAGTGGCGAAGTGGACTGGGTTCAGGTGTTGCGCGAATTCTATACGCCGTTTTCACAAAAGGTGGCTAAAGCCCAGCGAGAGATGCCCGAATCGCGCCGCGCGCCGGAAAAAATCGGCCGCGCCTGCCCACAATGTGGTCATGATCTGGTAATTCGCTATGGGCGCTTCGGAAAATTTATCTCGTGTAGCAATTTCCCCACCTGCCGGTATACCGAGCCACTTCTCGAGCGTATCGGCGTGAAGTGCCCGAAGGATGGCGGTGAGATTGTCGAGCGCAAAAGCCGCCGTGGACGCCTGTTTTACGGCTGCGAGAACTATCCTGCCTGCGATTTTGTCTCTTGGAAAAAGCCGATTGCCCTTCCCTGTCCTGCCTGTGGTGGGTTGCTGGTCGTTCTCAATAAATCTCAGGCCCAATGCATGACCTGTCAAGAAACCTTTGACCTGGAAGAGTTGATACAGGTGACAGAGTAATTTCAATCCCTTTTCTTGCCGAGGTCTCTATGCGCGATCTATTCCTTCTCTATCTAAAGCGTCCTCAAATTGCCGCTGCTTTGGGGCTGATCCTGGGCCTTTTCCTGGGATTGTTGTGGGGGTGGGTGATCCAACCGGTGGAGTGGAGGAATGCCACGCCGGAGGTGCTGCGCAGTGATTATCAGGAAGATTACCTGCGCATGGCGATTGATTCGTTTCGCCTTACCCTAGACCCGAACAAAGCCGCTCAGCGTTGGGAGGCGCTTGGCGCGGCGGCAGCATCCATTTATCAGCGCATCCAGCAAGAACCCGGCGCTCAGGACCAGCTTGCTATTGAGGCGTATGGTAGCTTGATCCGCAGAGTGTTTGGCGAAAAAGCGCTGGAAGTGCGCCCTCCTGCTAAAGGGGGCACATTCCCTGCCTCCCTGGTGCTGAGCATCGCTGGAGGCCTGATCCTGATTGTGGCCGTGTTCGGCGGTTTGTACCTTTATCGTCTTTTGCGCAAAGGCCCAAGAATTGTTACGCCGGCTATGCAGGCGCAGGAACTAGCCCGTCAAGCCGAGCGAACGGATTTTGAGGCACTAGGAGCCCCTCCCCCGATTAGCCAGACGCTTACCACGTATGTCTTAGGAGATAACTTATATGATGTTTCGTTCGGCGTGGAATCGCCGGGCGGAAAATTCCTGGGTGAATACGGGGTCGGGATTTCAAAGGTGATCGGCGTGGGTGAGCCAAAGAAGGTGACGGCGCTGGAGGTGTGGTTGTATGATCAGAACGACATTAAGACGGCCACTGCCGTCCTGATGAGCCGTCATGCTTATCAGGATGCTTCCCTGCGTGCCGAATTGGAGCCAAAGGGCGAATTGGCGTTGATTGAGCCGGGTGGACAATATACCCTGGAGACAGCCAATCTCCAGCTTCTGGCACGGGTGGTAGACCTCGCTTATGGTGAAGGGGCTCTTCCTTCGGAGAGTTTTTTTGAGCGAGTCACATTGGAGTTGGCTGTCTGGCAAAAGGAGGCTCTGGCCTAGCTACTTTGAGGGCGGTATTCCCCCTCTTTGACCAGGCGCGCTTGACCGTTTTCCTCTTCGTAAATCTTATAACGTAACTCAATGGGCATGACGCGCGCCAACATCCCCTGCGCCGGGCAGTAGCGGGTTGCCGAAAGCTCGATGGCGCGCACCACGGCCGCTTCGTCCACCTGATGCCCGGTTACGTGGTATTCGATGATGGCGTGGGTAAAGACTTTTGGATGTTCACGGGCACGATCGGCATGGACGCGCACTTCAAAGGCGGTGACGTCCTGCCGTTTTTTCATTAAAATTGAGATTACATCCATCGCGGTGCATCCGGCCAGGCTCATGGCCATCAGTTCCATGGGGCGGATGCCATTATTATCGCCGCCGACAGCCTGATCGGTATCTAAGCGCAGCGGGAAGCCCGAATCTGAAACGCCTTCAAAGGTTAAGCGTCCTTTCCAGGTAACTTTTGCTTCCATAACGGCTATTCTCCTATCAAGGGGGTGACATATTTTTCCAACATATTACGGCTGATCGCTCCCACCCAGGCCAAGCGTACTGTGCCTTTGCGATCAATGACGAACGAAGAGGGGTAACTCATGACCTGAAAGGCGCGCGAGGCCCGATTTTGTGGGTCAAGCCAGACGATCAGGCTAAGGTTGTATGTTTTAATGAAATCCTGGACCAGCTCTGCCGGATCCCCGGCATTGATGGCGATTAAGGCAAACCCTTTCGCTCGATGTGCCTGGTAGTAGGCATTCAAAGTAGGCATTTCTGCCTTGCAGGGAGGACACCAGGTTGCCCATAAGTTGACCAGCACCACCTGGCCTTGATAGTCACTAAGTGAATGCGATTGGCCTGTCAAATCGCTCAAGGTCAGGGATGGAGCGGCGAATTCTACCTGGGCCGGCACGGCTGAGATTTCCCTTTCCTGGGCTTCAGATGGGCGGCTGATCAATACCATCGCCACCACCCCAATCAAGATCAAACCAGCGCCGAGGAAGATCATCCACATGGATGCTGCCGACGAAGATTCACGGCGTAAGGGCTTTTGCTTTTTCCTTGCTCCGTGACGGCTCATTTTCACCCTCCTACGAATGGCGATGGAGGCGACGCGGATCGCTCTGTAGTGTGCCTTTCAGGTAGGCGTCTATCACTTCTGCAATTTTCCCGCCGCTCAAAATGACATTCAGCCCAGCGGCTCGCGCTTTTTGGTAAGCCGGCTCTCCCATGCCGCCGACCACGAGTACCTGGCAATCACGGATCGGCGCAAACATATCGGCATGATTGTGCCCGCCATGCTCGTGGCGGTCGTGTTCATGGGGATGTTGGGCATGATGAGGCTTGGAGCGGGTTTCGTCAGAGACGATTTGCCCGTTTTCTATCGTGAAGACGCGATAGAGAGGCGCCATTCCGAAGTGGGCGGAAAGGCGCTCTCCATCCTCGCTCACCGCAGCGATGCGCAAAGTGCTCATGGCGCTTCCCCTTACCGCGCTAGTGCGGCGCGGATTTCGGTAAGCAGGTGGGCTTCCGGCACGGCGCCGATGACTGTGCCCTTGCCGTCGTTGATGGTGGTGTGTGGAACACCGCTCACCCCATATTTATCCGCCAGCTCCGGGAATTCCAGGGCTTCGATCATCTCGGCGCGGATCATCTTCGGGTTCTCCATGGCCATCATATGGGCTAGCACCACGGCGCGCGGGCAATAGGGGCAGGTGGGGGTGACGAAAACCTGCAGATGGAGTGGCTTATCCAGGGAGCGCAGGAATTCACGGGTGGATTGGCTCAGGCCAGAATCACGGCTGGAGACAATCAGAATATCCTGAATTAACGAGGTGAATTCGTGCCCTGAGGGGATGCCTGCGTAGCGGATGCCCATATCCGTCACCTGATCACCTTCTTTCGCGGCGATGACGATGCCGGGCGCTTTGTCTACCTGGTACAGGCGCGCTACATCCGCATCGGCATCCAGATCGTAAATGCTCAGGCTGAGTTTATCGGAAAGTGCGGTGACTTCCTCCAGTAGCTGCTGGGTCTCCTCGCAATATTCACATCCTTGTTTTTGACCAAAGAACAGGATGTGGACAGGATGTTGCAGGCCTTCAAAGACTTCTTTCACCTGTTGGGTGATGCTTTCGTTCAATAATTTCATGTTTACTCCTTCGCCCACACGGGGCAATCATTTGGGATTATCAGGTACACCCTCCCCCACCTCCGACAACGTAACCACAATGCGGACATTCGAGGTCGAGGGTTCCATTGTACTCCAGTTTTCCCTGACCGCACTGTGGACACTGGTCACCGACTTTGAGCGCCGGGGTCGGCGTCGCCTCCGGGGATTCCAACCCATGAAGGAGCAAGCGTTCAAAATCGGAGAGGGTGGGATCAGGTGTCTTGTGCTCTGTCACATCGGTTTAGATACAGGAATACGGAAAAGGTTGCAAGTGCAGTAAAATACAGACAACGGGCGGCGTGTGGGCGTGGCATAGGTAGGGAACGGTTGAGCCGCCTGGACGCTTGCCATATTGTCCCTCATAAGGAGTAAGGGAGATGAACAAGATGCGCATCCTTTTTGCGGCTGCTGAGGCGGCACCCTGGGTGAAAATCGGAGGTCTGGGGGATGTGGCCGGTGCTCTGCCACGTGCCCTCAACGCGCTGGAAAACGTTGAAGTTCGCCTGATCTTGCCGCGCCATGCTGTCCTGGACGGTTTAGATGCCTTGCCACTCGTTTCTTTCCGTCTACCCTATCGTGGAACTTTTCAAGAGGTCCAAATACTGGAGAGGCGACAATCCGGGCTTGTTCTCTATCTGATAGACGGCGCGCCGATTCGATCTTCGGGGCCAGTCTATTCCGGTAATGAGCGCGCCGACGCGGAAAAGTACGTCTTCTTTTCGCTGGCACTTCTGGAGTTTGCTCATCTGGATGAGTGGGCGCCGCAAATCTTGCACCTGAACGATTGGCACACTGCTCTGGCGGCCTATGCTTTGCAGGCGCGTAGGAAAAGGGGAGAATCATCCCTGAGGTCGGTGCTTACCATTCATAACCTCCCGTTTCTCGGCCCGCAAATTGGCGAATTCATGGATGCCTATGAATTGCCGCGTCTCTCTATGGACTTGCCGCTCTGGGCACACGAACGGCCTCTGCCCCTGGGACTTTGGGCCGCCGATACCCTGGTGACTGTTTCCCCCACTTACGCTCGTGAAATCCTCACGCCCGAATACGGAAATGGCCTGGAGTCCTTTTTGCTCTCCCGTCTGGGCGTCCTGCGCGGCATTCTGAATGGCTTGGATACGGAATCTTTTGATCCCTCCCGTGACCCAGCACTTGTTGAGCCGTTTTCCGCCGAAACCCTTTCCCGGCGCCGCAAAAACAAACGTCATTTGCTGGAAGAGCTTGCCCTCGCCCCCGATGAGCACCTTCCTCTTCTAGTGATGGTCTCGCGCATAGATTACCAGAAAGGAGTTGACCTGGCCGCCGAAGCCTTGCGCCTGAGCCGTCATCTTCCCTGGCAGGCAGTTTTCCAGGGAGTCGGGGATGCGCGCCTGGAGGCAGAGCTTCAGAGTTTAGAGCGAGAGTTCCCAGATCGAGTGCGGGTGCTGCTGCGTTTTGATTCCGCTTTGGCGCGACGCCTGTATGCCGCCGCTGACCTCTTCCTGATGCCCTCGCGCTATGAGCCTTGTGGCATTGCCCAGATGATCGCCATGCGTTATGGTGCTTTGCCACTGGCACGAGCGACCGGTGGCCTGAAAGATACTATCGAGGATGGTCAGAGCGGCTTTCTCTTTGAAGAGGCCGATCCGCAGGCCCTCCAAGACGCTTTGGAACGCGCTTTATCGGTGTACGCTTTCCCCGAGAAGTGGGAGGGGATGCAACGTTATGCCATGAGCCGCGATTTTTCCTGGTCGCGCTCAGCCCGAGAATACCTGGAGGTATATACCAATCTGCTGCGCGAGCATGTCTTACGTCCAATTGCTTGAGGCTAGAGGATCCGTTTACCATCCGCTCTTACCTGTTCAAAGAAAGGAGCTGCCATGAAAACGCGTGTTGTCATTCTTGCCGGTGGGGAAGGCACTCGCCTCTCGGTTTTGACTGCCAAGCGTGCGAAACCGGCCGTGCCTTTTGCGGGGAAATACCGCATTATTGACTTCGCCCTCTCGAATTGCGTCAACTCCGGCTTGGTGGATGTGATGGTGTTGGCGCAATATCGGCCTCATTCGCTGGTGGAGCATATAGGCGCCGGCGGTCCCTGGGATTTGAATCGTGACTTCACCGGCGGCGTGCGCATTTATACTCCCTACACCACGCGTCATGAGACGGCCTGGTATGCTGGCACGGCCGATGCGGTGCAGCAGAATTTCAGCTTCATCAAACAGGCGCGGCCAGACCTGGTGTTGATTCTCTCCGGTGACCATATCTACGCCATGAATTACGATGCCATGATTGCGTTCCATAACGATCATCAGGCCGATCTCACCATCGCCACCATTCGTGTCCCCCTGGAGGAGGCCTCGCGCTTTGGCATTCTGGAAGTGGATGAAAACTATCGCGTGGTGGATTTTGTCGAGAAACCGGCCCAACCACCTTCCAATCTGGCAAATATGGGGGTTTATCTTTTTCGCCTGGAGGTGCTCAACCGCGCGCTTTTGGAAGATCATTTTCGTCCGGATTCCAGTCACGATTTTGGGAAGGATATTCTGCCGCGTCTGGTGAAGGATGGCGAGACGCGCGTTTATGCTTTTCCATATACCGGCTATTGGGTGGATGTCGGCACAGTTTATTCCTATTGGCAGGCACACATGGATTTGCTCACCCCTAATCCTCCGATCAATCTGAACGATCGTTCCTGGATCATCCATACCCGTACCGAGGAACGTCCGCCGGTGCGCATCCTGCGCGGCGCAGATGTGCGGGATAGCCTGATATGCGATGGGTGCGTGATCGAGCCGGGCGCCTTGGTGGAGCGAAGTGTCCTTTCGCCTGGTGTGATCGTGCGCAGCGGGGCGCAGGTGCGGGAGTCAATTATCTTTACAGATACAGTCATCGGCCCTGCCGCACGCGTGGAGCGCTCCATCCTTGACAAACGCGTCCAAGTGGGTGAAAATGCCCACCTTGGTGACATCCATGCCGACCCCTTCCAGGATGGGATCCCTCTGGTGGGCAAGAATTCTCAACTGCCGACCGGCCTGCGCTTGGAGCCGGGCGCAACGATCGGGACAGATGTGATCATCTCAGATTTTGAGAAACTTACCGTCTCCCGTGGAGAAACAATCCAGACCAAGAGAAAACCCTATGAAATTTGAGCGTAGCAGTGGCATTTTGCTTCATCCTACCAGTTTGCCCGGACCCTATGGCATTGGAGATTTAGGCTCCAATGCCTACCGTTTTTTAGATGCCCTTTCGGCGGCCGGATGTCGCCTTTGGCAGGTTTTGCCTCTCGGTCCGACCGGCTACGGCGATTCTCCTTATCAATGCTTTTCGGCCTTTGCCGGCAATCCCTATTTGATCAGTCCGGAGATTTTGCTCCAGGAGGGGTTGCTCTCCTCCGACGATTTGCGCGACCTCCCCGATTTTCCCACAGCACGAGTGGATTATGGGAAGGTAATTCCCTGGAAGCTGGGATTGCTGGCTCGTGCTTTCGAGCGGTTGCCGGCGGGGGGGTCCCCACCTTTAGAAGAAGCCTTTGAGGCCTTCTTCGAGGCCGAAAAAGCCTGGCTGGACGACTATGCCCTCTTTATGGCTCTGAAGGAGGCGCATGGAGGCCGTCCCTGGAACGAGTGGCCGGAAGCGCTGCGCTTGCGCCATCCAGGCGCTTTGAACGAAGCGCGGCGGGAATTACAGATGAGCATCCGCCGTCACGCTTTCTATCAATTCCTGTTTTTCCGCCAATGGATGGCGTTGCGTGAATATGCCCATGCTAGAGGCATCCGCATCGTCGGCGATCTGCCGCTTTTCGTTGCCTATGATAGTGCTGACGTTTGGGCACATCCTGACCTTTTCCGTCTGAATGCGCAAGGAGAGCCAATTGTCGTTGCCGGGGTGCCGCCGGATGTGTTCTCTGTCACAGGTCAGCGGTGGGGGAATCCGATCTACCGTTGGGAAGCCCATCTGGCGCAGGAATTTAGCTGGTGGATCGAGCGCGTGAAAATGGCCTTGCGCCTGGCCGATTTTGTGCGCATTGATCATTTCCGTGGCCTGGCGGCTTGCTGGGAAATTCCAGCGGATTGGCCAACAGCCGAACGGGGCGCCTGGGTGGCGGTGCCGGGAGCGGAATTGCTCCACAGGCTACATCAGGCCTTGGGAAACGACCTGCCATTGATTGCCGAGGATTTAGGAGTGATTACTCCCGATGTGGTGGAACTGCGGGAACGCTTCCACTTGCCGGGGATGAAGATCTTGCAATTTGCCTTCAGCGCGCCAGACAACCCTTTCCTGCCGCATCATTATTCCCAACATTGCGTGGTCTATACCGGCACTCATGACAATGATACGGCTCAGGGGTGGTGGGAAAACGCCCCCCAACACGAAAAAGACTTTGCCCGGCGCTATCTGGCCACCCATGAACCCCTCTTTGCTTGGGACTTGCTGCGGGCGGCCTGGGCCTCTGTGGCCATCTTCGCCATCGCCCCGATGCAGGATGTCCTCGGCCTAGGAGGTTGGGCACGTATGAATTACCCCAGTCGCCCGGATGGGAATTGGGCCTGGCGCATGGAGTCAGGCGCTTTTTCTGAGGAGATAATCCAGCGCCTGCGTGAATGGAATTATCTGTATAGCCGCTGAAAGGTGCACCCGATGGTCATGCTTTGACCGTCGAGTGGCGCGAAGACGCATTAACCTTGCCATTTTGCCACTTTTGCGCTATTCTTTAGCCATCCATGCCCTAAAGAATTTTTGCGTAAGGAGAAGAGACATGAAGAAGATCCTAGTTTTCCTGAGCATTCTGGTCTTGTCCAGTCTGCTACTTTCGGCGTGTACGCCAAAGACGCCGGCACCTGTACCGGCTACTCAGCCCCCCGCCACTCAGCCAACGGCCACACAGCTGCCTGCTACACAACCACCGGCCACACAGCTGCCTGCTACACAACCACCGGCCACTGAATCTCCCACTCCCCAGCCCACTACCGGCCTGCCTGATCTAGGTGGCCGCAAGATCACTGTAGCTGTGGAGAAT
>JBKBPX010000003.1:0-46244 GCA_046292855.1 Anaerolineales bacterium
GGGTCAGGGATGGGGGGACAAAGCTCGGGGTCGAAGGCGGAAGCGAGATGAGGCGGGGGGCACAAGCGCTCAAGAGGAGAACTGCGCCAAAGAGGGGCAACCAGAGTCTCGGCCTCATTTGTTGTCTTCCCCTTTCACGATTTGCCCATCCACTACTTCTCCCTTTTCGACCAATTCCAGGTTGCTGGTCAGGTGTTTGAGATGTTCCTGCACCACTTCCGAAGGACAAAGCTCGATAAATAGGGAAGTCCCCAGCCAAATCACTGCGGCATCATCCAGTGCGCCAATGACGGGGATGTAAAGAGGAACGGGGTCATAAGGCCACAGGAGATAAGCCAACGCAAGAAGGGGCAAGAACTTCAGGAAAAAATTGACACGCCGATCTCCCATCAGGCGCAACACGAGCTTGATATGGAGGAATAGATCGCGCCATACCCCACCACGATAGGGGACAATAGAACGGTGATTCATGAGACCTCCAAGACGATAGAGTCAGGGCTCCTGGATACCCAGAAGCGCCATTAACACTTCTGGGGGCAGATCAACGGGCGGTAGTTCGGTATGATAGGCTTGAGCATTTTCCGCACGCTCACGTAGAGAGCGCCAGAGCGTGGAGCGTTCATCGGATCGGATAACCAAATCGTTAAGGGTACGTGCCTGCAGCAGGTATTCGCCGGTAGTATAGAGAAAGGTGAGGCGGCGCCATTTTTCAGCGCGAATCGGCTGAGGCAATGCTTCTAGAGGTCCAATCTGGATTTTGTAGTACTCTTCGTGGGCGCGCGGATGGTCTAGTTCATCTCGCAGCAACTCAGCCCGTCTGACCAGCTCATGGCCGCGCACTTCAGCCACATATTCGATCTGGCCACCGCGTTCACCGAAAGAAGCCGGCTGGTAGAAAGCAAGATAATCTACCGCAATGACCTTGGGCGCCGTGCGCAAGGGAATGCGATACCACCCCAAAAGGCGAGCGATCTCCAAATCACGCGGCCTGGGAAGCAAGCAGACCAGGATCAACGAGGCTGGAGATAACACAGGGATATTGTAGCGCAAAAAGTCCCTTCTGGGCCTGAAATTGCTGTATACTTTTTCCCTGGGATGAATGGAATTGGTATTTTCGGTGGCACGTTTGATCCTCCCCATCTGGGGCATCTGATCCTTGCGGCAGAGGCTCGTTTTCAGCTGGCACTGGCGCGCGTCCTGTGGGTGCTAACTCCATTTCCGCCACACAAGGAGGGGAGGCCAATCACCCCTTTGCATCATCGGCTTGCAATGGTACAGCGCGTGGTTGCGCAGGATGAGGGATTTGAGTTCTCCGATGTGGAAATACAGCGTCCCGCTCCCCACTATACGGTAGAGACGCTGCAATCGCTACGAGAAAAATACCCCCAGGAACGATTGGTGCTGCTCCTGGGGGGCGATTCGCTGCGTGATCTGCCTTCCTGGTCACGGCCAGATAAGCTAATCGCCCTCTGCGACGAGATCGGCGTAATGCGCCGCCCGGGAGATGTGCTTGACCTACTTAGCCTAGATAGCCTCTTGCCGGGAATCCGGGAACGTGTGCGCTTTGTAAATGCGCCACTCCTGGAAATCTCATCGCGTGAGATTCGGCGGCGCATCGCCCAGGGATGGCCATTCCGCTACTATCTGCCACCGGCTATCTATGAGTATATTCAGGAGCATGGGCTTTACCAGAGCGCTGCAGATACCTCATCACAGCATGGGTAGATATTCGTAAGCGCTCAGGGCCGCTTTGGCACCCTCCCACCCACAATAGCGGTCTTCTTTGTGCACGTGCTATAATCAAGATAGGACTTTCGCTCAGGGAGAGCCTATGCCGGTTATCAAACGCATTCACCATTTGGCCATTGCTGTCCGTGAACTGGACTCCACTCTCGAATTCTGGCAGGAGGCGCTTGGCTTGATGTTGACGGAACGGCGCCATGTGCCTGCAGAAAGCGCCGAAATCGCTTTTTTCCATCTCGGCGAGGGGGAAATTGAGCTGGTGCGCCCGACGGAAGCGGAAACTGGCCTGGCACGTTTTTTGGAAAAACGCGGTCCCGGCATGCATCACATTTGCCTGGAGGTGGAAGGCTTGGATGAGCTTCTGGAGAATCTCAAAGCACGTGGCGTGCGCCTGATCAACGAAACACCACGTCAAGGGGAAAATGGGCGACGCTATGCCTTCATCCATCCGGAAAGCACAGGGGGGGTATTGGTCGAACTTTACGAATGATGATGCCTTCTGTGCGCATGTTAACTAGCATAGTGGCCCCTTTTTCTTGTTTAGAAGGAGTTCCTCATGAACAGAGATCGCTTCCTAATCGGTATCTTGATAGGCATCGGCATCCTCGCTGCGCTCACCGTCGTGCGCGTATTGACATATTCCCCGGCTGAAATGACCTATGGCGAAGACGCTACACCACAAGGAGTGGTGCACAACTATATAGTAGCCATCTATCGGGGAGAATACGAAAAAGCTTATTCCTACCTGGCCGATAAGGAGCAGAAGCCATCCCTGGATGCTTTTCGCCGCTCCTTCCTGATGGGAATAATGGACAACACTAAAAACATGATGGCACAGGTGGGCAGAGCGGAGATCGTAGACGGAAAAGAAGCACGCGTCGAGGTGAGCATTATCTATGCCTCGTCCGATCCATTTAGCGGAAGCTACAGCAATATCCAATATGCCATCCTGGTACGTCAGGGAGAGGCTTGGAAAATCGAGTTCATGCCCTACCCCTTTTGGGATGGCTCATGGTACACGCCAGAAATCATGCCTCCGCCTAAAGACTGACTTTCGTCCTCTCTCTGCCAACCACATGCCAACTCTCAAACTATAAGGCCAAGACTATCGGACGAACCAGGGGGCAGTGAACATCTCGACCATCTTCTGGCCTTTCTACCCCTTCTGGAGGTTTCTATGAAAACGATTCGCCGCCTTTATCTTTATGGGATCGCCTTTGTCAGCTTGAATGTCATTACTTGGGGAATCATTGGCCTGGTGCGTGGTCTCTTTTCCCAAACTCTCAGCGGTGCGGAGGCGCTTTTAGGCGCTCTGGCGCTGGTCATTGTGGGAATGCCGGTCTTTCTGATCCACTGGTTGTGGGGAAAGCGCCTGGCCGCTCAGGATGCCGAAGAAGCCGCCTCCCTTATCCGTGCCGTTTTCTTCTATGCGACCTTGCTTGCTAATGGCATCCCCATTGCCCAAAACTTGCTGGCACTTCTCAACCGCGCTCTGCTCCGCCTGTTCAATATTTCCATCTCCCAGGCCATGTTGGGAGGGCAACAAACTCTGACCGACAACCTGATCGCCATCTTCGTCCTGGCGATTTTCTCTGTCTATTTTTATCAACAGTTACATTTCGCATGGAAAAGCCTGGACGAAGTGCAGAACTTTACAGATGCACGCCGAATCTACCGTTTCGCCTGGGTACTCTATGGATTATTGCTTCTGGTGGCTGGCAGCATTCAGATGCTTCGCTCCATCTTTTACTGGCCGACATTTTTGGGCGGTGATTTCCGCTTCCGCGCTCTGAACGGCCTTGCCTTTGTGATCGTAGGTGTGCCAATCTGGTATTACGCTTGGGGCAAATCCCAGGAAGATGCTGATACGCCAAGCGAGCGCGAATCCATCTTCCGCTTGGGAATCTATGCCCTTCTGACCATCGGCAGTGCCTTGGTGGTCCTGGTGACGAACATTTCGTTCCTCTACACCATCCTGGGACTGGCCCTGGACATCTCATCCCAGGGCGGCATAGAACAGATCGGCGATATGCTCTCTATATTGATCCCTTTTCTGGTAGTATGGGGATTTTATCGCCGTTGGTTTCACCGCCAACTGGAAAATGCCCCCGCAGAACGGGCTCAGGAAGTACGCCGTTTTTCGCTGGCTGTTCTCGCCCTGGGCGGCTTGATCGCTTTTGCTCTCGGCAGCGGCACTCTGCTGAATTTGCTCGCCGAAACGCTTACCGCCGTCGGTTCAGCCGAGGCCTTGCGCCGCGACTTGGCCGGCAGTCTAAGTGCCCTGGCTGTGGGCATTCCCTACTGGTTAATCCACTGGATACCACTTGAGCGGGAAATGTCCGGAAAAGCGGACATGGCACAATCGGCGCGCCGTTCGCTGGTGCGACGTGCTTACTTGTACCTGGTGCTTTTTGCTAGCGTGTTAGCCGTAATGGGAGTTGCCGTTGCTCTGGTTTACCAGGTACTTCGCCTCTTGTTGCTCTCTCAGCAAGCGGACACGCTCACCACACTTCTCTCTTCGGCCCTCCAGTTGGTCTTCTTCGGCGCTCTCCTGGTCTATCATCTTCACCATGTGCGCCGGGAGGCCGCCTGGAGTGAAACCCTCCAACGCTCCCGTTTCGCCGACTTCCGTATCCTACTCCTGGGAGAAGAGGAGGCCTTTGCGCAGCCCCTGGAACACGCCCTGGTTCAGGCTATGCCTGGTGTACAGATTGCGCGTCTGGCCCTTTCATCGCCCCCTCCCGCAGGAGGCGATCTGCTGATTTACCCCCTCACTCCGCCCTTCTCCCTCCCATCCTGGGTGCACACCTTCCCTGCAACCCATCTGATGCTTCCTCTGCCCACCTCGGATAAGCGCTTTTGGGTAGGCCTTCTGCACCGTCGCTGGCCAGAACAGGCGGCAAAGATGGCACGTCAGATCGCCTTAGGAGAGGAATTGCGCCAACCTTTTCAGACCCCTACCATCTGGACGATCCTCGGCTACCTTTTTGCCATTTCCTTCGCCTTCCAGCTTCTTGCCCTATTGGTAACCATCGCCTTTGTGCTTACTTCTGATTAAAAAGAGCGCGACAGCAAGTCTATTTGACCTGGTGCTTCGTCCACTTTTGATCTTTTGTTCCGTCTTTAGGCAACTACACACCTAGGAGCGCATCCATCTCGGATGCTGATGCCTTGTTACCACCCCAAGCGCCGCTGGCGGAGGGGACATCCACCCTAGCGGACGGGACGTCCACGCTCCCAAGGACGTCCACATTCCCAGCATTCTCACTTCTGGGCGCCTGAGCGGTTCTTTGGCAGTCCGCATAAAGTTTAACAACGCCAAAATATAAATGGACAGAGCGCCAGAGTCCATGGCGAACCGATCGCTGGAATTGTGGAGCGGCCGATTCCACAAGTATCCATCCTCCGGTCAAAAAGGAGGGGCTTTACTAAATTGTCAGCCATCATCTCGCCTCAGACCATCGGAAGTCAATCGCAAGTGTAGTACAATATTCCCCATGGCTACCGCTCCTATTCTCCTCGTCGAAGATATTCCTAACATCCTCGACTTCTTGTCCATCACCCTGCGCTTCAAAGGCTATGAGGTCGTCACGGCGCGCAATGGCCAAGAAGCCTGGGAGATTTTGCAACAGCTGCGCCCCGTCCTGCTCATCACAGACATCCTCATGCCCAGAATGGACGGTTTCGCTCTGGTCTATCGTCTGCGTAGTGACCCGCAATTGCGTAGTACCCCAGTCATTTTCCTCTCCGCCACCTACATCACCCCTGAGGATCAGGCCTTTGCCATGCGACTGGGAGCGGCACGCTTCATCGAAAAACCGGTGGACATCGAGGAACTCTTACTCACCATTGCAGAATTGATCCAACAAGGCCCACCGCCGCCTCCCGAACCGCTAGAAGAGCGCCTTTTCTATGAAGGCTATCGGGATCGCCTGGAAAATAAGCTTCGCCAGAAAAATCAGCAAATCGCACGCATCGAGCGCATCTTGGCCAGCCTCGCTGCGGAGCAAAAAACCGCCTTCGAAGAGTTACTCCATCAGGCCATATTTGACCGGGATGAAGTGGAACGCGAGCTTAATAAGGTCAATCAAATCCTGGAAGGTTTTTCGCGCCCGTGATGAAGCAACCCACCCTCTTCGACCTTCAAGAACTGGCGCTACAGGCTGGTGAAATTTTGCGGCGGGGATATGATCAGGAACACCAGATAGAGTACAAAGGCATCATTGATCCGGTCACCGAGGTTGACCACGCTTCGGAGCAGTTCCTGATCACAGAAATCCGCCGGCGCTTTCCTGAGCATACTATCCTTGCCGAGGAAAGTGGGGGCATCCAGGGCCTCGAGCATCAATGGTATATCGACCCCCTGGACGGCACGGTTAACTATGCCCATGGGGTCCCCATCTTCTGCGTTTCGCTGGCCTATGCCTATCGGGGGCAGGTATGTTTGGCCGCTATCTATGACCCGATGCGTCAGGAACTCTTCACCGCCGAACGTGGCAAAGGGGCTTGGTTGAATGGCCGCCTCATTCACGCTTCTCGCGCCAGCGAGCTGGCACACAGCCTGTTGGTCACCGGCTTCCCTTATGATGCCTGGCATTCCGAGCGCAACAACTTCGATTACTTTATCAAGTTTGCCAAGCGGACACAAGGCGTGCGTCGGCTAGGCTCTGCCGCGCTCGATTTGTGTTACGTCGCTGCTGGACGCTTCGATGGCTTCTGGGAATTTTCGCTCCAGCCCTGGGATGTGGCCGCCGGCGCGCTGATCGCCACCGAGGCCGGTGCCATTGTCACCAACGCAGAAGGTGGAAAAGATTACTTCTCCCCGCCCCAATCCATCCTGGCTGCCGCCCCAGGCATTTATCTCGCCATGCTGGAAATCCTAAACTCCGATTCCCCTTAATCTCATAGGAGCCATGCCGCACTTCGAATTAGACATTGACCCTTGTGATCACGTGACCGCAGATGCCATTGGGCAACCCGGCCAACGCGTGTTCTTCCTGCAAGCGTGGCAGGGAGATAAAACCTATACGATCCTCATCGAAAAGGTCCAACTGCAATCCCTCGCCAGTGGCATTGAGCAGTTTCTCGCCGAAGTCATACGTCAACATCCCGATCTTGAAGATGTGCCCGGAGATTACATCGAGGAGGAAATGCACCTCCGTCCCCCACTTACCCCCCTCTTCCGTGCCGGTGACATGGGGCTAGGATATGACGCAGAAAATGACCGCGTGCTTCTTTTCGTGCGCGAAATCCTGCTCGAAGATCAGCGTGAAGAAGAAGCCTCTGTCTTGCGCATTTGGTGCACCCGTCGGCAGCTGCGCAAACTGGCGCGCTGGGGCGCAGAAGTGGTCAGCCGCGGCCGTCCGATCTGCCCACAATGTGGCGAACCCATGGAGCCAGAAGGGCATTTCTGTGTTAAAAAGAATGGCCACAAACATTGATACGGCGGCATGAAGGAACATCCACTGGCAGATGCCTTTGCCAAAGGGAAAATCGTCATCCAAGGGCAGTTCCTGCTCGGCTCCAATTACACCTTCCTGGTCGAAATCCGACATCATGGCAAACGCTATCCCGCCGTTTACAAACCTTCCCAAGGCGAGCAACCCCTTTGGGATTTCCCTGCGGGAACCCTGGCACAACGCGAGGTAGCCGCTTACTGGGTTAGCGAAGCATTGGGATTCCGCTTCGTCCCCTATACCACCCTGCGCCCAGATGGCCCGTTCGGCCCTGGCTCCTTACAAACCTTTATCCCTTCCGATCCACAATACCACTACTTTCGCTTCACCTCCGAAGATCGCGCCCGGCTGCGTCCCGTCGTGGTTTTCGATTTGCTCGTCAACAACGCCGATCGCAAAGGAAGCCACATCTTGATCGAAACAGGCAGCCGTGCATTATGGTTAATTGATCATGGCCTGTGTTTTCACGTCGAAGAGAAGCTCCGCACCGTGATCTGGGATTTTGCCGGTGAACCCATCCCAATGCCCCTACTGGAAGCGACGCGGCGCCTGGTAGAGCAGATCAATCAACCATCCTTTCTGCATGAGACGCTTTCCGTCCTCATCAGCTCAGCCGAAATTGATGCGCTCCGTCAGCGTGCCGAATCCTTGTTGGCGAATCCCATTTTCCCACCTTCCCCTACCCATCGCCGCGCCGTTCCCTATCCACCCTTATAAATACATCCACTGGAGGAAACATGCCCATTAAAGTTCTTGTTCCGCTCCTGGGTGAAGGTGTCCAGGAGGTCACCATTACCCGCTGGCTAAAGAGAGAAGGGGAAACAGTCAACGAACTGGACCCTCTTCTCGAGGTCAACACCGATAAAGTAGATACGGAAATCCCTGCTCCCGCTTCCGGCGTTTTACTCAAAGTGTTAGCGCGCGAAGGAACTGTTGCAAAAGTGGGCGAAGCCATCGCCCTGATCGGACAGCCTGGCGAAGCGTTAGAGCCGTCCGAGGCCGCTCCTGCAACGGCTCAAGAGGGACCCGTAGCTCCTGCGGCGGCAGAAGCCTCTCCGGCTGCGCAGCCGGCTCCTATCCCTGCCCCGGCGGAAACTCCCCGCATGGCCGGTTTTATCTCCCCGGTCGTTGCCCGCCTGGCCGCCGAACACGGGATTGATTTGAGCCAGGTCAAAGGCACCGGCCAGGGAGGGCGCATCACCAAGAATGATGTCCTAGCTTATCTTGAAGCGCGAGAGCGTGTCGCTGCGCCGGCCGCGCCTTCACCCAGCTCAGTGCCGCCGGTGGCTCCCGCCTCCCCTCCCCCAACGCTGCCCACTCCTGCTGCGGTCGCGGGGGATGAGCTAATCCCTCACACCCTGATACGTCGCCAGATCGCCGAGCACATGGTGATGAGCAAGCGCACCTCCCCGCACGTGCTCACCGTCATGGAAGCCGAGATGAGTCGCGTCATTGCTCACCGCAACGCCCACAAGGAGCAATTTGCTCGCGATGGCGTCCACCTGACCTACACCGCCTACTTCATTGCCGCCATCGTCGCGGCCCTCAAAGCCTACCCCATCGTCAATTCTTCCTGGACTGAGGAGGGCATCTTGGTTCACAAAGAGATCAACATCGGCATGGCAACCTCTTTGGGAGAAGAGGGTTTAATCGTTCCGGTCATCAAGCGCGCCGATACCCTTTCCTTGCTGGGCATTGCACGCGCCGTCAACGATCTGGCAAACCGGGCACGGGCGAAAAAATTACAGCCTGACGAAGTCAAAGGCGGCACGTTTACCCTGACCAATCACGGCATCAGTGGCTCGCTCTTTGCCTTCCCAATCATAAACCAACCCCAATGTGGCATTCTCGGCGTGGGTGCCCTGCACAAACGCCCAATCGTGATCACCGATGCCGAAGGGAATGATTCCATCGCCATCCGTCCGATGGTGTATCTTTCCTTCGTTTTCGATCACCGCATCCTGGATGGAGCTTCCGCAGACTGGTTCCTGAGCAAGGTGAAGCAAACCCTGGAAAATTGGAGCTAAACCTTCGCCGGGGTAGGGTATAATTCTTTCCACTTTTCATACTTCAGGACACTCGTATGGGCGAAGAGACTACTTCTTTAGGACGCATCTTCATCTCCCCTCGGGCTGTAGCTACCATTGCGCAACAGGCTGCGCTCCAGTCTTATGGCGTGGTAGGCTTGGCGCCGCGCACTTTGGCCGAGGGATTGACCAGTGCGCTCACCCATCAACCGGCGCGCGGGGTGTACGTGCGCTACGAAGGAGACAGGTTGGAAATCGAACTCCACGTTATCGTCGAATACGGAACACGGATCGCCTCAGTAGCGCAAAGCGTCGCGAACACCGTTCGCTACCATGTAGAGAAGGCGTTGGGATTGCCGGTAGATGCCATTCATGTCCACGTGGCTGGCCTGCGGATAAGCAACGGAGATTAAGGAGCCCATGAGCGATTCGTCCTCCCCCACCACCTACATTGACGGATTGATGCTAAAGGACCTGGTCGAGGCCGCTCTGACCTGGTTGCGCACCAATCAACAGACAGTCAATTTCCTAAACGTTTTCCCCGTTCCAGATGGCGATACCGGCACTAACATGGTCTTGACCATGCAGTCTGCATGGAACGAAATCAAAGACCTGGGGCATCGTCATGTAGGACAGATGGTGGCTGCCATTTCGCAGGGTGCCTTGATGGGAGCACGTGGCAATTCCGGGGTCATCCTCTCTCAAATCTGGCGCGGCATAGCCAAGGCCCTTCACAATGTAGAAACGCTCGATGGTACAGCTCTGGTTCATGCCTTGGCCGAAGGGCGCGATACTGCTTATAAAGGCGTCGTGCGCCCCGTCGAAGGCACAATTCTGACCGTCATCAAGGATGTGGCCGCCGCGGCAGAAGAAGCCCTTCAGGCGAGTAACGACCCGCTCCAAATTCTGGAGCACATCGTCCCCGCTGCCGATGCATCGGTCCAGCGCACTCCCGAACTCTTACCCGTACTCAAGCAAGCCGGCGTGGTTGATTCCGGCGGCAAGGGACTCTTCTTCATCCTGGAGGGGATGTTGCGCCACGTAAAAGGCCTGCCGCTGGATACCCCCTTGGTCACCGTTCAGCCGCTCTCTGCGCTCAAGCTCCAGGAGACAATGGAAGTGATCGAAGAAGGGCAAGATTTTGAAGTAGTGGTAGATTTTTACCCATCTCAACCTCTTGATCTGCAAGCCTTCTATAGTCGCCTGGAGCAGATGGGCACTTCGATCCAAGTCGGTGAAGGGGATGGAATGTATCGTATGCACATCCATGTCCCCCTGGAAAAGCGCTATGAGCCGATTGATTACATCATGGGGCTGGGCACCATCACCAAGGTGGCCATGGAAAACCTCGTCGCTCAGATGAGCGAAAGCCAAGGGAAAGCAGCGCGTCTGGAACTAGCCAATGTCCAGCCGGGACAAATTGCAGTCGTCGCCGTCTCGCCTGGACGCGGGCTGAGCCGCATCTTCGCCAGCTTGGGCGTTGCAGCCATTGTCGAAGGTGGTCAGACGATGAACCCCAGCACGCAGGAAATCCTGGCCGCTTTCGAAAATCTCCCGACAGATAAAATCGTCATCCTGCCTAACAACAAGAATATCATCTTGGCCGCCAACCAGGCGCGCGAGGTAACCGTAAAACAGGTCGTCGTCGTCCCCAGCCACACCGTTCCTCAGGGATTGGCAGCCATGCTGGCCCATGATCCGGATGGTGACCTGGAGAGCGTAGCCGAGCGTATGACCCAGGCAATGGAGCACGTGCGCAGTGGTGAAATCACCGTCGCCACACGCTCCGTGGAGCTGGACGGGGTCAAAGTCGAAAAAGATCAGGTCATCGCCCTGCTGGATGGGAAGCTTGTCCTAGCCGCGCCTTCGTTGGAAGAAGCGCTCCTCGGTTTGCTGGAAAAGGTCCCCGCCACAGAGTATGAGCTGATTACCCTCTTCTATGGGGCTGACCTTCCACACAGCGAGGCGAATCGCCTGGCGGACCTGGTGCGTCAGCGCTACCCTCAGCAGGAAGTCGAACTCCAAGAGGGCAACCAACCCCACTACGCCTTGCTGGTCTCCGTTGAGTGACATCCACCCCTCAGAACTTCCCATCGCAGTAATCCCGCCAGTGCGTCCCGCTCCATCAAGGGGCGCACTTTGTCTATCAAGATTCGAGGTCGGTGTCTAAAGAGGCTACCGGCCCCCTCTCAATCTAATCCCGCCTGGGCCACTTCCCCTGGATCAAAGATCACCTCTTCCTTCCCCATCAGTTTTTCCTCCACCTTTTTGACGATAAGCTCAAAATGCCCCTGATGGGCAACGTAATCGAGGTCATCGGCCGGGACGGTCAAGACCGGGCAGAGATGGAATCCTGCAATCCACTCTTCATATAGGCGATTCAGATTCTCCAGATAGGCCGCTGGAATCTGCCGCTCATAGGCACGGCCACGCCGCGCAATGCGCTCCACCAACGTTGGCACCGAGGCGCGCAAATAGATCACCAGATCAGGGGGAGGCAGGAACTGGATGACCGTCTCATAGAGGTGGCGATAGGTGTCATAGTCACGAGAGGAAAGATACCCCTGCAGATAAAGGTTGCGGGCAAAAATTTCAGCATCCTCATAGACACTACGATCTTGCACCACCGATGAGGGGTGCCGCGTCAACTGATGATGAATGCGCAGGCGATGGGTCAGGAAAAACACTTGCGAATGGAACGCCCAGGCCGACATCTCGCGGTAGAAATCCTCGAGGTAAGGGTTCTGGGTGACAGGCTCGTAGAATGGCTCCCAGCCCAAGCGCGCACAAAGTTTCTCCACCAACGTGGACTTCCCGACACCGATGTTGCCGGCTACAGCAATAAACTTTTTACTCTGAAACATCCTCATTCTTTCGGGAATTCCCCGGCCAGCTCCCGATCAATCACATCCTGGAAGACTTCCAAAGGCTGCGCCCCGACCAAAGCAATGCCGTTGATGAAGAAGGTCGGCGTAGACCGAACTCCCAGGTTAATGGCAAATTCCATGTCCTTTTCGACGAAATCCCGATAGCGTCTCTCCTGAAGACATTGCTGAAAGCGCTTGACATCCAGATTCAACTCCTGCGCATAGCGCAAATAGGTCGCATCTCCCAGTTCCCCCCGGAAAAGTCGGTCATGATATGGCCAAAAAGCTCCCTGCTCATGAGCACAAAGAGAGGCCTCGGCGGCCGGAAAGGCTTGGGGATGAATGGTGGTGAGCGGCAAATTGCGATAGACAAAGCGAATCTTGCCCGGATAGGCCGCCATTAGCGCTTCAAAGGTCCGCTGATGGAAGCGTTGACAATAGGGGCACTGGAAATCGCTGAATTCGACGATAACTATCGGGGCATCTTTGGGCCCCAGCGAAGGGAAGCCCTCGGTAGGAATCTTGTAACGCACAAAGCGCGGCGTGGGGGTGGGTAATACCTGCCGGGCGCTGGAAGTGCTTCCCCAACGGTAGCCGGTCAGCACGCCCAAAACGAATCCTACCAGTAAGAGCAAGAAGCCGGAAAGTAGCGAAAGGACAAGATTTCTCTTCGGGGAAGGGGATACAGGTGATGTTTCCATAATAAGAAATTATACCTGACTTTGGAGACCATTTTTCACCCACTACGCGGTAAATGGCGGCGCGCCGACGTTCCTAATTCGGCACAGTTGCCCGTTCCAATTATGCGCGTAGGGGATGGGAATATCCATCGCGGCGACGCGTTGCAGCGGCGCCTCCAGCCACCGAGGATCAATCTCCGCTAGGCGCGTTGCGATTCCAACGCCGAAACGGGAAAGTACTGTGGACGATGGACGGTGGACAATGGACGGTGGACGATGGACGGTGGACAATGGACGGTGGTAGGAAGAGTACCTTCTCGCGCTGAAACGGCAAAGGGCGGAGATCCATTGCCAGCACACGATCAACAGTGGGCTCCTGTGCCAGGCGTTGCACCAGCCGTTGACCAATGTATCCCGAAGCACCTGTGACGGCAACAGTGTCCACGAATTTCCTCCAGCGATCAGGTCAGTTTGTTCCGCGCCAGATATAGCGCCGCTAGAGATTTGGCATCAGGGATGCGGCCCTCTTCAGCAGCGCGCAAGGCTTGCTCCAGCGGCATGCGCACCAGGTCGAGAAATTCGTCATCATCGGCTGTGAGCGGGGCAGGAAAGAGATCTCGGGCAACGAAGACGCTCATCTTTTCGGTGGAATATCCGGGCGCCAGATAAAACTCCCCCACCTTCTCAAAAGCCTTTGCGGCATACCCCGTTTCCTCGCGCAGCTCTCGCGCAGCACAATCTTCAGGCGCCTCCCCTTCGTCCAGAGAACCGGCCGGCAATTCCAGCAAGTCACGTCCTGCCGCGTGGCGATACTGGCGCACAAAAAGGATATTCCCCTCATCATCGAGGGGAATCAACACCACCGAACCGTGGTGTTCCACGATATCAAAGCGCGTCTCGCGTCCATCAGGGGTGAGCAGGGTATCCCGGCGAATGGCAAAAGCGCGCCCGCGGAAAAGGATCTCGCTTCTCAAGAGGTGAAAGGTTTTTCCGCTCATTTCATCTACGGAATGTCGAGCACCTGTCCTGAGGTGAGCGTGGCCGAGAGCGGAAGGTCATTCACCGCGGCAATTGCTTCAGGATAGACATCCCCAAATTCACAGGCCACTGCGTAGATGGTCATATCCGCCTTCGCAACCGTATAGGTTGCCGGATGGGGTTTCAGAGCACGCTCGCCAGGGAACGGATTGCCCGTTTGTGGAATGTGGAGCTGCAATCCAGGCTGATAAATCATGCCATCGCTTAATCCATTCAACTGAAGCAGTTCCTGCGGGTCAACATTGAAACGGCGGGCAATGCAGTAGGGGAATTCGCCAGGCTGAAGGGTATAGACAGTTGGAATGCTTCCCGGCGTAAAAGCGATGGGCGGAATTGTAGGCAACGTCGTCGTAGGAGTGGTTTCGGTTCCTGGAGTAATGATGATAAAAGGCGGCGTAGGAGTTTCTGTTTCTCCTGCCGCCGGAGTCTCACTTGGCGTGGTGAAAATCTCCACCGGAGTTGGCGTTTCTACCCCAGGAAGAGAAGGGGTCGTAGAAAACTCACCTGATGCCATCGCAGTGGCCGTAGCTGCAACCAATGCCATCGGGTCATTGGATAACGGCACAGAGAATTCGGGTGGAAGCAGGGTTGGGGTAGCCTGCGGGGCGGCAGAATAGTTGCGATTGCAAGCAGCCAGTGCAAAAGCAAAGAGCAGAAAAAGGGTGGTGGCGAAAAGCGATCGTTTGGACATATCGGATCTCCTGAGGAACGCATTTAACTTATGGGGAGTATACCATCATTGGACGTTGCAGGAAGGTAATTAATTGCTGATTATATTCATCCGGGCGGTTCAGATACGGGAAGTGCCCAGCATCATGAAAAGTGTACACTTCGGCATAAGGATACGTATCCCTCAATTGCGCCCGCAAGGTGGGATTAATCAGGGGATCGTTATCCGACTCGAAGATCAACACACTCCCCGGCCAATCCTGAAGCTGGAACTTCTGCATCACACAACGATAACGGGCCAAGATATGAGCCTTATGGACGCGACCATAGTTCATTTCCATGAGGTAAGCCAGGGTAAAGGCATCATTGCCGGAGGTCGGATAAATGCTGCGCTCCACGCTCTGGCGCATGAAGCGTAGAACCAGCCAATCCGGCAAAAAAGGCAGAAGCATACCGATCGTCCGATTCTCGCGCGCTAGGATGTCGTTCGGCGGAAAGGTGTTCCCGATCACGAGGCGTAAAACGCGCTCTGGATGGCGTCCGGCCAGGAACTGAGCGAAATAGCCTCCCAGCGAAGTGCCTACAACGTTCGTGCGCCGGATGCCCTCACGATCGAGAATGGTCAGAACTCCGGCTTCCATTTTTTCCAAGCTATCTAGCGGTGGGTAGGTCACTGCAATGATTCGGTAAGCTTCTTTAAGTGCCTCAATCTGCTGCCACCAAATATCTGCGGCCCCACTCATACCGTGCAAAAACAGAATAGCTTCCCCATCCCGCTTTCCGGCCACCAGATATTCCCAGCGCTGGCCATCTTCTGTCACGATTTCGCGCAAAGGGTAAGACGAACGAAACTTTTGAAAAGCCTGCACTTTTTCTGCCTCCACGCCTCGATACAGAGTCTCGAAAGACGGGGAACGAGTCGGCCAGAGATAAAGAGCGAGAAGGAAAACCAAGAGAAGCGAAAGAATGAGCCACCTACGCATGTTTTCTCTCTTTTCTGGGTTGTCAGATTTTTTATTTTACCACTTTGCCAGCAAATTTGATCTTGTCAGCAATTTACCTATTTGACTTTACTGCAACAAGGTCGTTTTACCGCCGAGAGCACTGCGCTCGAGCGCTATGTCCATTTATCTTTTGGCGTTATTGAACTTTACGCAGACCGCCAAAGAACCGCCCAAGCGCCCAGAAGTGAGAATCCTGGGAATGCGGACGTCCCGTCTGCCAGCAACGCTTGGGTTGTTAGCAAGGTATCAGCATCCGAGACGGATGCGCTCCCAGGTGGTGTGGCTGCCTAAAGCCAGTTACAAAAAACCAAAAAATGGACGAAGCAGTAGTCGGGAATAGGGGTGTTGTGCCCCCACAACCGGGCTTCCTGGAAGGCCTGCGCAAGCTGACGCAGGAATACGGCGCATTGCTCATTTTTGACGAGGTGATGACCGGCTTCCGCGTCCATCCCGGCGGCGCCCAGACGCTTTACCACGTCCAGCCTGACCTCACTACGTTAGGCAAAGTGATCGGTGGCGGTCTACCAGTGAGCGCCTAGGGTGGCCGAGGCGCGATCACCTTCGCCTCCTTTTGCGTTGTAAACGCCGCAAAGGAAGTCCGGTAAGCGTGCCGGGCTTCCTTCTTTCCTAAAAAGAACAAATCGCGATAGAATCACGAGAGCCGGGGAGGAGGGCCCCGGCTCTCTACTGAAAGGAGGAGAAGAGATTGTTTGCGCTCTTAATATAGCGCATTTGCTTCCGCTCTGCTTGACGAAAACCCTACGTTTACCCTACGATTTCCCTACAATTTCGGAGATTCTATGTCATTTGCGATTGAGACTGAGCATCTGGGAAGGATTTACAAAATTCGCAATAACCGCCAGGAGAAGGCACGTCAACTGGTAGCGCTGCAGGATGTAACACTCCAGGTACGCGAAGGTGAGCTATTCGGCTTGCTTGGACCGAATGGTGCCGGCAAGACCACCCTGATCAAAATCCTTACCACCTTATTGGCACCTAGCAGCGGTTGGGCGCGCGTCGCCGGTTACGATGTGGTCAAAGAAGCGCAGCGCGTCCGCCCACTGATCAACATGGTCTCCGGCGGCGAATCTTCCGGCTACGGCCTGCTTACCGTGCGTGAGAACCTGTGGATGTTCGCCCAGTTCTATGGCATCCCTTCGCACGAAGCCAATCGGCGCATTCGTGCCCTGCTCGAGCGGGTCGGCATGGCAGATCGGATGCACACCAAATCCTCCGATCTCTCCACAGGTTTGCGCCAGAAGATGAACATTGTGCGCGGATTCCTGACCGATCCGCGGGTGCTTTTCCTGGATGAGCCGACGTTGGGATTGGATGTGGGCGCGGCGCGTGAGGTGCGCTTGTTAATTCGCGAATGGTTGGATCAAGATCATCGGCGCACATTGCTCCTGACCACCCATTACATGATTGAAGCTGAGGAGCTGTGCGATCGGGTTGCCATCATCAATAAAGGACGTGTCCTAGCCTGTGATACGCCGTCCGCCCTCAAGCGTAATCTGCAACGCGAAGCGCTATTCGAGATCGAGGCCAGCCCACTCAACGGCCTGACCGCCTCTACGCTAGAGGCACTGCCAGAAGTGCGCAAAGCGACCCTACATCCCACAGAATATGGTGCGCGCCTGAATCTGGCTTTGCTCTCCGAAGCTGCGCTAGCAGGGGTAATTAATGCGCTCACGGAAAAGCAGGTCAAAATCCTGCGTCTGAGCAAGCGCGAACCGACGCTGGAAGATGTGTTTGTCGAGCTGGTGGGGCGCAGCATGGAAGAAGTTGAGCGCGAGGAGGGGAGCAATGGCTGAATCCTCAAATCCCCTTGCCCCTTCTCCGCTGCCCAAAGTCCGTGGTTGGCGGCTCTTCCTGCAGAGCGTCTTTGCCCGTGCTTATCCGCGCCTGATCGGCCAACAACGCGAGAAATCCTGGCTCTTTTTCGATGTGCTCCTGCCCATGCTCGCGATAGCCGCCTATGTCCTGGTCTATCGTGCCATGCGCGCTCCCGAAGACTATATCGGCTTTGTCGTCGTCGGCGGGGCGATGTTGGCCTTTTGGATGAACGTGCTCTGGGGCATGTCCATGCAGCTATATTGGGAAAAAGAGCAGGGGAATCTGGCCTTGTACATCATGGCGCCCAACTCGATGATGTCTATTCTGCTGGGCATGGCCTTTGGGGGCTTGACCGCCACCACCTTGCGCGCCCTGGCCATTCTGATCCTGGGCAGTGCGATTTTCAAGGTGCACTTTGTGGTGCTCAATTTCTGGCAGCTCTTTGCCGTTTTCCTGCTCACGATGGTAGCACTCTACGGAATGGGGATGATGTTCGCCTCGGTTTTCCTCCTGCTGGGTCGCGAGGCCTGGGCGGCGCTGGACGTGATTCAAGAACCTGTTTACCTGGTCTCTGGCTTCTTCTTCCCGGTGCGTGCCTTGCCCTTTTGGGTCGCCGCCGGCGCATCCTTGATCCCCCTTACTCTCGGTCTGGATGCCATGCGTCAGCTAACCTTTGAAACGGGTCCCAGCTTGGGGTTCCTTTCGGTAACCCTAGAAATCGGCATCCTAGCCTTTCTGGCAGTGGTTTTTCTGCTCCTCTCTAAAGTCTTTCTGGACTATACAGAGAAATTGGCCATTCGTGAAGGTCGCTTGACCGAGGCACGAAGATAGGCCTCCCCTTGGCAGTCGAATTGTGTTATAATCCCGCCGCCTGCCCAGAAAAGCAGGGTATTCTGCCCGAGCGAGCACATCGCTCTATCTCACACGTTCGCAGACTCGACGGTGCGTGCTGCATATCATGCAGTCGCCGCCGAGGATGAAGCGAGCGGAGGACGAACGCAAGGAGGTTTTCCCAATGGCTACTATTGTATCCATGAAACTGCTTCTGGAAAGCGGTGTCCATTTTGGTCATCGTACCAATAAGTGGGACCCGCGCATGAAGCCCTATATCTTCACCGAGCGCAATGGTATTCACATCATTGACCTGCAACAGACCGTCAAACTGCTGAGCCAGGCCTACAATGTCGTGCGCGATACGGTTGCCGAAGGGGGCATCGTCCTCTTTGTCGGCACCAAACGCCAAGCACAGGAAATTATCCGCGAAGAGGCCATCCGCTGCAGTATGCCCTATGTCACGGAACGCTGGCTTGGCGGAACTCTGACAAACTGGAGCACCATCTATGGCCGCATCCAGGAACTGAAGCGCCTGGAACAGATGGTTGAAAGCGGCGAAATTCAACGCCTGACCAAAAAGGAAGGCTTGCTCATCCAGCGCGAGATCAAGCGCTTGCAGATCCATCTGGAAGGTATTCGCAACCTGGATCGCCTGCCAGACATGCTCTACGTTGTGGATGTATGCGAGGAAGAGACCGCCGTGCACGAGGCGAATATCCTCAACATCCCGGTGGTGGCCCTGGTGGACACGAACTGCAACCCCCAGAACGTGGACTATATCATCCCGGCTAACGATGATGCAATCCGCTCTATTCGCCTCTTGACCTCCAAGATTGCGGATGCTGTGCTCGAAGGCAAAGCCATGCGCAAAGAAGAAGAGGCCGCTCTGGAGGCGGAGGCCGCCAGAGCCCAGCCCAAACCGCGCGCCGAGAAGACACGGCTGGCTGTGACGGCCATGCTCGATGAAGAAGAGCTGGAAGATGAAGACCTATTGGGCGAGTCCACGCTAGCCAAATTGGGGCCGAAGGCTAGCGAAGTAGAAGAAGAAATCGAAGAAGAGGAAGAATAGAGGTGGTTATGGAAATCACAACCGAGATGATCAAAGAACTCCGCGCGGCCACCGGAGCTGGTGTTCTTGACTGCCGCAAGGCGCTGAGCGAGGCAAACGGCGATTTTCAGAAGGCCGTCGAATATCTGCGCGAGAAAGGGCTGGCCACAGCTGCGAAGCGCGCCGATCGCCAGGCCTCTGAAGGCGTGATCGAGCTTTACTCCCATGGTGGTGGCCGTGTGGGTGTGATGGTCGAGGTCAACTGCGAGACCGATTTTGTCGCCCGCTCCGAAGCCTTCCGCACCCTCGCGCACGAAATTGCCCTGCAAATCGCAGCAGCAGCACCGCGCTACATCAAAGACGAGGACATCCCGGCTGAGGTGCTGGAACAGGAAGCCGAAATTGCCCGCAAACGCGCCCTGGAAGAGGGAAAGCCGGAAGCCGTGCTTGAGCGCATTGTCCAGGGACGCCTGGAAAAATTCAAGGACGAGGTCGTCCTTCTGCGTCAGCCTTACATCCGCGATGAGAATCTTACGATCCAGCAACTCCTAATGCAAAACATCGCTGCCATAGGCGAGAATATCGTTATCCGACGCTTCCAGCGTTGGGAACTTGGAGAAATGAGCGAGTAGCAACAAAGGCCAACCACCAGGTTGGCCTTTTCTTTTGTGAAAGGAGTGTGTATGACTTTGAAATACCGACGAATTCTTCTCAAACTCAGTGGCGAGGCACTCGCCGGCGAAGGTGGTTTTGGGATAGACCCATCCGAGGTGGAGGCCATCGCCCGCCGCATCAAGGAAGTCTATGATCTGGGCGTACAGGTGGCCGTCGTGATCGGGGCCGGCAACCTGTGGCGCGGCAAACAAGGGTTAGATCGAGGCATGGATCGCGCCACCGCCGACTACATGGGCATGTTGGGCACAGTCATGAATGCCTTGGCTCTAATGGATGCACTGGAAAGGATAGGCGTCTATACCCGCGTCCAATCGGCGATTGAAATGCGCGCCGTAGCCGAACCGTATATTCGGCGACGCGCCATCCGCCACCTGGAAAAAGGGCGCGTGGTGATCTTTAGCGCCGGCACCGGCAACCCCTACTTCTCCACCGACACCGCCGCCGCATTGCGGGCCATGGAGATTGATGCCGATGTGCTCATCAAGGCGACAAAGGTGGATGGCGTCTACGATTCAGATCCCAAGCAGAACCCTCAGGCAAAGAAGTTTGATTCCCTGAGCTACATCGAGGTCCTCAATAGGCGCCTGGAGGTGATGGACAGCACCGCCATTTCCCTGTGCATGGAAAACCACCTGCCAATTTTGGTGCTTAACCTGTGGGATGAGCACGCTTTGTTAGCCGCCCTGCAAGGTGAAAAAGTAGGAACGCTGGTGAACGATGGGAAATAGGTGGTAAACAGCCAAGCAGAAGGCGCAATGGAAAGCAAAGGACAGAGATAAACTTTCCATAGTCCTAAAAGGTGTGGTCGGTAATGCTACAAACAAAACCCCTCCCTGCTTTTGTACTTCAGGATCGCTTCTCATCCAGGAGCAAGATCAAGGGTTCCGGTGGCGGAGGGGCATTCAGCGTTTCAAAGCGATAGCGCAAACGGCCAAAGTGGATGAGATCGCCAGGACGGAGCAAATACCCATCCTCCGGCACAGGTTCATAATTCACCCAGGTCCCAGCTACCGATCCGAGATCGAATAGATGATAACCATCTTCCATTCGGCGCAAACGAGCATGGAGAGCCGAAACGCTAGGGTCATGGAGAACCACATCAACCTGATGCGGGTCGCTGCCAAAGGTAAGCTCTTTGGCGCGCAGGGGCAAGGCGGTCCCCAAAGATTGGCCATTCGCAGAAAGGCGCACCAGGTAGGCCTCAGCGTTTAACGCCTGCAATGGCTCCTCTTGTAGTGGAATGCGGGAAAGCATCTTCGCCGCGGAAGGGCGTGAGCGCTGCGAAGGGGTAAGCTCAACCGGCTGCGTGAGAGGATCCATATCGCTTGCCAGACGGCGAGCAGAGCGGAAAGCTTGCCGGCGCGCTCCCAATACCCCCCATATGCTCAGGAGAAGAGTTAACACCATGACCGAGATAGTAATCTGCAGACCGTAGCGCATCAGGAAAGCGCGCCAACCGCGCGGCGGCAGGATCACGCTTACTGTCACTGGCAGGGCCTGACTTTGACCAATTAGGCCTAAAGAATCTACCGCCTCCACCACCAGATAATGCTGTGCGCTGAGACGATACGGGCGCAAGTCCCAATGAAAGCGCATTCGTGGGGGTTGGCCGTTTTCGGCCAGGTTTTCTGCCACTCTTTGCCCATCCACATACAAACGCACTGCCTGTAACGGACGCGGATGCCCATCCGGAAAGCTGACGCTCACATCCAGCACCTGCTCCTGCGGCAACATAGCCTCTTCATTCCAGGGATCCTCTGGCGAAGGCTGGCGTGTGATCTCCCAGGAAGACACAAAAAGCATAGGCTGAGGGGGCTGTAATTCTATCGAGAAATTCTGCTCGTTGGAGACGATCGAAAGCCCTTCCTTTTGGACCTGAAGGCGCACGCTATGAACGCCGCTACGATTAACCTGAGAACGATAGCTCAGAAGGTAGACAAAGTGGAGAGGTGCGAAATACGTTTCCGGGTCTGGCAGGGGTTCCTTTCCAGAAAAAAAGAAGCTCCTGCCACCGCTTTCAAACGCGAGGACCTGAAACGCTTGGATGCTGCGATGGGTAAAGTAAGTTTCTGCATCCACCACCCAGAGGTAGATACGTATCCCCTCCTGATTGGCACGCTCGGCAAAAGGCTTTACCGCCAGCTCCATGCCCCCCTGTTCCATGTGAGGCGTGATCAATAGGATGGCTCGCTTCCCTCCCGCCACGTGCGGATGCTGCGCCAGCGTTTCAAAGGCCAGGTTAAGGACCTGGAGGTTGGGAGTTGTGCGCAGGAAATTAGGGCGGAAGGCATTCAGGCTATTCGCCCAATCTTGGTAACTCGCCTGCCCGATGATAATGCCTCCGAGGGAAACCAAGCTCAGGCGGTCCTCCGAAGAGAGAGGACGGCTCTGTGCCCACGTCAACAACGCCCTAGATACTTTCTCAAAGCGCGTGACCCCGGAGGCATCGCGCATGCCCAGCGCCGGCCCTGGATTGATGGCCACTACCAAGTGTAACGGTCGCCCTTGTTCCTCCAGGCTCTCAACCGGCAAGGCCCGTCCGTTTTCAAAGATGGTCAGTTCTTCTTTCTGCAAGCCGGAGAGGAAGTTCCCTTGCTCATCGAACACATCCAGCAAGCCCGAAATCGCAGGGAAGGCGTTGCTTTCCAGAGGGTAGAGAAAAGCAGTGGGGGCAGGCATGGATTGTGCCTGTGCCACGTTACAAGGCGATCCCTGCACGCTTACAAGAGCGAAGGAAAGGAAAAGGAACAGGAGCAGGAAAACGTTACGCTTCCAGAACATCGGAAACCGGTGGTGGGGGAAGATGGAGGGAAGCGCCGAAAGCTTCCTCCGACGAGGGGCGCAAACGGAGATAGGCTAAGGTAAAAGCGCTCTGAGTGAAAGCATTCACCCCACCGAAGAGCACCAGGCCAAACGGTAAAATGAAGGCGAGATAAAACAGGGGAGAAAGGGGAAGCAGACTTAGCAGGAGGGCGACGGGGAAAATGATCCCGATGCGCAGGAAAACGAGAATGAGCGAGAAAAGGAGCAACCGCCAGAAGTTGCGCACATAGACCCGCCATCCTTGAAGGAACGACTTCCAGAACCCCACCTTTTCCAGCACCATCGCAATATAGCTCATCCGGATGAGAGGAGTAAGCAGAAAGGCCACAGGGAGGAAGAGACACAAGAGGGCCAGCGCAGCAACGAAGACGCCTACCATATCCTCGCTGGGAAAATTAAGCACGAACGTCACCAGCGGAATCACGAAGAGGACTATCAGAAGAAAGAACAACAGGGTACCCCACAGGAACTGCACCCCCAGCAATCGCCAGAAAGCTCTCCAGCCATCGGCGAAGATCAAAGCAAGCGAGATTTGACCCTTCCCTTCCTCGGCCAGCAGCGTGGTGCGGCTCGTCCCGATCATGCCCAGGATCTGGGAAACGAGCAGAAGGAGCAACATGCTCAGGACAAAAACCGCCAACGCCAGGATCACAATCGGATCACTGGCCCAACGCTTTAGCATGGCCAGCGCTTGCTGAGAGGCGGCATTGTTCAGATCGGAGTTGAAGTTGAAAGTTTGGCAGCCCTGCAGGATGCCAAAAAGCCAGAGGATAGGATAACGCCAAAGATAGTGCCAAGTACGTTTCAGCAGATCGCCGTAGTCCATTGTTCACTCCCATTCAATAGTCGCAGGAGGCTTACTGGTAATATCATAAACGACTCGATTGACCCCGTCTACTTGATTGACAATTCGATTCGCCACGCGCGCCAGCAGCTCATGGGGCAGGCGCGCCCAATCAGCGGTCATGAAATCATCTGTAGTCACTGCGCGCAGTGCCACCACCTCCTGGTAGGTACGCTGATCGCCCATTACGCCCACCGAGCGCACCGGGAGCAGGACTGCAAAAGCCTGTGCGATCGGTGCACCTTTCCCGAGCAAACCGGCCGTACTTAACTCTTCCAGGAAAACCGCGTCGGCACGGCGCAAGCGTTCCAGCCGTTCGGCGGTAATTTCCCCCAAGCAGCGCACGGTCAGGCCGGGGCCCGGAAATGGTTGTCGCCAGACCAGCTCCGCCGGCAACCCCAGTGCCTCACCTACGGCGCGCACCTCATCCTTGAACAGGTAACGCAGCGGCTCCACCAGCTCAAAAGGCATCTCCGCTGGCAAGCCACCGACGTTGTGGTGGGTCTTGATACGCTCAGCCTTCCGCCGATCTGGGGCCGAAGATTCCACCACGTCCGGGTAAATCGTCCCTTGAACAAGGAAACGCGGGCTTCCCAAGGCCCGAGCCTGGGCTTCGAAGATGCGAATGAACTTTTCGCCGACGATCTTCCGTTTCTGTTCCGGATCCGTCACGCCGCGCAGGGCCTCTAAAAATTCCTGACGCGCATCCACAGCGATTACTTCCATCCCCATTTGGCGATGCAGCGTGTTCATCACCTGCTCAGCTTCTCCCAGGCGAAGCAAGCCCGTATCCACAAATACCCCGACCAGCTGATCGCCTACGGCGCGATGGACGAGAGTGGCCGCTACGGAAGAATCCACGCCACCGCTTACTGCCGCCAACACGCGCTCTGAGCCAACCTGCTCCCTCACTCGACGCACGCTTTCTTCGATGATTGAGCTTGGCGTCCATTGCGGCTGGGCGCCACAAATCTGGGTGACAAAACGCGCCAGCATGGCCGCACCTTCGGGCGTATGTCGCACTTCCGGGTGGAATTGCACCCCGAAATAGCGCCGTTCCAAATCCCCCATTGCTGCGATTGGGCTATTGGCCGAGCACGCCAGAATGCGAAAACCAGGCGGAAGCCCCGTGATGCGATCCCCATGCGACATCCAGACTGGAAAGCGGCCTTCTGGCAAAAGCGGGTTAGGAAACACCGTCTCAACTTCCGCCGGCCCATATTCGCGTTCGGCGGAAGGATCAACGCGTCCACCGAGGGCCTGGGCCAGCAATTGCATCCCGTAGCAAATGCCCAGGATGGGCAAACCGGATTCCAGGATATAGCGGGGAAGGTGCGGAGCATCAGGCTCATAGACCGACCGCGGCCCGCCGGAGAGGATAAATCCCTTCGGTCGCAGTGCCAGCGCCTTCTCCGCCGGCGCATCCCAGGGAAAAAGTTCGCAATAGACCTGAGCCTCTCGCACGCGGCGGGCAATCAATTGGGTATATTGAGAGCCGAAATCCAGAATGGCAACCGCATCCATATCACTCCCCGGCAAAGACAATCCGCTCTCCTTCCATAGCCGTAATCACGACCAGCGATTCAATAGGAACTCCAAGCGATTGCAATGCGGCACGCCCTCCCTCAAACGTCTTCTCGATGAGTGCGCCGATCCCGACCAGCTGCGCTCCGGCAGCTTGAGCCAGGCGAACTAACCCCAAGATGGTAGCGCCCGTAGCGAGAAAGTCATCTATGATCAGGATGCGTTCCCCATGGCCGAGGTATTCGGGAGAAACGATCAGTTCCACCATGCGCCCTTTGGTGTGGGAAGGGGCTAGGGTCAGGAAAACCTGATCGGGCATGGTGATCGGACGTGTCTTGCGGGCATAGACCACCGGCAGCCCTAAATGGAAGGCCGTCATCAGTGCCGGGGCAATGCCGGAAATCTCTGCCGTAAGCACCTTGGTCGCACCCACATGGGCAAAACGCCGCGCCAATTCACGTCCGCAGGCATCCATTAAGACGGGATCAACTTGGTGGTTAATGAAACCATCTACCTTAAGAATTCCATTGCCAAGGTGTTTCCCCTCTTTGCGAATTCGCTCCCGTAATAGCTCCATGGACCACCTCCAGGAAGATTGTCTGGATGAATTGTACCTTTGGGCAAGGAAGATGTCAATTTGCATGCACCCAAAGCTGAATGACGGTGGTGGACGGTGCGGGAACACAGGCAAGAGGATAACCGCGAATCACTGCTCGATTTTCTTCGGCAGGCGATTTTGTGTTAAAATGCATTTGCCTTTTCTCAAAATTTCTCTGTAAGGAGAATCCCTATGGCTCGCCCAAGATACGACGGTGTCATCGAAACGGTGCGCTATCGGGATGGCAAAATCGTTCTAGCGCGCGTCCATGAACGGCGCGGCGCCGCTTTTGGTGATCACGTCCTTCTGGATAGACAGGCTCTTCTTTCCCGCCTGAAACAGGGTAAACGCTTTTTCACCGGCCGCCGAAAAGAACTATGGGCCAACTCGTTTGAGATTCAAAAACCGGTCATCTTGATCCAACGAAACGGTGAAGAAATCATCGCTACCCACCCCGATGCCCAACAGGACGACCTGGAACTTCCTGTCTTCTAACTTATGAAACTGATCGATCAAACCCCTTTTCTGGACGCAAATGGCAATCTCTCCCTGATCGGCCGTATCCGTGGCATGTTGAAATATGGCCTAGACTGGCCAGCCGAACTTGAGGCGCAAAAATCTGTGTTGACGCGCCTGGAAAAAGTCCTGGAAAAAGGGGTTGTAGCCATCCGCAACTATCCGCTTGCCGAAGGTGCGGTGCTTGTTCCTCTGATCCTGATCGGTCCTCCCGGCCTATTTCTTCTCCAGGTCACAGGGGCACGGGGACTGTTTGAAGCAAAGGGTGAAGAGTGGAATACACTGGTAGGAGAGGTTGCCCATCCGGCACGGATTAACCTGATCCGCCGCGCCAAGCGTTTTGCCCGTGCCATCGAAGTGCTCCTGGAGCGGCAAGGCGTGTCCCTGCCGGCCGCAATAGAGCCGGTGCTGGTCGCCGCCGATCCCGGCTTGCATGTACAGACCCTGCGGCCGGCCATTCGGATCATCCTGAGCGATGCAATCGAACGCTTCGCCCTTTCTCTGGCGCAAGCGCGTCCAATCCTTTCTCCAATGCAGGTGCAAGACCTGACGGAGCGCATTCTAAATCCCCGTCCTGCAAGTCCTGAAAAAGCAGAGGGAGCTCCAAGCGAGGCGCCTCCCATGCCAGCCGAACCGATGGCAGCTGACTTGGAGTCAAAAGTAGCTCAAGCGATGCCATCCCCGGCGCCGGTCTCCGCTCTGCTTTCGGCACCGCAGCCCGGTCCCCGTTCTGCCGTCCGCACGCGGCGCGGTTTGCAGCCTCGGCAACTCTTGCTCCTGGCCATCATGGGGGGGATTGAACTCTGCCTGATTGTCGGCTTCATCTTGATCTTTTTCTTCTACCGTTAGCGCCTTGTCATCGCCGTTTCTCTCGATTGTTATCCCCGCCTACAACGAAGAGACTCGTTTGCCCCAGACCCTGGAGCGGCTTACTCGCTTCCTTTCTACGCACGGGTACGATTTTGAAATCCTGATCGTCGAAAACGGCAGCACCGATCGTACCCTTGAGGTTGCCCGATCGTATGCCCAAAAAGATCGGCGAATCCGCACCTTCCATGAAGATCAGGCCGGGAAAGGTCGCGCGGTGAGACGGGGAATGTTGGAAGCGCGGGGAGCTTACCGCTTCCTCTGCGACGCAGACCTTTCCATGCCCGAAGAAGAAATCCCGCGTTTTCTTCCGCCGCAACAGGATTGCGCCATCGCCATTGCCTCCCGCGAAGCTCCCGGCGCCATCCGCTATGACGAGCCTTTTTACCGGCATCTGAGCGGACGCATCTTCAACCTTCTAATCCGTTTCCTTCTCCTACCCAACATCCAGGATACTCAATGCGGCTTCAAGTGCTTCCGCGCCGAGGTCGCTGAAGACCTTTTTCGCCGCCAGACCCTGATGGGCTGGTCATTCGATGTAGAAATTCTTTATATCGCCCAGAAGCGCGGCTATCAGATTTGTGAGATACCGATCCGCTGGTACTTCAATCCCGAAAGCAAAATCCGCCTTTTCCGCGATGCCTGGCGCATGTTCCTGGACCTCTTACAAATTCGTTGGAATGCAAAACGGGGAATCTACGATGCGCCCATCGCTCGAAATTGAGAAGAGCCTTTGGCGAGGGGGATTTGCAAGGATCGCCGGCCTGGACGAAGCCGGCCGTGGCGCCTTGGCCGGTCCTGTTGCCGTTGGAGTGGTCATCCTCCCTCCAAACACGGCACATCTTGCAGCGACCCTGAGCGGGGTGCGCGATTCCAAGCAGTTGACCCCGCGGCAGCGTGAACACTGGGCCAAGCACATTCGCCAGGTGGCTCTCGACTGGAGTGTTGGCTTCGCTTCGGCCGGAGAAATTGACCGTTGGGGCATCGTCGCCGCCGTGCGAATGGCCGCCTTGCGTGCCTTGAGCGCCCTGAATTTCGCTCCCGATTATCTCGTCACCGATTTCCAGCTCCACCTTCCCACCACCGACCTCCCCCAAACTAGCCTGGTAGAAGGCGATGTGTCTTCCCTAACTATCGCCGCCGCCTCCATCCTGGCCAAAACCGTCCGCGATGCCTATATGCGTGAGATGGACCGCCTCTACCCCGCTTACGGTTTCGCCCAACATAAGGGATATGCCACTCTCCAACATCGTCATGCGCTGCGAAGCCTGGGATTCAGCCCTCTCCATCGTCGCACGTTTCTCGGAGGCCTATCTTTGGATACATCGCAAAAATCTGGTTGAAAAACTCGCTTATCAAGCAGAGCCTGGCGCCATATTCCAGGCAGGCAATAGATGCTAGAGAAGGCTGGTCCATGGTCAAGGTTAGACCTCGTCTTTGGCTGCTAGCCTTCCTAATGCCTTTTCAAACAGCTCTAATCTGCCATCTGATTGCAAAACCACCCCTTCTCGACTCGCCGCTAAGAAAGCCTCTGCTGTCCAACCCTTTCCCGCCGCCACCGGCACCACTTTCAAATTAGCCCTGCTTAGTAAATCGGCCCGTCTTCTGGCGCGTTCTACATCTTCTGGATACACCGTTGCCGAAACCTCAACTGCCAACCAGATCTGAGATTCGCCGATGCGTTTTGCCCACGATTCTCTCAGGTGAGCACTCACCAGGATATCCAAATTTAGTAAGTCCTCATACTCTTTTTCATTCAGGTGAGGTTCAATATCGGGCAGGATCTCCTGCAAATCCCTTACTTTAACGCGTGTAGCAACGCGGCCGAAATAGGAGAAGGCTCGCTGGCGATAGTGGCTTTCTATCATATATCCACGCACTTCAGCCAGTTGGTCTGAGAGCGAGTGCACCCGCTGCTCCACCCTCACCAGAGATTCGGCCAGCGTCCTAACTTCCTGTTCTGTGCGCTTCTGCGCCTCGGCCAGCTCTGCGACAGTCTGCTCCAGGCGGGTCAGCCGTTCCTCGCTCTTCTTCTGCGCCTCAGTCAGCTCCGCGACAGTCTGCTCCAGGCGGGTCAGCCGTTCCTCGCTCTTCTTCTGCGCCTCGGCCAGCTCCCTAATGCTTTGTTGAGTAAGCTCTTGAGCGACCTTCAGCTCTTCAACACTGACAGGGATACGAAGCAGTTCTTCTGTCAGAATCAACTGACGAAGCTGAGCGCGCCACTCTGGATGGCGGTAAAATGTTTCTACGAACTCTTGGTATTCCTGAAAGTTCCAGGGCATAGCACCACCTGCAAAATTATACCACGAACAATTCACTGCAACTTATTTGGCAACAACAAGCGTGCATGCAAGAGTTGTCGTTAGCGCCGCTCTATAGAACAACTCCTTGGGAGTTACCCTATAAATGGACACAACAACGATTTCAAGTTTGGAGATAACTGCCCACCCGACCCATTCAAGAAGCCGACTGAAGCGGACTTCTATGAGGGCTGTAGGTAATTTGTTTTTTCTTTGCCCCTCGATAAGATTTCGAGCTTTTAGGGATTCCCAGCTATGTCAGTTTTCTCCGCGCTTCTTCAATATCTTGCCGAATTTGCTGTAGCAACGCCTCGACGGAGGGAAAACGCTGTTCGGCACGCAGGCGTGCTACAAACTCTAAGCGCAATTCCTGTCCATAGAGATCACCGTTGAAATCGAGCAAATGTGCCTCAATATGCGGGCGTTCACCTTTTGTATCAAATGTGGGGCGGAAACCGATATTGGTCACAGCATGATAGCGCCTCTCTCCCACCCAAACATGACAGGCGTAAACTCCATTGGCGGGAATAAGCTTTTCCGGTGAAACGTCCAGGTTTGCCGTCGGGATATTGATGCTCCGTCCACGCCCATCTCCTGGCACTACGCGCCCACGCACCTCGTAAAAGCGACCTAGGGCGCGTGCCGCCTCGGCGACCCTTCCCTGCATCAGATATTCCCGTATACGGCTGGAAGAAATCACCTCTTCTCCATCGCGTGCCGCTTCCACAACTTGCACGGTATACCCCAATTCCTGACCGATCTGACGTAACCGCTCCCTATCTCCCTCGCGTCCGCGTCCGAGTGCAAAATCGTAGCCAATCCACAAGCGACGCACCCCTAGATGCTTCTTCACCAGGCGCATAAAATCCAGCGCTGAGCGCGCTGCCATCTCTCGATCAAATCGGCAGGTGACAACCACATCCACGCCCAAAGCATGGAGCAGAGCAGCGCGCTCATCTGGTAAAGTCAGGTACTTCAAATCCGGTTGGTAACCCAAAACCCAGGCCGGATGGGGATGAAAGGTGATCACTGCAGCCGGTAGATTTTCCAGATGCGCCCCCTCCACAAGGTGATGGAGTAAATACCGATGCCCTCGGTGAACCCCATCGAAGACGCCAATGCTCACCCCGGAGACCGGCAGGGAAAGTTCATAAAGGGAGCGCAGATGAAGCATACTTTATTTCATCCGCTCCAGGACGAATTCAGCCACATCCTTCACTTCCAGCCCACCACCGGCATCTGACTTGGCCGCATCGGTAAACATGGTCAGGCAGAAGGGACAGGCTACAGCTACGGCCTGAGCCTGGGTATGGCGCGCCTCAGCATAGCGTGCCTGGTTCACGCGCTGCTCGCCTTTCTCTTCCTCCTTCCACATCTGCGCACCACCGGCGCCGCAGCAGAACGATGTCTCGGCATGGCGCGGCATTTCGACAAGCTGGAATCCACTTCCACGTAGCACCTGGCGCGGCGCATCAAAAATGCGGTTATGCCGCCCAAGATAACACGGATCATGGAAGGTGACCTTGAACGTATCTTCCGAAACCTGAAGGTGAATTTTCCCCTCTACCACCAGCTCGTTCAGCAACTGGGTGTGATGAATAATTTCGTAATTTCCGCCAAAAGCCGGATACTCGTTTTTCAGGGTATGCAAACAGTGCGGGCAGGTGGTCACGATGCGCTTGGGGCGGATTTCATTGAGGATCTCGACGTTTGCTTGAGCCAGGGCGAAGAAAATGTCCTCTCGGCCGGCACGGCGCGCTGAATCGCCGGTGCATTGTTCACTGCGTCCCAGGACAGCGTAATTCACACCGGCCGCGTTCAAGATTTGGGCTAAGGCACGGGCAGTCTTCTGGGCGCGCGCATCGGTTGCCGCCGCGCATCCCACCCACCAGAGTAAATCCGGTTCAGGGTTCTGCTCAATGGTCGGCACCTTTAGGCCCTCCGCCCACTTCATGCGGTCTGCCTGAGGGATATTCCAGGGATTGGCATTGCGCTCCATGCCCCGCAGCGCACTTTCGAGCATCTTCGGGAAGCGGCTTTCCATCAGGGAAAGGTAGCGCCGCGCCTCGAGAATATCGCGCATGGGTTCATTCCCCACCGGGCAAATTTCTACGCAGGCACCGCAGGATGTACAAGCCCAGATCGCTTCTTCCGGGATCAGTTCTGTCAAGCGCACCTGCGTATCGCCGCCATAATTGAAGTGATAACGCTTATTGATCTCCAGTGCAGCCGGCGAAAGCACTTTGCCAGTGTCGTAAGCCGGGCAAACTTCCTGGCAGCGGAAGCACATAATGCAGGCATAAGCATCCATAATCTGCTTCCACTCCAGGTCCTGTAAGGTTTCCGCACCGAACTTTTCGATGTTGGGGTCATTCAAGTCAAGATAACTCAATTCGCCCATCGAACGGCGGGCGGGCTTCAGCCATAGGTTTAGCGGGGCAAAGAACAGGTGGATATGCTTGGAATAGGGGAAATAGGGCAGGAAGGCCACCACCGCGCCGAGCGAAAGCCAAAACATAACATGCTCCCCGACCTCAAGCGCCGACGGATTCCAACCCGACCAAAGGCTTGCCAGGCGCGAAATGATGGGCTGCCAGGCATCGTTCCCGTGGAGCGCCACATAGAACGATTCACCTAGGAGACGCGCCGCATTGTGTACGATGATGAAAGTGGCGACGATAGCTGAATCGCGCGCAATGCCGAAACGCGCCTTCGGATGAAGCAAGGTGCTCTGGCGAGTGGTCAACGTGGACGGACGCAGGACGAAGCGCCGTATCAAAAGCGCTAGCATTCCCAAAAGGATCGCCGAATTCGCAATATCTGCGGAAAGACGATAGAAATCTCCCAGCCATCCGAGCGAATTCAGCAAGCGAAAGCCTGTATAGCCATAGATCAGATCAGAAAGGTTAATCACCAGGAAAACCAGGAATCCCCACCCAATCAAGGCATGGAAAAAACTAGGCCAAAAGCGGAAGCGAAAGACCGTCTGGAAAGTCACGACGCGCCAAATCGTGCCGGGGATACGCTCCCAGGCGCTCTGCCAATTTGGGCGGTCATTACCACTGGCGATCAACCCGATGATGCGCTTTACACCGCGATAGGTGTAATAGAGCGAGACGAATACAGCCAGCACAAATAGAATTTTTTCGACCGCTGTAAGCATAGGAGGCCTCCGAAAAGGTTCTTCAGCGAGAGATTTCTTCCACGTATTCTACACCTAGAGCACATACGCCTTCTAGGTACGTCGCCACCGTTTCCCAGTTGAGCACTTTTTCGTTCTTCCAGGCGCGCGTCAGCGCTACCGAGAGACACCCCGGACCAGCATGATAATTCACCAGGGTAAACTTCCACAGGTCCTCATACGAGGCCACGTCACCAGGGGCTTTCCCCGCCAAGTTACGAATCATTCGCCCGGTTTGAGCACAATTTGCCTGCAATGTCTCGGCGAATACACCGATGCTGAAAGAAGCTTGAGAAATGTCAATCCCGAACGGGCACGTCTCACAGGATGCATTGACGGCACGAATAAGTGCCAGCCGCAGCCCCTGTTGTTCATCCGGCTTCAAGCGCGCATAGCCGAGATCACAGCGTTCCTGAGGCAAGAGCAATGGGCAAAATTGATCGAAGAAAGAGAAGTTCCAAAGTAGGGTGGTATCAGCGCCATTCTCGGTCAACTGTCCCAGCCCAACATCTCCGCCCTGCCGAAAAACTCCTGGCCAGAATTGACTCTCACGGGCAAACAGGTTTTTGAGCATCTGAGCCGGCACACCGCTGGAACGCGCCACGTTCAAGATCAGCGCATTAAATTGATTTTGCCATTCTGTCACGGCCGGTAGTGCCGATTCCCGTCCACAAGGAGAAAGGCTTCCATCGGCGTTGAAACCGCCATCCGGACAGGCACTCACATCCACCACACCTTGCTGAATCAGGTTGGCAGCCAAATATTCATAGGGGACTTCAGTGTTCAAATCTTCGGGGCGCGTCGGAGTACTCAACCAGGCAGGCAGACCTTCCAGGGGAGGGAAAGTTTCCCAGACCTGGGTGCAGGATGCCGGTGCTGGGCCGCGCCATTGGCTACTCAGAACATTGACATACCAGTAAATGCGATCCGGATCGCCTACCGATGCCCGCGTCACCCGTAGCTGGGCAGTATAGGCTACGCTCGAATCTCCGTAGCTGGACCAGGCCCAAAAACGCAGGTGCTGTTTGGTATCCTTGGGTTTAAGCAGCAACGTACAAGGAGAATCGCAAGAAAAAGGCTCTCCTTCATAAGTGCCTTCAATGCGCGTGATATGTTCATTTGGCAAAGGCTCTTCCCCCGTCAAGACGAGCCGAGGACGTCCTTCGCAAAGGAAACTGAACTGCAACGGAGCTTCCTCACATCCTTGCAGAGACACCCATACGGACGGAGCAGGTAAAGAGACAACGATCTCACGTTCGGCAGGATAGCTGCGCACCTCATAGAGATAGAATCCGGAGCACAGGGTGGTATCTTCGTGAAAGCAAGGAGGTTGTTTGATGTATTCGTCGTACAAATTTTTCCCGCAATCGCGATAGATTTCGGCAGGGGTAGGCAGGCCTTCATGATCCACAGTAAATTCGCATTCCACGCGATTGTTTGCCCAGCGCGTCATCCACCAGACATGGGCGGTATATTCTACTTTAATCTTGGTATAGCGATCAGGCCCAGGCGGTCCTTGTAGCGCGCTGACCTTCTCCTGGCCCCCCAAAAGGAATGCTAGGATACCCCCAAGCAGCAATAAAAGAAGAGAGCGCCTACCTGCCATCATCAGTCCATTTCCCGCCCTTCTGGAGCACCACAGGCACTTTCATAGATGCTTCCCATCTTCACCTCCCAGACTGTAGCTTGGGAGAGAAAAGTCGAAGGAAAATCTGAGGCATCTGTAGCGCTCAGTATGGCTTGGTCATAGGTAGATAGATGTCGAAGCAAGTCTTCGCGGCGTTGGGCATCCAGTTCAGAAAGCACTTCATCCAGGAGCAGCACTGGCCACTCGCCATTACGCATGCGCATCCACTCCATCTCGGCCAGTTTCAAGGAAAGCAAAGCCGTGCGCACCTGCCCACGTGAACCATAGTCACCCAAGTCAATCCCATTGATCAGAAACCGCACCTCATCGCGGTGAGGGCCGATAAGGGTCATGCCACGTGCAATCTCTTCCTGACGTGTGCGCCGTAAATGCTCGGCAAAGCCATCCTGAATTTGCTCAACCTGCAAGTGGGAACGGTCGAGGGATATTTGAACAGGCAGGCTCATCTGACCCACAGGCATAGGTAGGGGTTCATATGCCGGGCGATAAACCAGACGAAGCACTTCATCCTGACGGGTCAGCTCGAGATGGACGCGTGCTGCCAGGCGCTCAATTTCCTGCAAGGCCTGAATGCGCCAATACATCAGATGCGCTCCACGCTTCGCCAACTCCTGATCCCACACGTCCAACTGGGAAGGATCGCCCTTTCTATCCTGCAAATCTTTCAGGAGGGCATTCCGCTGCTCCAGCAGATGAACGTATTCGCTCAAGGTGGCAGCATAGCTGGGAATAACCTGGGCCAGAGCCAGGTTGAGAAAGCGCCGCCGTTCTTCCGGCCCTCCCTCGATAATTTGGGTCATCTGAGGCGCGAAAAGCACGGCGTTAAAGTGCCCAACGATCTGGCTGAGCGGTTTCTTGACACCGTCCAGCAACGCCTCTTTGCGCAAACGTTGGCCATTGGTGCCGCTGCTTTCCAAGATAAGGCGTATTTCCAGACGATGTTTGCCATCGCGGCGCTGATATTCTCCAATCAGGCGTGTTACCGCCGGCGATTTGCGCGCTTCGAGGAAATGAACCAGCTGTCGCTCGACATGGGTCTGGAAAGACGAAAAAGTTGCCAGGAAATAAATCGCTTCCAGAAAATTTGTTTTTCCCTGCGCATTTGCCCCGATTAGCAAAAGAACCCGCCGGGGAAGTTCCACATCCAGGCGGGTGAAATTGCGGAAATGCGTGAGAGAAAGACGAGTAAGATGCATCCTGCTTAGACTTTGTCCTCGATTGGAATTTCGACTTCTTCTGGCTTCCAGACTCGTCTCGCCCGATCGGTAAAGAGGATACCGTTCAGGTGATCGATCTCATGTTGGAAAATGCGGGCGGTCCAGTTCTTTAACTTCCAGCGCACGGGCTGACCATAGCGATTGAGGCCACGCACCACAATCGACAGATGCCGCTCCACTTCGCCAACCAAGCCAGGGATGGACAGGCATCCTTCAACCCCACTTTCCATCTCTTGCGAGGCTCTGGTGATTTCAGGATTGATCAATACATACAGTCGCGGCAGTGCCTCCTCAGCTTCTTCGTCTTCTGGGTACTCGACGACGATCACGCGCAGCGGCACTCCCACCTGTGGCGCAGCCAGGCCAACCCCAGGAGCAGCGCGCATGGTCTCGATCATATCATCAACCAGAAGCTGTAAAGACTTGTCAAAAGTGGTGACCGGTCGCGCTTTGCGACGCAATACCGGATTAGGGACGGTAACAATTGGACGGATAGCCATACCCCGATTTTACTCCTTTTTTGCGGAAAGCCCTTGTTCTAAATTTCTCAACTCATCGGCGCTCTGATGATAAACGGCCAGCCAATTGGCAAAGCGCTCGCGTTCTATCGCGGCCTCGGCCTCTTTCTTTTTCGCCATACGTGCCATACGACGACGATCAATATCTGCCTGCACGCCGGCAGGGTCAAGCACATCCTCAAAGGCCATCTTTGTCCCACCTACCGTAATGTACACCGTGCCGAAGTTGAAGAGATTAGCCAATATCCCCTCACGACGGTATTCGGTGCTCAAAATGTTCTCCAAAGGCGCGGCAGTTCGCGACTCTTTTCCAAAGGGTGTGCGGTCGATGTCAATAATCTGCTCTTCGGTGACCTGAAAGATATCGTTGCTCCAATCCAGATAGCGCCAAAATATGAGTCCTATAGGAACAAAGAATGAGAAGAACAGGATCAGACTCCAAAAGTCAATGTGGAAGGGGCTAAAAGTAACCAATGCTGCTCTTGGGTCCCGCCATAGGGTCCAGAGGCGAAAGAAGAAGATGCCCAGTAACGCCAAAAAGCTTATGATAGGAGAAAAAATATTTCGTAAAAATACTGCCCAATGCTTGCGGTATGTGACGATCTCCCCCGCATCAATCCGAACAGTAAAATATTGGGAAAACAACGCCTTAAGGATAGGATGCGAAGGGCGAGAGGGAGCAGGGATTTCTTCGGCAGCAGCGCTTTCAGCGATAACGGTGCGCGGCGGTGGCGCCGGCAGCCCCAAACGAGCCCGAATTGCCGCCTTCATCTTTTCCTTCTCTTCCCCCAAAGAGGCCTCTTTACTACGTTGCCAAAGTTCTTCGATCATGCGCGCAGCATGGCGCGGATGGTTGACCTCACGAAAGGGAATTTGGCCAACAAAAGTGCGCACGATAACATTCCCATAATCCAGCAACCTTCCCCAATAGTCCACTTCCACCCCCACCGAAAGCACCGTCGTAATCGGCGCTTCCATACGGCTTTCGTGAATGCCCACTACTTTCTCCATCCAAATCACACGTTCATTCGTGACAATATAATAATCATTGCCCCAGTCTACATATAACCAGAGTCCCCAAAAGCTCAGCAGAACCAGCAGAAGAGACCCTACGGCCAGAGGCACCATCGCAATCCGCCCATCTGGCGAAAAAAGGGGAAGAAATGCCAGCCCCAAAAGCCCCAGCGGAACAATCGAAAGTATCACTGGCAAAGTCAGGCTTTGGTACAGGGCAATGGGATGCTTGCGCGCCAGGAAATATATGACCTCGCGCGGACGTAACCATTTGAAACGCAAACGGCGCGCCAAACGCCGCGATTCAATAGCAACTTCAAAGTTCGGACGTAAGTGGGGATGGCGACGCAGCAAGCGGCGTAAAATTTCACCTTTATGATCCAACATCAGCAAGGTAACATTGGTGAGCGCTTGCGCTGAGGCCGAACGCGTCCGCCCCAAATAGGCGCCCTCCTCACCGAAGTAATCTCCCTTGCCCAATATTGCCAGCGTGCGCACATCTCCCGCAACTTCACGCTGAAGAGCCACTTTTCCATCGAAGATGAAATACAGGGCTTGTTCTCGACTTCCCTGCTTGAAGATCGTCTCCCCCGCGAGGAAGGTACACTCTTCCATTTGGCCTGCGAGCGCTTCTAGGTCTTGATCGCTCAGGCCATGGAAAAGGTGAGATTTTTTGAGAAAGGCCAGACGCTGTGGAAGTCCAATCACAATTAGATTGTAGCACGTTCGTAAGGTTCAAGTAAAGGTGGCCATCTTCCTGTGCCGTTTGAGAGGCGCCGGCGGCAAAGGCAAAAATCAACAACCCGAAGAATGGCTTATCGCTTATCGCAGGACAGGAAGCGGCTCAGGCACTTCTATCCGCCCCAGCATAGACCAGGGCCCTGTCCAGGTAACGGTAACAGGCAGGATGCGGCCGCGTAGGTCCTTTTCGCTTTCCACGAACACAAGCTTGTTCGTCGGTGTGCGTCCCTTCCAACGACCTTTGACCTTTTCCTCAAACAGCACTTCGACCTTCTGCCCCAAATAACGAGCGTTGATCTCTGCGGAAATCTTCTCCTGAAGCGTCTCCAACATGCGAAAACGACGCATTTTCTCTTCTTCCGGCACATCATCTACCATGCGCCGCTGCGCCACCGTGCCGGGACGCGGCGAGTAACGTGCCAGGTGAGCCACATCCAACCTGAGATCCTCCAGGAGCCGATAGGTTTGCATAAATTGCTCTTCCGTCTCGCCGGGGAAACCCACGATAATATCTGTAGCGATCGAAGCTCCGGGGATGATTCGGCGAATTTTATCTACGATACGGCGATAGTCTGCCTGGGTATAGCCTCGCCTCATGCGCCTCAACACCTCGTCATCGCCGGCCTGCACTGGGATTTCGATATGGGGCATGACCTTTGGCAGCTTGGCAACGGTGCGCATGAGCGCTTCGCTAAAGTAGTTCGGGTGCGAGGTCAGGAAGCGAATGCGTTCCAGGCCTTCGATCTCATGTACGATGTGCAACAGGCCGGCCAGGTCCGGCCCATCCGGCAAGTCTTTCCCGTAGCGATCTACGATCTGCCCAAGCAGGGTCACTTCCTTGACTCCCTGCTCAACCAGTGCCCGGATCTCGGCTACGATCTCACCGACGCGACGGCTACGCTCCACACCGCGGCGATAGGGGATGATGCAAAAGGTACAGGCATGGGAGCAACCGTAAACGACCGGCACGTGAGCGGAAACCAGGCGTCCACGCTCGTGGGCCGGCAGGATCAGCTCCCCATCCATCATTGCATAACGCCGCGCCGTCTCTTCCCCTTCCATCGCTCGCGCTTCTCCCTGGGTCAACAACGAGATGAGCGGGCCGGGATCAGAGGGTGGAGAGAAGACATCCACGAAGGGAAAGCGCTCACGCAAGCGTTCATTGCCGCGCACTCCCACCAGGCAACCCATAAGATTGATCACCAGGTCCGGACGGCGTTCCTTGAGCGGGCGCAAAGAAGAAAGCCGTCCATAGGCCCTATCTTCAGCCGATTGGCGTACAACGCAGGTGTTTAAGACGATCACATCCGCTTCCTCAGCCTGCGGCGTAAAAACGTACCCCAACCGCTCCAGCGCCGAAGCGACGCGCTGGGAATCCGCCACATTCATTTGACAACCTTCAGTCCAGATATGGTACTTCATCGGGGAAAAATTATACCAGAGTTGTCAGGATAGCGTGGGTAAACCAAAGGCGAACACGAAGCCGAGATCCCAAGCCGCTCCTCTCTTATGCTATAATCTTCACGCTATGTTGAGAAACCTGATTAACTTTCTCGGAGGCAACCCCCTCCAGCGCGAACTAGAAGCGTTGCGCGCCGAAGTCGAACGCATTAATGCCCGGGAAAAAGAGTTCGAAAAACTCTCTGATGATGCACTGCGTGCTAAAACGGACGAATTCCGCGCTTATATTCGTCAGGCCAGGCGCGGGATCGAAAAGGAAAACGAGCGTCTGCAGGCGGAAGCGCAGGCCTTAGAGGCAATCCTGCCCCAGGCCTTTGCCGCCGTGCGTGAGGCCTCTAAGCGCACAATTGGCCTGCGCCATTATGACGTGCAGCTGATCGGCGGCATCGCCCTGCATCGCGGCAAGATCGCCGAAATGAAGACCGGCGAAGGCAAAACCCTGGTGGCTACCCTGCCGCTTTACCTGAACGCCCTGACCGGGCGCGGTGTCCACCTGGTCACCGTGAACGACTACCTGGCGCGCCGCGATGCCCGTTGGATGGGACCGATCTACCACGCATTGGGTTTGAGCGTCGGCGTGCTCCAGATGGCCGCCGTCACGGAGAACGCCAAGAAAGCCTATCTTTACGATCCCACCCACACCTCGCCCCACGAAGACCAGCACCAATTACGGCTGGTGGACCGCGCCGAAGCTTATCGCGCTGACATCACCTACGGCACCAACTCCGAATTCGGCTTCGATTACCTGCGCGATAACATGGTGTATCGCCTAGAAGATAAAGTCCAGCGTGGCCACTACTATGCCATCGTTGACGAGGTGGACAATGTCCTGATTGACGAGGCGCGCACTCCTCTGATCATCTCCGGGCCAGCCTCCGGTGATCTGGAATGGTACAGGCGCATGGCACAGGTGGTGAAACAGCTACGCCCTGAAGATTATGAGATCAACGAACGCGATCGCATCGTCACCTTGACAGAAGCCGGCCTCGCCCATGTGGAGGAAATCCTCGGTCAGCCTCTGATGGACCCGGATCGCCCGGAGGACATCAACCCGGAACAGGCCCGCCTGATGGGCTACCTAGAACAGGCCCTGCGCGCCGAATTCGTCTTCAAAAAGAACAGAGACTACCTCGTCCAAGGCGGGAAGGTGATCATTATTGACGAATTCACCGGCCGCCTCATGCCCGGCAGGCGTTGGTCAGATGGCTTGCACCAGGCCGTGGAGGCAAAAGAAGGGGTCAAGATCGAGCCGGAAAATGTGACCTATGCCACCATCACGCTACAGAATTACTTCCGCATGTACCATAAACTGGCGGGCATGACCGGCACCGCTCTGACCGAAGCAGAGGAGTTCCACAAAATATACGGCTTGGATGTGCTCCCCATCCCGACCAACCTGGAATATCAGGCGATGGGGAAAAATGCCCCTCTGGTGGAGGTCAAAGCGCGGGATGAGGATGGCTATGAATATATCTACTTTGCACGGCGCGAGGATGCCGAAAAGAAGCCTCTCTATTACCGCCGTAAAGACTACCCGGATGTCATCTACCGCACACGTGAGGCGAAGCTGCGCGGCATTGTTACTGAAATTGTGCGGGAACATGTGCGCGGTCGCCCTCTGCTGATCGGCACCACCTCCGTCGAATCTTCCGAATTCCTCTCCTCCCGCCTGCGCGCCGAGGCCGTGCGCCGCCTGCTTCAGGTGCTCCTGATCCGTCACCATTGGTTGCGGGCACACGGCCTGGAAGAAGATGGTCGGCGCGTGGACGAGCTGCTACCACTCTATGAGCCACTAGAGAAAATCACCCCCGACCTGTTGCGTCGCTTTGCCACCCCATTGGGCATTCACATTAACCCAGAGCAGGCGGAGAACCTGGACACCTTGCTGGGAATCCTGCGTTTACCTGCCGAGCTTGCCCCGAGGCTGAAAAGCGTGATCCAGGGCGGGGTTCCCCATCAGGTGCTCAATGCTCGCAAACATGCCGAAGAAAGCATGATCATCGCCGGGGCCGGCGCATTCGGCGCAGTGACGATCGCCACCAATATGGCCGGGCGCGGTGTGGATATTAAGCTGGGTGGGGAATTGGCTGAAGAAGTAATCACCGCCGTCAACCGCATCTTGCGCCGCAATGGGATTTCCGATCCCTTCAATATGAGCCTGCAAGAACGCCGCCAGGCTCTCCTCCAGATCGATCCATCCCGCTACGGCATCTATGATGCGGAAGCGCGCTTCTTCCTCAAGTACTTTGAGGACATGGAACGCGTGCGTGCCCTGGGTGGGTTGCATGTCATCGGTTCGGAACGTCACGAGGCCCGGCGCATTGACAACCAGCTGCGCGGCCGCGCTGCCCGTCAAGGAGACCCCGGTTCCTCGCGCTTCTACCTCTCCCTAGAAGATGATCTGATGCGCCTGTTCAGCGGCGAACAGGTATCGGCACTGATGGAGCGCCTGCGCGTGGATGATGCCTTACCCCTGGAAAATCGCTTAGTCAGCCGTCTCATCGAGGAATCCCAGCACCGCGTCGAGGGTGCGAATTTCGATATTCGCAAGCACCTGCTTGAATATGATGACGTGCTCAACTACCAACGCATGCAAATCTATGCCCAGCGTGACCGTGCCTTGAGCAAGGATGATTTACGCGAGGATATTCTCGCCCTGTTGCGCGCCGAGGTGGAGCAGCGAGTGCCAACTTCTCTAGAAGCGGAGGAGGGCCCCTGGACGCTTTTCGCCTGGCTGGAACAGATCCAACCCACCCTAGTCAGCGGCGAACGCATGTACCCATCCTTCGGTATGCGCTTGCTAGCACAGGAACTGCAACGGCGCGGCATCTCCGCAGAAACTTTTCTGGAAATCATCCAGAGCGCCGCAAAACTGGAACAGGAACATCTGTTGGATACGCTCGAACACATGCTCGAAACCGCTTCCGAGCACTTTTTGCAAACCCTGAAAGACCGCCAAGAAGCCCTCGAGACCTTTTTCGAAGCGCTGAATGATCGCGAAGAACCTTTGCGCCTGAACGAGGCTCAGGAAGAACTCAGCCGCCTGATGCGCATGCCGGTTCGCTTCTCGAATGCCCAATGGAAAAACTTCCAAACCGATGCGGAAAGTATCAAGGACGAGCTATTCCGTCTTTTGGAAAATCAGCTATTGACCCAGCAGGCTTCTGCCCTGCTAGTCAGCCTGGAACGCCGATTAGGCGAAGGGGTGGATCGGCGGCTCTTCCCTCTGGATCAGGGGTGGGAAGAGTTTGAAGAAGCCACCCTGAGTTATGCCCAGAAAATACTTCAACAGCGTTGGAACCAATGGTTTGATGAAAACGGCCAAATCCGCCAGGCAATTCAGAATGTGTTCCTTGAAGGCGCCCCCAAAAACGAATCCCAGATCATTTCCATCCTGCACAACCTGGCACAAGGCACGCGCACTCTCTTCGATCCACGCACCCATCGCCAGGTACAAATGGTCTATCCACGCTTCCGTTACGTATTCCTGATGGCCGCCCTGGTCGAAGAAAAAGGGCTTTCTTCCGCTGATTTGAGCGAGATGATCATCGAGCACCTGGAAGGAGCCATGGCATTCCTGGATGAGACCTTCGGTCAGGACTCGATGAACGAAATCCATCGCCAATTGTTGCTCAGCGCAATTACAGATCGTTGGGTAGATTACCTGACCCAGATGGAAGCCCTGCGCGTTTCGATTGGATTGGAAGCCTATGCTCAGCGCGATCCGCTAGTGCAGTATAAGAGTCGAGCGGCGGAAATGTACCAACAATTGCTGAAAGATATCCGTGCACTGGTCATAACCCACCTTTTTACATCCCGCCCACGCACGGCCACGCCTGCCCCCACCGCACCCTCAGCAGAAGCAGCGCCATCTCCCTCAGCACCTGCGGTGACCTCCTTGCAGAAGAAAAAGCGCCATCGTCATCGTTAGCCGTGGTCCCATCCCTTGACTTTTATCGTCTCCTGCCAAAGGTAGACTTGCACCGTCACCTGGAAGGATCGCTCCGCCTGGAGACAATGGTGGAGATTGCCCGCGTCTATGGTATTACTGTTCCTTTATCTCTTTTGAGGCCGATGGTCCAGGTGCAGCAAAATGATCCGCTGACGTTCAAGAACTTCCTCTCCAAATTCACCACTCTACGCCTGTTTTACCGCTCTCCTGAGATTATTGCGCGAATCACCAGAGAGACGATCGAGGACGCCGCCAAAGACAGAATAGAACATCTGGAACTGCGCTTCACGCCGGTTGCGCTGGGACGAGTGCAGAACTTTCCGCTCAGAGAAGTAATTGATTGGGTCACAGAGAGTGCCCAAAAATCGGCACAGGAATTCGGGATTTCCGTCGCTCTGATCGTGAGTGCCAACCGTCACGAGCCGGTTTCGCTAGCAGAAGAGGCCTTCCGGCTGGCCGCAGAATATCGCCGACGAGGCGTAGTGGGCGTAGACATCGCCGGGAACGAGGCAGAATTTCCCTTAACCCCCTTCATCCCATTACTGCACGAGGCACGTCAGGCCGGATTGCACATCACAATCCATGCCGGCGAGTGGAGCGGAGCAGAAAGTGTGCGTCAGGCAATTGAAAAAGCTGGCGCTGAGCGCATCGGTCATGGGGTTAGGATAATAGAAGACGAAAAAGTAGTAGCCCTGGCTAGAGAACGCGGCGTGACCTTCGAAGTCTGCCTCACCAGCAACTACCAATCGGGAGTGGTCAAACGTCTGGAAGAACACCCTTTCGCGCTTATGCGCAGGAAGGGATTACAGGTGACCATCAATACGGACGATCCGGCTGTTTCCCAAATCACACTGAGCGAGGAATATGAGTTAGCCAGCAAAATGTTTTCGCTCGCTCCCCAGGAATTATTTGCTCATGTGCTGCTGGCCGCCCGCGCCTCGTTTTTAGCCGATCATGCCCGTCAAGAATTGGAGAAGCGGCTGCGAGCAAAGGCAAAATGGACATGAATGGTGCAGAAAGCGCAGAACGAATAATTCAAGAAGTTCCCACTCCCATCCCGGGTGAGTGATATGTCGAACATCAAAATTGTAGTCCCAATGGCAGGATGGGGAACGCGGATGCGTCCTCATACCTGGAGCAAACCTAAACCGCTGGTCGCGGTGGCCGGGAAAACTGCCCTAGATTATCTTCTGGAGATGTTCCAGAGCATCCCAAAAGGCTGGCAAGCAGAGTACGTGTTCATTGTCTCACCGGGGTTAGGAGAAACGCAAATCCCCCGCTACATGGCAGAATGCTACCCCGACCTGAGAGTACATTACGTTGTCCAAGCTGAGATGAAGGGGCAGTCTCACGCTCTCTACCTAGCACGCCAGCATTTGCAAGGGCCGATGATCATGTGCTTTTCCGACACCCTCCTGGAAACTGATTTCTCTTTCCTGGCCGAGGAAAGCAGCGACGGAGTTGCCTGGGTCAAAGCGGTAGAAGACCCGCGCCGCTTCGGGGTGGCCGAAGTGGATGAGGGAGGAAGAATTCACTGCCTCATCGAAAAGCCCCAGACCACGGAAAACAACCTGGTCGTCGTAGGATGCTACTATTTTCGCCAGGGCGAAAGCCTAGTGGAGGCAATCGAAGAACAAATGCGCCGCGATCTGCGTCTGAAAAACGAATACTTCCTTGCAGATGCCATCAATATCCTCATCGAACGTGGAGCTTCCCTCCGTCCCCAGACCGTGGATATTTGGCTGGATACCGGCACAATCCAGGCCACTCTGGAGACGAATCGTTACTTACTAGCACATCGCACGTTTCCTTTGCCGTCCCTTGCCGCAGACGTGCAGATTATTCCGCCTGTGGTAATACACCCAGAAGCTCGAATCAGCGCCTCGACCATCGGCCCTCATGTCTCCATCGGCGCCGGTTGCACGATCGAAGGGGCACATATTGAAGACAGCATTCTGGAAAACGACGTAACGGTGCAGAACATTTCGCTTACACACTCGCTAATCGGCCAGCGCGCCAAGGTCATCGGCACAAATTCCCAAAAACAGGTAGAATTGAATATCGGAGATGATTCGTCCATTTTAGTGAGGTAGAGATGTTCCCCTATCAGTCTGATGATCGTCGTGAATTGGAAGAAAAGATGCGCCGCGAGGGCCGGCTGCCACCTGGACAGGCTTTAACGCTCAAATTCCCTGTCCTCCACTATGGTCCAATTCCACCCTTTAACCCTGCGGCTTGGGATTTTCGCATCTGGGGTGAAGTGGAAGAACCCAAGCGCTGGACCTGGGAAGAGTTCAATCAGCTTCCACGAACCCGCGTCGTAATGGATATTCACTGTGTGACGCGTTGGAGCAAGTTTGATACCGTATGGGAAGGGGTTTCCGTGAAAACCCTGGTAGAGCAGGGCTTTATTCGTCTGAAACCCAGCGCGCGCTATGTCATTCAACATGCCGAATACGGCTTCACCGCCAATTTGCCGCTGGAAGTGGTGCTCCAGGATAATTTCCTGCTCGCCACCCACTATAACGGCGAACCGCTCACACCAGAACACGGTTATCCACTGCGAGGTGTAATCGGCTATATCCCCGGACGAGAGGACCTGGTCACCACCTACTTTTGGAAAGGTGCCAAGTGGCTGCGCGGCCTGGAATTTCTCGCCAAGGACCGCCCCGGATTCTGGGAACAGGCCGGCTACAACAACAATGCCGATGTCTGGAAAGAAGAGCGTTATGAATAGAGGCGTGGGAGCGGATTTTCGAAAAAACAAAAATCACGGGCACTTCCCGTGATTTTTGTTCAAGCAGTGGCGATTTTACGCCACTTTAGCCAGGGTACGAATACAACGCGCACAAAGCACCTTTTTCACCTTCCGCCCATTCTCAATCAGTGTGACTTTTTGCAGATTTGGGCGAAAAGCGCGATTGGTAGCGCGCATGGAAAACGAGCGATTGTGACCAAAGGTGGTCGTCTTTCCACAATGAGCACATTTAGCCATAGTCCACTTCCTCTTCTAGAAATTGCCAAGATTTTTAGCGGGTGGATTGTACCATAAATTGAGAAGTCGCGCGCTAGGAAAGTGGGCACACAAACTGCAGCCGGTGCGCCAGGAGGCCAGGGCACGAGCTTAGTCTCCTGGAAGCGCATCGCCAGGCAGCGTGTCTGC
>JBKBPX010000004.1:0-43588 GCA_046292855.1 Anaerolineales bacterium
CACCCTTCGGGCGTCCGGTGGTGCCGGAGGTATAAATGATCATCAAGTGGTCTTCCGCATCGGTGAGTTCAAGCTCGGCATTGGGAGATTGCGAAGCCACCAGCTCCTGCCACCAGTGATCGCGTCCGGGGGTCATCGAGACGGGTTGGCCGGTACGAGGGAGCACAATCAAGTAGCGCAGGCTGGGCACCTGGGCAGCAGCCTCATCCGCAATGGATTTCATCTCAACAGCTCGCCCGCGGCGGAAGGCGCCATCCGCCGTGAAAAGTGCCTTCGCCTCGGCATCCTGCAAACGTGTCACGATAGCGCCGGCGCCATAACCGCTGAAGAGGGGCAAAATCACGCCGCCGATGCGTGCGATCGCCAACAATGCGATAGCTATTTCCGGCGTCATCGGCATAAACAGGCCAATCGCATCCCCTTTTCCTAATCCCAGGGCACGCAACGCGTTGGCACAGCGATTGACCTCGGCTTCCAATTCCCCGTATGTCATGGCACGCGTGGCGCCTTCTTCCCCCTCCCAAATCAGCGCCAAGCGATTTGGATCACTCCTTGCCCATTTGTCTACACAATTGTACACAATGTTCATTTTCCCCCCAACACACCACTTTGGAAAAGCGATCCCCTCAGAAAGATCAACCACTTGCCGATAGGGTTGATGGAACTGGATATCCAGATAGCGGAGCACGGCCTCAGTGAACCAGGCCACATCTTCCGTCGAGCGACGCATTAGCTCATTGAAATCGCTGATTCCATGTTGACGCATGAAGGCCGTCAGATGCGCACGCTCGATATACTCCGCAGTGGGACGCCAGACAATCGGCCCGCCAAACGTGAACATTTCGGACATAGAGACCTCCTTGAGATGGACGGTGGATGGTAGACGCTGGACGATGGACGGTGGACGGTGGACGGTGGTTAGAGAAGGAAGGTGCTCAATAGGCGCACGAGCAGGGCAATAAAGATGGCGATAAACATAGTCAGGGCAGCGACTCGGAACATGTTCTTCGTCCCCAGTTCTCGGCGTAGCGCCGCTAAAGTTGCCAAGCAGGGCACGTAGAACATGACAAAAGTAGCGAAGGTGAGCATCTGGTGAGGGAGCAAGACGCGGTCAAATTGGTTGCTTCCCAGCGCCTGCCCCAACATTACCAACGAAAGCTCCTTACGCAGGATGCCAAAGACCAACGGCACACCTGTAGCCGCCGGCAGTCCAAGCAACCAGGTAACAGGCCGTATCAACATATTCAGCCAGGAATCGGCAGCGAATATCTGCAACAGCGTAAGCCCCAGACTCCCGAAAATCAACAGCGGCCAGGCCTCAATAATAAAACTACGCACCCGGAACCATATTTTACTCCCCACTACCCTCCACGTGGGAATGCGAAAGGGTGGCATTTCCAGAATCAGGCCGGGAGTGGGTTCGGGAAGCAAGCGTAGCAGAAACAAGCCGGTCAAAGCGATCACGAGGATGTTGAGCAGGTACAATGAGAGCGCGGCCAGGGGACCTAGATAGAAGGCGACCAACCCAAACACCACACTGATCCGCGCCGCACAAGGCACAAGCACCGAGAGCGCCGCCGCGACCAAACGATCCCGCTCATTCTCCAAAATGCGCGTGGACATCACCGCCGGCACATTACAACCATAGCCCAAAATAAAGGGGATGATCGCCTTACCATGCAAGCCGAGCCGATGGAGGAAACTATCCATCAAAAAGGCAACGCGCGGCAGATAGCCAATGTCCTCTAACAGGCCCAGACCCAATAAAAAGGGGACAAGGTAGGGCAAGACAATGGCCGCTCCGGCAGCTATCCCCTGTATAATCCCATCCACCAGGCGGAAAGGCAATGTCTCTGCCCCCAGCCAGGCTTGTAACTGCCCGCTCACTTGCTCAAAAAAAGCCAGCAAGGGGACTTCGAGAATTCTCCCCACGGCATAAGTGGCTTGGAAGAATCCCCACAAGATAAGCAGGAGGAAGAAGTAACCAACAAGCGGATGGAGCAGCCAGCGGTCTAAGTGATCGCCCAAGGTCATGCGCCGTATTCCCCAATGCGAAACGCGCGCCCCGATCGCTCGCGCCAGACGATGACGTCGTTCCAGGGCTAGCTCGCTCCTTATCGTTCCATCTAGCCCAGAAAAAGAGTGGCCAGATACCAGCGGATGCCCCCCTGCCAACGCAAACGAAGGCATCGGCGTCTGACGCATCTCAGCTACACGCAAGGCCTCCAAAAGCAACTCTCTCACTCCGCGCCCTTTACTGGCCACGAGAGGGAGCACAGGAACGCCAACGATGGCGGAAAGTGATGCAAAATCTATCTCCAGGCCGCGCGCTGCGGCCTCATCCATCATATTGACCGCTAGCACCAGCGGATGCCCCAGTTGAAGCAACTCCAGGGTCAATTCCAAGCCGGAGCTCAGGCGCATTGCATCCACGATGTTTATGATGGCATCTATGTCATGGGATTCCAGGTAGCCTCGCACTTCCTGCTCGGCCGGGCTGCCGGCCTCCAGGGTATACAGACCAGGCAAATCCACGATCTCCACCACTCTTCCCCCAAGGCGAAAGCGACTTTCTGTGTATGTGACCGTCGTACCGTGAAAATTCCCTGTCTCGGCTTTGTACCCTGCTACCTGATTAAAGAGCGTGCTCTTCCCACAATTAGGTGAACCGATCAGGACAATGCGCATGGAAGCGGCTCCACCTCGATTTTTTCGGCGATTCCACGCCCGATCGCGACATCACGGCCATCCGCTTCGATTAAAAGGGGACCACCCCAAGGAGCAGCTCGCTTCAAGCAAACAATATCCCCTTCCAGCAAGCCATGCAACGCTAGGCGCTGACGCACACCCTGGCGCTCCACACGCAAAATGCGAACTCGCAAACCGGGTTGAACCTGAGAAAGCTTCATCGTTTTCGAGTATAACCTTTCCCGTACATCCCGACAATGCTAATCATCCCCATCCCCGATGATTTTTATCACAAAATTGATAAAAATGGGAGTTAAGGATAGAAGCGATGGATGAGAGAAATAAGGGGCAGCAAACGAATTCCTTCTACCGCCAACGATATACATTCATTGGAGTTACTTCTGCTCCAGGAATATCGGCAGAGAAACCCTGATAGACCACCTCGCGGCCCGCTTCCAATGTCGGATAAATGCCCTGCAGGACAATCAGATAATCTACCCCTTGGGCATCCAGATAAGCCGCTAAGGCTTGCTCATCGTTCAAGATGGGAATGACCTCCGGCGAGATCAGGCCGGCCAAATCCACCAAAGGATGGGTATCGAAATATCCCAATGCGCCAATATCATGGGCAGCGATTACAGCCTGCGGCGGCAAATTTGCCCGAACCCAGCGGGCAGTATCCACCATCTCACGTTCAATGAAAGCTACCTCCTGAGCATAAGCTCGCGCCCCAAAGAAGAGATAAATCACCACCAGCGCGCCCAAGCTGATCCGCCAGGCCGACATCCCCACCCGTCGCCACGCGATTTTCCCGCTACGGGCAGCAAGCATCATCCCCACAGTTCCCCAAAATAGGAAAAGGGGCAAAAGGGGCATGACATAGCGCCCGTGCTGATAGGGTGGCAGGCGAAGAAGGTAAATCGCAAAAAACGTCCCCCACCACATCAGCAAAATCCAGTTGGGAAGGCGAAACCAGGCCAGAAAAGTGCCAGAGGGGGCACGAAAAAGGTGAAAGAAGAAAAAGAGCACCGCAGGAAGGAGAAGGACGATCGGACCGTGAATCCACTGAAGCAGATAAAGCCCCAGACGCTCCAGGATCGGCTTCTGCTGCCAGAAAAGATATTCTGTTTGTTTGGCATAGAATGTATTCGGCCAGGGATGCCCTTCCAGCGACAAGTTGAAGAACAGGTAAAACCCAAACAGAGGGACAAAGCCCAGGGTCAGATTCAGGACCTGCCGCAGACGCGCTTTCAACGGAAGCGGCCACAAGGAGGCGATCAGCACAAGAAAGGGGAAAAGGAGCAATCCGTCGGGACGTACCCAAACAGCGAGGCCAGCTAGCAAGCCTAGGGTCAGAAAACGAGGCCGTTCGTCCATGACCAGCATCGCAATGGCGCTTAACAATAGCGCATGGAGCAGCGTCTCCATGCCTGAAGCGGCCATCCACACCATCCGCCACTCGAATATCAGCAATAGGCCCATCCAAGGTAAGAGCGGACGGTAAAACGGCAAGAGCCGACGTGTCGTATTCTCTATAAGCACGCCGACCCCAAACAGGAAGAGCGCCCCTAGAAAATAGGTCCAGAAGTAAGGAGCAAGGCGGAGATGAAACCCTAGGGAAAGCAAAATGTTCCAAAGCGGTGAAGTGGAACCGCCAGACGGTTTGCCGGGGATGAAGCTCCATTCGCCGCGCTGCGCCAAATTGCGGGCATAGGTCTGGTGAATCCAGGAATCATCCAGTGGGAACCCCAGGCGAAAGTGCAGCGCCGAGGCCGCCAGGAAAAGAGCAACGGCAAGGAAAGCGGCAAGAATCAGGATGAGAAAGTGGACGCGTGGCATAGCTACTGGCATGAAAACGAACTGCTCTTTGGTGGTGAGGGGATCCCAATCAAAAGAAACAGCAACAAAACCCTTTTCCCGTCTCTCATTCTTCCTCCACCCGCTACCCCAACCACTTGCTCACCCAATTGGGCAGCGCCGCAAGCGGACCCTGGCGGACCGTACAACGCGGTAACGATTCGAGAAAATAACGGCCGTATTTCTTGCTCAGGAGGCGCCGATCCAGGATAACCACCACGCCACGGTCAGAAGCTGTGCGGATCAGGCGGCCAAATCCCTGGCGGAATTTGAGAATGGCTTCGGGCAAATGATATTCCTCAAAAGGATTCTCGTACATCTCGGCACGGGCTTCTATGAGTGGATCATTGGGCACCTCAAAAGGCAATTTGGCGATGATGACCACCGAAAGCGCCTGACCGGGCACATCTACCCCCTCCCAGAAAGAGCGCGTGCCTAGCAAGACAGCGCGCTCGCTGCTTTTGAAAGATTCCAGCAAGGCGGTGGGAGAAGCACCCTCTCCCTGTTCATAGACGAGAATATCGTGGCGCGCCAGGATCGGAGCAATCGCCTGAGCCGTCCTGCGCAATTGAGCGTAGGAGGTGAAAAGCACCAGCGTGCGCCCGCCACTACTCACGCAGGATTGGACGATGGCCTTTTCAACCTGAGCTTGGTAGGCCGGAGTATGGGGTTCGGGAATATCATTCGGAATATAAATCAGGGTGGAATTTTCGTAATCGAAAGGGGAGCCGAGCAGCAATTCATCAGCCTCATCTGCATTGAGCGTATTGCGCAGGTAATCGAAACGCCCCTGCGTGGTGAGGGTGGCCGAGGTCAGGATAATGCTCGCCTTCTCATGCCAGAGATGCTCTTCCAGAAGCGGGCCGATGCGCAGCGGAGCGATGTTCAGGAGAAAATGATGGTCAGGTCGCGCCTCCAACCAGTAAACGTATTTCGCCTCTGGCTTGCTCACCAGGGAACTCAGGTACATCTCGGCCTCATCTACCCTGCGAAGCAGATTCCCCAGTTCACCCAACAGGTCTTCCAACGATTCAATCGCCTCGCCAAGATTTTCCGCCAATCTCTTGTGAAGCGCAGAAACATGGTTGAACAACAGGCGTAAGGCTTCCCCTGCGGCATCCCAGGCTATTTCGATCTCTCCCCACAAAGGCAGGGTACGCGTCGCCGGAGTAATGCGCAATTGCCAAGCATAACCGTTCTCTATCACATCAGAGCGTTGCTGGCGAATGAAGCGTTCCAGGGCCTGGAAAAAGCGCTGTAGATATTCTTCAGCACGAAAAATCAGATCGGCGGCATGGTGCACTTCCTGCCCCAGGAGCGCAAAGTCAGATGGGCGCAAGGCAGCTTTCACCTCGCCAAGCAAACGTCCGAGGAGGCCGGCATTGGGACCTCCTAATTCACGGAGCAAGCGCTCCATCTCCGCGCGGCTCAGGCGAACAGTCAAGGCGCCGGTGGTGGCCGCTTCGAGGTGATGGGCTTCATCCACGATCAAGTAGTCATACTCCGGGAGCACGCGATGACCGGTAGCCACATCGGAGAGCAACAAGGCATGATTGACGATCAAGAGATGCGCCGCCAGTGCCGCCTGACGGGCGCGATAGAAGGGACAGGCACCGCCATAACGCGTGAGGCAGGTTTCGGCAGTGCAATGATCCTCCTCTGCAGAAACGCGCTGCCAGGCTTCGCGCTCCCCATTGCTATGCAGGTTCAATTCGCTGCGATCCCCGAACGGTTCGCTCAAGAGCCAAACGAGCACCTTCGCCAGCAAGCGCATCTCATCCACATCCTTTGGCCCCTGCTGGCGCAGCGAATCAAAACGCCGCGGGCAAAGGTAATTTGCCCGTCCCTTGAGCACTGCTGCACGCAATTCGCCCAATCCCAGCGCGGTGCGCAGGTCGGGAATATCCTTCTGAAGCAACTGCTCCTGGAGATTGATGGTGTTGGTGGAAATCAGCACGCGCGTCTGGTTTTGCAGGGCAAACAGACTGGCCGGCACGAGGTAGGCAAAGGATTTGCCCACGCCGGTCCCGGCCTCCACCATCAGATGGCGGCTCTGGGAAAGTGCCTGGGCTACCGCGCGCGCCATTTCCACCTGCTCCGGGCGATGCTCGAACGAGGCAAAGTAGCGCGAAAAGGCTCCTCCATGTTGCAAATGAGAAACCACCCCTTCTGCATCCAACGGACGCACTTCTTTCAAAGGGGGCAGAGGTTCAAGGTCTCGCTGGGGGGACTCGAACCAAGCGCGCGGATAGGGGCCATAAGCTTTTTTCGCCGGCATTTCATGGCGAATCCGCTGACGCAGAATTCGCTCAAAGACCCAGGCTCCATCCCATTCCACATCCTGGCTCAGGCGAACAATTTCGGCAATCGTATCCAGCGGCAGAGAACGCGCCATCTCATACAGTCGCAGAAAGAGCGCATGGGTGGCGCGGGCATCGGTCAAAGCACGATGGTATTCTTCCCCCGGCGGCAAAGGAACACCCAGCAATTGCGTCAGAGCGCCCAAACTATAGCGGCTGGCGGAAGGCAACAGCACAGAGGCCAGTTCATAGGTATCCACCACCGGGTTATAGGCGAAGAGGTTGTAACGCCCGAAAAAGCTCAAGTCAAAACGGATGTTGTGTCCGACGATGACCGCTTCCCCCACGAATCCGGCCAGTTCATCCAAAACCTGGCTCAGGCGCGGGGCAGAACGCACCATCTCGTTTGTAATCCCTGTCAGGGCAGTGATGAATTCAGGAATTGGGCGCTCCGGATAGACCAACGTGCTCCAGGTCCCCTCGATACGGCGCAGCGAAAAGCGCACCGCGCCAATCTCAATGACCGCGTCGCGCTGCCCGTCAGTGCCTGTCGTTTCGATATCCAAGGCGACAAAAACGTCTTCCATGAAGTAGCTCAGCTCTGCTCAAGGGCTTTTTGAAGTGCACGTACCGAAGATTCATCCAGGGGCGTTTCCTTTGCTTTTCTGCGCAGGAAATCTTTGACCTTTTTGGCCGGCAAAGCAAGGAAGGGAGAAGATGCCTCGATCTGTAGCTCGGCCTGGGGATGGGTAAAGATAAGCAGAGCCTGGATGGGAGGCGAATCCTGATCTAAAAGGCGCCCAAAAAATTTCTGAAGATGGCGGATCTCTGCTTCTGCCTCAAGTTCCGGACGCCCGAGGCCTTCCTGGCCCCAAAAACGCAAATAGGCCTGCCAGAAACCACCCCCACGAACACGCCAGCGACCTTTCTGGTAGGTGATCGTGCCTTTCAGTGCATAGGGCAGGAGCACCCATATCCCAGCCGGCCCGATCAGCAAATGGGAAGCCGGGGTGACGTAGTGGTAAAGTACATAATTGCCTGGCAGTCCCTTGAGAATTCCATCCAGCACTTCATCTGGGCGCGGCGAACGGCCCCAGCGATTGCCATAGTAGATGCTCACTTGGGTCAGCAGGAAGCCGACAATGAACGTCACCAATACCCAGACAAACTGCTCCTGCATGCGCAAAGAAATGAACATGCCGATTCCTAGCACAACCAGCGAGACCAGGGATGTGACCATCCCAATCCGCCTGTTACGGCGAATCAAGCGTTCGTTGCGTATGATCTTCATGTCAATTTCCCCTAGCCGCAAGATTTTCCTCAATGGCTGCGCGCAAAGCGTCCAGAACTTTGGCTTCAGCCGCCTCCTTGGCAAGGCGAATGGCATTCTTGATGGCGATTGCATCCGATCGGCCATGGCCGATAAACACCAGGCCGTTCACTCCCAGCAATGGCGCTGCGCCATGTTCCGATGGGTCAAGTAACTTCTTGACTTTCCCCAGCGCCGGGCGCACAAGCAGACCTCCCAGCAAAGCAGTGGGGCCTCCTTCTCGAATGGCGTCCTTGATTTTATCGGTGATCAGCTTCGCCACGGCTTCTGCAGTCTTGAGCAAGACGTTGCCGGTGAAGCCATCTGTCACGGCCACATCCACCTTGCCGCCGATCACCTCTTTCCCTTCCACGTTCCCGTAGAAATTCAACCCCGATGCTTTGAGCAAAGGGGTGGCAGCTCGCACCAGTTCGTTCCCCTTTCCTTCTTCTTCCCCGTTGGAGATCAGGCCGACCAGCGGATTCTTGATCCCTCGCACTATCTCGGCATATACCGCTCCCATAATGGCGAACTGGAGCAGGTTTTCCGGCTTACAATCCGGGTTGGCGCCCACGTCCAGCACGACGCAAGAACCGCTAGCGGTGGGGAAAATCGGCGCCAGCGCGGGCTTATCTACTCCTGCCAAGGTGCCCAGGCGGAAATAGGCGGTAGTCATGGCTGCGCCGGTGTTTCCAGCTGTGACGAAGGCATCGGCTTCGCCGTTTTTCACCAGGTCAATGGCGATGGCCATCGAGTTCTTCGCCTGGGAACGGCGGGCTTTGAGCACCAGCGCCATGCCCTTATCCTCCATGGTGAGCATTTCCGGAGCATGAATCAGGCGAATGGGCAAGCCAGCGGCATTCTGAGCCTCCAGCACCGGGCGCACTTGCGCTTCATCGCCGATAAGCAAAATCTCCACGCCATACTGGCGAGCGGCCATCACCGCTCCCTGGACATCGGGAACGGGAAAATGATCGCTCCCCATAGCATCAACTGCAATGCGCATGAATCCTCCTGGAAAGCGAAAATGCGAATTTCAACGTGCTTGACAAGGGAACAAAGGCGATTATAATACGAGTGCTTGCGCTGGTGCTGGAACTGGCAGACAGGCGCGTTTGAGGGGCGCGTGGCGAAAGCCGTGTGGGTTCAACTCCCACCCAGCGCATAAAAAGACTCCCCGCGAGGAGGAGTCTTTTTGCTTTTAATTGCCTGATGTGTACCACGTGGAAGGTGCACTGAATGCCAAGGTCCTTTCAGCTTTGCGGCGCATCTGATGTAAAGAGCGGCAAATGCCCCAGGGAAATAATATGCGACCAGCGCGCCCGCTCCCCTTCGGTCATGATGGCGGCTTCACCGACCACCTGGGCGCCGGCCTTTTCCAGAACCATACGCATCCCCTGCAAGGTAGAGCCGGTGCTGATCACATCATCCACAATGAATACTTTTTTCCCCTTGACCACCTCGCGATCTTTTTCATCCAGGATCAAAAGCTGGGGTTGTCCGGTGGTAATTGAAAGCGTCTCCGCCATGATCGCGTCGCCCATGTAGGGCTTATAGGTCTTGCGCAACACGATATAAGGCTTCCCCAGCTCGAGCGAAAGCGCATGTGCTAGAGGGATGGACTTCGCTTCGGCTGTGACCAGCAGGTCAAAATCACGCTCCCGCAACTTTGCCCCCAACTCCCGTGCACAAGCCTGGACGAGTTCCGTATCTCCCAGAATGTTCAGGATAGCTATCCGCAAACCCGGCTTGATCTCAAACAAGGGCAAATGCCGCGTCAGGCCGGCAATCTCGACGGTATAGGTCTCGCGCTTGGACATCTTGTTCCCTCCAAAGTGAAATAGCGGCTATAGTTTATCACATTTTTGGCATCCGTTCCTTCTGATCCTGCTGTAGAAACTTAAAATCTCGGCTCTGCCCGAAGCCTGCGCTTCCTCTGCGCCGCGGCGTCAGGTGCGATAGTCTCTGGCAAGCGCGGCCTGCCTTCCTACCGACGCATTCAGCATACTTATTTTGCGTCAGGCACGCAAGCCTCCCGATTCTTTTTCCGCAAGCCGCATCGTCTGGCGACGCTTTTTATCATCTCTTTGGCTCGATGTGAGCATCCAGCCAGTGCACAAAGGCATCACGATTCATCTCGCTTGAGGCAATCTGAAGAATCACCCTTTCTTGTTCGTCCACTGTTGCACGAATTTCAAACCCATTCAACACAAGGAACGTTCCCATAGCGGCATGTGCTGTTCGTTTGTTACCATCCACAAATGGATGATTTTGGATGAGTGAAAAGCAAAGCGCTGCCGCTTTCTCAACAATCGTCGGATACAGATCTTCTCCGTCAAAAGTCATCCGTGGCTGTGCTACCGCCGATTCTAAGGCACCCAGGTCACGAATGCCAATGAAACCACCCGAGTGTTGCATCACGCGCTGATAAATCTCCAACCTCTCACGCAGGGTCAGGTAGCGCATCAAGCCAACCGCTGATAGAGTTCAGTATTCTTCCGTAACACATACTCTAGTGCCCTGCGGAAGTCTTCTTCCGGACGAGAAAGCAATTCTTCGAGGCTGACACGCACCAACTCTTCGGGGGTAACGTGAAAACGGGTGGCTATCTGTTGTAATTCTTTTAATCGATCATCAGATAAGACGATGGTAACAGTATTCATACTGTCTCTACTCCCATGGAGCCTTATGGCAGTTCACTGCGCTACAGCGCTGCTTAACGATCTACGCTTCCTCTGCGCCGCGGCGTCAGGCGCAATAGTCCCTGGCAAGCGCGGCCTGCCTTCCCAGCGACGCATTCAGTATACTTATTTTGCGTCAGGCACGCAAGCCTCCCGATTCTTTGTGATTTTGGAAAAAATGAGTCAACTGCAAACTCACTTCAGAGCTTGACTTCCCGTGCTCTGGAGTGAACAAGCCTTTTTGCAGTAGAGTCAAAAATCCCTTCTACAAATCTCCACGTGCCATCTTCCGTTTTTGAGTAAAACACAAAAAAACTAATTGGCGATGGGCTAAGCTGACTAAATTTGTAGGAGAACTCACAATGAGTTGTCCTACAAAGGCAAGGAGGGCCTGTTGCCCGGTCTGTGTCCGATCGCACGGCGTGGGACTCATAAATCTCACTGACATTCGTCACCCTTGCCATCAGACTTTTCCCGACAGACCGCCATAAAAAGGTGGGTTTTTCCTGCTTTTCACCTCCCATGCTTTGGCAGAAAATGGAAAATGGAATTTCTGGAGCAATTCCGACCCCCGAAAAGGAGACCCACTATGAACGAAGCGACGTTGTTAGAAAAGTATGCTTCCGAGGTCTTTGCCGGGCTGGTCGCTCCATTGCAAGAGGCAGGAGTGCAGATTTCCGCCCTCTCTGCCGATCAGGTGTTGGCAAAGGAGGACGTGCTGGTCCGCATGGAACGCGAACTCCGCCGCGCCTTGGAGAAACCGGCCTCGGAACGGCGCTGGGTGATGGTGATTGACCTGCGCCGCTGTATTGGTTGTCACGCCTGCACGGTAGCGTGTGTCGCCGAGAACAAGTTGCCGCCGGGTGTGGTCTATCGCCCTGTGCTCATCGAGGAGTTTGGCAAATATCCGAACGTGACGATGAAGTTCCTGCCACGCCCTTGCATGCAGTGCGATGAGCCGCCTTGCACCCCGGTCTGCCCGGTCAATGCCACCTACAAGAACGAAGAGGGCATCGTCGTGGTGGATTACGAGCAGTGCATCGGTTGTCGCGCCTGCATGGCGGCTTGCCCCTATGGTGCGCGCACCTTCGACTTTGGTTACAACTACGTTGAGAACATGCCCATCTTTGATGGAAATCTAGTTGGTAGCACCGCTGCCGCCGCCTATGAGCATCTCAGTCAGGAATATGGCCAGGCCTGGGAACGCAAAGGGCGCCATGAGTCACCGGTAGGGAACGTGCGCAAATGCCACTTCTGCTTGCATCGCATCAAAGACGGCATCTTGCCGGCTTGCGTGACCACCTGCATCGGGCGCGCAACTTACTTCGGCGATGCCAACGATCCCGAATCGCTGGTGAGCGAGCTTATTAGCCAACCTAACGTCGTGCGGCTGAAAGAAGAGCTTGGCACCGAACCGCGCGTCTATTACATCGTGTAGGAGGCGAAGATGTTGAAGAAATTCGCATACGCCATCGGCGCGTTGGCCCTCTTGTTCGGTTTGTGGGGCGTATATATTCGCCTTTTCGAGGGCGAACAAAGCGCCAACTACGGTTCGTACATCTTCTGGGGCCTGTGGGTAGCCATGTATCTCTTCTTGGCCGGCCTGGCAGCCGGAGCTTATTTGTTGGCCACCTTCGAATACCTGTTCAATCTTCCGGCTTTCAAGGGCACCGGGAAAACGATGCTCTGGGCTGCCCTCGTCACCCTGCCGGCCGGGCTTGCTTCGATCGGAATGGACCTCGGCCACATGGAGCGCATCTGGAAGGTCTACCTCCAGCCGAATTTCAACTCCTTCGTCGCACTGATGGTATGGGGCTACACCCTGTTCCTGATCCTGATCGCCCTCTCGCTCTACCTGGCTTTCAAAGCGCCACAGGGAAAGGCGATGAAGGTTGTGATGTGGATCGGCTTCGTCGTGGCGATCTTGGTAGCCGGAGGCGTAGGTTTTCTGCTCGGCGGTAACGCTGCCCGCCTGTACTGGCATGTCGGCCTGTTTCCGATCCAGTTTCCGGTCTTCGCCATCGCTTCGGGCGCAGCGCTCATGCTCATCCTGGTCGGTTGGTTTATGCCTGAACTGCCGGATTCTCAGCGCAAGGACTTGCTCTGGACCCTAGCGATCATCTCCATTGTGACCAGCATCGCCAAACTCTATTTCGTCGTTGCGGACTATACCCAATCCCTGTATGGTGGCGCGACCGATAACGTGATCGCCGTCAACTACGTGTTGAAAGGGCCGATGGCTTTCACCTTCTGGGGCATACAGATTGTGCTCGGCTTGCTCATTCCGCTCATCGTCCTGGCGCAGCCGAAGCTGGCAAAGAACGGGCTGGTTGCCGGTTGGATGGGACTTTTCCTGCTTATCGGCTATGCCGCGGCCCGTCTGCTCATCGTCATCCCCGGCCAGGTCGCCGAGATGATGCCAGGCCAAGCTTTCGCCTATAGCGGCCCAAAGCTCAGCCTGTATTACACCCCCAACCTGATGGAATGGTCGGTCACTTCTGCTGTCCTCGGCTTCGCCATCCTTGCCATCTTGATCGGCATGGATTACCTGCTTGAATACTTCAGCCGCCTGCTGGCGCGCGCTACGGAGGTGAAACAATGACCGCGCAAAACAAGAAACTCTCCCGACGTGACTTCCTGAAACTTTCCGGCGCAACCGGCGCAGCCGCGGCCTTCCTTGGTGCTCTCCCCGCCGCACGTCAGGCCATCACCAAGGCCATGAGCCTCGGCGAAGGGCAATACTTCGAGGCTCGCCCGGAAAACCAAATTTACACCGTCTGTCTCCAATGCAATACCGGTTGCGGCATCAAGGTTAAACTCCTGGAAGGCATCGCCGCCAAAATTGAGGGCAACCCCTATAGCCCGTGGACGCTTTGGCCACACGTCCCTTATGAGACCCCAGTCAAAGAGATGGCAACGGTTGACGGCGCACTCTGCCCCAAAGGGCAGGCCGGCATCCAGACCGCCTACGATCCCTATCGCATTGTCTCGGTGCTCAAGCGCAAGCCCGGCACCAAGCGCGGCGAGGGCAAGTGGATCACCATCCCCTTTGACCAGGCAATTGATGAAATCGTCAATGGCGGTGACCTCTTTGGTGAGGGGCCTGTTGAGGGCCTAAAGGACCTCTTTGCCATCCGTGACCCGAAGGTCATGAAGGCCATGGGCGATGCCATCAAGGCAATTTGGAATGAGAAAGACCCGGCGAAGAAGAAAGAACTGGTCAAGAAGTTCCAGGCCGATTTCAAGGACTACCTGGATGCTATGATTGACCCCGAACATCCCGACCTGGGCCCCAAGAACAACCAGTTTGCCTTCGTCTGGGGGCGCATGAAGAACGGTCGTGAAGACTTGGTCAAACGCTTCATGGGACAGGGCTTTGGCTCACTCAATTACAACGGTCACACTACTGTTTGCCAGGGATCGCTCTACTTTACCGGCAAGCAGATGTCCAGCAAATGGAATCCGACTACCGGGCAATTTGACAGCGGCGATAAGTTCTACTGGCAGGCCGATACCGGCAACAGCGAATTCGTAATTTACGTCGGTGCCAACCTGTTTGATGCCAACTACGGTCCCCCGCAGCGCGTCCCCAAAGCTACGGATGCCATTGTCAACGGTCGCAAGTTCGCAGTAGTGGATCCGCGCCTTTCAAAGCTGGCCGCCAAAGCCTGGAAATGGGTACCGATCAAGCCCGGCACCGATGCCGCATTCGCCCTGGGCATGGTCCGCTGGATGCTCGAAAACGAGCGCTACAACAAGGCCTATCTGGCGATCGCCAATCAGGCTGCCGCCAACGCCGCCGGTGAGCCGAACTACACCAATGCCGCCTGGCTGGTGAAAATTGACAAGGGTCAGCCCGGCGCTTTCCTGCGCGCCAGCGAAATCGGCCTGGTGACCAAACAGACCGAGACCAACGCTGAAGGCAAAGAGGTGACCGTTTACGTCACCGAGGATGGGACGAAGTTCACATCCGATGTGCCGGTCATCGTGGTCAACGGCACGCCGACCCCGTTTGATCCGCTAGACCCGAATGCCGCTCCGGCGGTAGGCGACCTGTTCTTCAGTGGCAAGGTGGGCGGTGTGGAGGTCAAGACCGCTTTGCAAATCCTGCTCGAATCGGCACAGGAGCACACCATTGCCGAATGGGCGGAAATCTGCGGGGTAAAGGAGAGCGATATTATCGAACTCGCCGCCGAGTTTACCTCGCACGGACGCAAAGCAGCTGCCGATATTCACCGCGGCCCCTCACAGCACACGAACGGCTTCTACAACAACAACGCCTGGTACGCCGTCAACCTGCTCATCGGCAACTTTGACTATGCCGGTGGAATGATCAAGGCCAGCACCTACAACCGCCTGGGTGAGAAGAAGGGACAGCCCTTCCCGGTCAACTCCATGATCGAGGGCGCCTTCTCCCCCATTGGCATTGACATCCTGCGCACCAAAGCCGCCTACGAGAAGAGCACACTCTTCAACCCCGAGAATCCCTATCCGACCAAGCGCCCGTGGTTCCCCATCGCTACCGATATTTATCAGGAAGATATCCCATCCATGGGCGATGCCTATCCGTACCAGATCAAGGTGCTGATGCTCTATATGAGCGGCATGGCCTATAGCTTGCCGGCTGCCCACAAGGTCATCGAAATCCTTGCCGATCCCAAGAAGATCCCCCTCATCATCTCCTGCGATATCCTGATCGGCGAGACCAGCACCTACGCGGATTACATCTTCCCCGATCTTTCCTACCTGGAGCGCTGGGAATTCCACGGTTCCCATCCTTCGGTGCCCTGGAAGGTGGAGAACGTGCGCAATCCGGCCATCTCCATCCCCGGCTGGCCAACGGTGAAGGTCTTCGGCGAGGAGATTCCGCTGAGCTTCGAGGCCTTGATGCTGGCGATTGCCGAGCGGCTGAACCTGCCCGGCTTCGGTGCGGATGGCTTCGGCAAGGGCATCCCCTACACTCGCCCGGAAGACTTCTATCTGAAGATGGTAGCCAACATTGCTTTCGGTGAGAAGGAAGATGGTTCGGATTCCGTCCCTGAAGCGGACGATGAGGAAGTGCGCATCTTCATGGAGGCGCGCAGGCATCTGCCCAAGAGCGTCTTCGATCCCGAAAGGTGGAAAGCCGCTATCGGCAATGACGAGAGTCTATGGCGCAAGGTTATCTACGTCCTCAACCGCGGCGGACGCTATCAGAACTTTGAGAAAGGCTATAAGGGTGCCCAGGTGGCCAATAAGTATGGTCGGCTGATCAACCTGTATCACGAGAAGACCTATAAATCCATCAACACCATGACCGGCCAACACATGATCGCCTATCCCAAGTACATCCCCGCCGGCCTGGATTACGCCGGTCAGCCGCTGGAGGATGAGGCCAAAGGGTACGATCTGCACCTGATCACCTACAAGACCATTACGATGACCAAAGCACGCACCATCACAAACTACTGGCTGCTCTCCATCCTGCCTGAGGGCTATGTGCTCATCAACAGCCAGGATGCGGCTCGCTTAGGCATTCGTCATGGTGATAAAGTGCGTATCTCTTCGGCCAGCAACCCGGAGGGGGTGTGGGATGTCAAGGACGGGCGCAAGATTCCTATGGAGGGCAAAGCCTGGGTCACAGAAGGGATTCGCCCCGGCGTGGTGGCCTTTCCGCTGGGATTCGGTCACTGGGCAAGCGGCGCCGCCGATGTGGAAATTGACGGCAAAGTGATCAAAGGTGATCCGCGCCGCGCCGTCCCACTCCACGCCAATGCCGCCATGCGCGTAGACCCTGTCACCGCCAATGTCACCCTGAGTGACCTGGTCGGCGGATCGGCGGTGTTCTATGATACGAAGGTGAAGGTGGAAAAAGTCTGATAGTCAGTTAGTCGCCAGTCTGATAGCGAAAAGACTTCCGAAATCCGCAAGGGCTTCGGAAGTCTTTTATTTGCGCGGTAGCGAAGTTAAGCGGAGAGGCAGGTTGATCTGTGGATAAGGTTTCCGCGCCGCAGGCCCGCCGGTCAGCCTCCCTTAGCATCAGAAGTCCCTAAGAGCAAAAAGAAAATCCCATGCGCTATTGTCCATTTTTGGTTTTGTGTATCTGGCTTTAGGCAGCTACACTACTTGGAAACGCCTCCGTCTCGACCATTGACAAGTCCAGACAAGACGAGTAAACTTTGCCGCATGGTGAAAGCAATCCGTCGTCCTCGTGCCAAGCGTCTGAGCCCATCTTCCATGAGGGAGGGATGGGGTTTTGTATATCGCCGTGGCACGTGACGATCACCCTTAGAAACTAGGCTAGACAAAACCGCCTCCCCCCAGAGGCGGTTTTTTTTACGGAAAATGAAGAGAGTTCCCTGCGTTCGGATTTCTATATAGTTTCGAAGCGATCGAAATGGATGCGAAGCTTATCCTTCTACGTGCTGCATAGCGGCAAGGAGGCTATCAAGAGATGAGAAGCGCAACCCTTGTCTTGCAAGATGGCACAGTGTTAAGTGGTGAGGCTTTTGGCGCAGCAGCGGATGCCGTCTTCGAGTTGGTCTTCAACACCAGCATGACCGGTTATCAAGAGATTCTCACCGATCCCTCCTATCGCGGCCAGGGTGTGCTGTTCACCTGTTCGCACATTGGGAACGTCGGGATCAACGCCGAGGACTATGAGTCGGCGATCCCTCAAATTTCCGCTGTGGTCGTGCGCGCCCTCAGCCCGGTTGTTTCCAACTGGCGCGCCGAACAGACGCTCTCCGACTGGCTTGCCGAACACAACGTACCAGGCATCAGCGGCGTGGACACGCGCTACCTGACGCGCAAACTGCGCGCTGGCGGCACCCAAAAAGCGGCGCTCTCCACGCGCGGCACGCCGGTCGAAACGCTGCTCCACATGGTGCGCGAGTGGCCCGGTTTGGACGGATTGGATATGGTCAAAGAGGTCACCTGTACTGAACCTTATCACTGGCAAGGCGATGCAGGCGACAAATGGGTGAGCAAAGCCTCCCGCGGTGATCCTCGCTCGCCAGTCCATATTGTCGCCTACGACTTTGGCATCAAACGGAACATCCTCCGCCATCTGGCCTCCTACGGCGCGCACATCACAGTTGTCCCAGCCGACACACCAGCAGAGCACGTCTTGCGTATGAAGCCAGATGGCGTCTTCCTCTCGAACGGCCCTGGCGATCCAGCCGGCCTGCCTTACGCCGTGGAAGCCGTGCGCGCTCTGATTGAAAACGACGTGCCGATCTTCGGCATCTGCTTGGGTCATCAGTTGATCGGGCGCGCGCTGGGCGCGGATACCTACCGCCTCAAGTTCGGCCACCACGGCGGCAATCATCCGGTCAAGCATTTGCCAAGCGGCCGCATCTTGATCACCGCCCAGAACCACAATTATTGCGTTCACCCAAGCGACCTCGACCCGGCTGAAGTAGAGATCACCTACAAGAGCCTGAATGACGATTCGCTCGAAGGAATGCGCCTGAAACACAAACCGGTGATGAGTGTCCAGTTCCACCCCGAAGCCTCGCCGGGACCCCATGACGCGCATGATATTTTCGGCGAATTCTTTGCAATGATGAACAAATGATGCGCTTTGCATTTTGCACGCTACACTCCTATCACCCCGACTATGCCGAAACGAACCGATATTCACACTATCCTTGTCCTCGGCTCCGGTCCGATAGTCATTGGGCAGGCAGCCGAATTTGACTATTCCGGCACGCAAGCAATCAAGGCGTTGCGGGCGCAGGGCTATCGCGTCGTGCTGGTCAATTCGAATCCGGCCACTATCATGACCGATCCTGAATTGGCCGACGCGACCTACATCGAGCCGCTCACGCCCGAGGCGTTGGAGGCCATCATCGCGCAGGAAAAACCCGACGCCATGCTCCCCACCGTTGGCGGCCAAACCGGCTTAAATTTGGCCCTGGCGCTTTCCGAAAACGGCGTGCTCGAACGCTACGGCGTGGAACTGATCGGCGCCACGCTTAAAGCCATTAAAGCCGCCGAAGATCGAAACCTTTTCCGGGAAACCATGATCCAGGCTGGGCTTCCGGTTCCTAAAGGCGGGCCGGCGCACTCCCTGGCCGAAGCCCAAGCGTTGGCCCAGGAAATCGGTTACCCCTTGTTGGTGCGCGCCTCCTTCGCCCTAGGCGGCAGCGGCGCCACCTGGGTCTATACCCCCGCAGATCTGAGCGAGGCCGTGTCCAAAGCTATCGCCGAATCGCCCATTCATCAGGCTTGGTTGGAACAATCCGTCATGGGCTGGAAGGAATACGAGTTGGAAGTGATGCGCGACAGCGCCGACAACTTCGTGGTCATCTGCTCGATCGAGAACCTTGACCCGATGGGAATTCACACCGGCGACAGCATCACGATCGCCCCGGCGCAGACTCTGACCGACCGCGAGTATCAGATTCTGCGCAACCTGGCGCGCAGCGTGATGAGCGCCGTCGGCGTCGAGACCGGCGGATCGAACGTCCAATTTGCTGTCAACCCCGAAAACGGCGAGGCGCTGATCATCGAAATGAACCCGCGCGTCAGCCGCTCCTCGGCGTTGGCCTCGAAAGCTACCGGCTTCCCCATCGCCAAGATCGCCGCGCTGCTCGCCGTCGGCTATACGCTGGATGAAATCGTCAACGACATCACTCGCCAGACGAAAGCCTCCTTCGAGCCATCTCTGGACTACGTCGTGGTCAAGATTCCACGTTGGGCGTTTGAGAAGTTCCCCGGCGTGGACCCAACGCTCGGCCCGCAGATGAAATCGGTCGGCGAGGTGATGGCTATTGGACGCACATTTCCCGAGGCGCTGAACAAGGCCGTGCAATCGTTGGAAATCGGCGTGGACGCGCTCGACGGCTCTGGCCCTCACAAGCAGGTCCCCTCCGAACCGCCTCCTCTAGAGGAGCTGGCAACCCCAACCGCCGACCGCCTGTTCAAGGTCTACCGTGCCGTGCGCGCCGGTCTGCCCCTGGAGGAAATCGCGCCCAAGAGCGGATACGATTTATGGTTTTTGGCACAGATGCGCGAAATTGCGCAGCTGGAGCAAAGGATTGCGAACTGGGATGATGCAGGGGGAACGCAAAGCGAGGCGTGGAAAGCGACGCTCCAGGCCGCCAAACAAATGGGGTTCGCCGATTCCCATTTGGAAAGACTTCTCCCTGCCGGTCTCCTTCCTTCTCCCGCGCCCTTCGCTGGCTTGACCATTCGCCGCTTGCGCCAGCAAGCAGGCATTCTGCCCACGTTCCAGCGTGTAGATACCTGCGCCGCTGAGTTCGAGGCATTTACCCCTTACCTCTACTCGGCCTACGAAACGGAAGATGAAGCCGATCCGACCAACCGCCCCAAAATCCTTATCCTGGGCAGCGGGCCGAATCGCATCGGCCAAGGCATCGAATTCGACTACTGTTGCTGTCAGGCGGCTTTTGCCCTCTCCGCCATGGGCTACGAGACGATCATGTACAACTGTAACCCGGAAACGGTCTCGACCGACTACGATACCGCCGATCGTCTATATTTCGAACCGCTGACTCTAGAGCACGTCCTGAACGTCATCGAGTGCGAACGTCCACTAGGCGTCATCGTGCAATTTGGCGGACAGACGCCGCTCAACCTCTCCGCCGGCTTAGAAGCGGCCGGTGTGAACATTCTAGGCACCTCGCCGCGCGCCATTCAACTGGCGGAGGATCGCGAAGAATTCGCCAAGCTGCTCGCTGAGCTCGATATTCCTCAGCCCGAAAATGGAATCGCCCGCTCCCTAAAGGAGGCGCGCGCGGTGGCGCAACGCATTGGCTACCCGGTGCTGGTGCGGCCTTCCTATGTGCTTGGCGGGCGCGCGATGGCGCTGGTCGAAAGCGAGGAGCAGCTGGAAGGCTTCATCAAGGAGGCCCTCGAGGCCGCGCCGGGGCAACCGATCCTGATTGACAAGTTCATGGAGGACGCTTTTGAGATTGACGTGGATGCGCTAGGCGATGGCCGGCGCGTGGTCATCGGCGCGATCATGCAGCACATCGAGGAGGCCGGCGTGCACTCCGGCGATGCGGCCTGCGTCCTGCCGCCCTACAAGGTCAGCGCCTATCACCAGAGCATCATGCGCGAGTATACCGAACGGCTTGGGTTGGCACTCGGCGTGCGCGGCCTGATGAACGTCCAATTCGCGCTCAAGGATGAAGTCGTCTACGTATTGGAGGTCAACCCGCGCGCCTCGCGCACAGTGCCCTACGCCAGCAAAGCGACCGGCCTAAACCTAGCCTATCTAGCCGCGCAGATTATGGTAGGCAAGACGCTCGATGAGCTGGGCGTGATCGAGGAACCGCGCGTGGATGGATTCTTCGTCAAGGAAGCCGTATTGCCCTTCCGCAAACTGCCCGGCTCCGACGCGGTGCTCGGCCCGGAGATGCGCTCGACCGGCGAGGTCATGGGGCACGCCGCCCGCTTCGGCCACGCATTCGCCAAAGCGCAACTGGCGGCCGGCGTTGGTTTGCCATTGGAGGGCGCAGTGCTCATCAGCGTCAACGATTACGATAAGAGCGCCGCCCTCAAGATCGCCCGCGACTTGCATCGCCTGGGCTTTCAGATTTACGCCACGCCTGGCACGGCAGCCTTTTTCCGCCGGGTCGGCTTGCCGGTCACAACCGTCAACAAAGTTTCCGCTGGCTCGCCACATGTGGTGGACCTGATTCGCTCCGGCAAGGTGCAGCTGATTCTCAACACTCCCTTGGGCTTCCGCGCCCACAGTGACGGCGCCGATATTCGCGCCGCCGCCACGATGATGAACATCCCCCTGTTGACCACGCTCTCGGCAGCAATGGCAGCCGTGAACGCCATTCAGGCATTACGCCAGAAGGAATTACGCTACCGCAGTTTGCAACAACACTATAAAGCTCGCGCTGGTGATAACCAAGCGTAACTTGACTATGTACTTACTGGAGGAAGATTGCGATGAATATGCCTATTAAACATGACTATTTCCGTCGTTACCATCCGCGCCCGCTCGAAATCATCGACACTTCCCTGCGCGAGGGCCAGCAGACCTCCTTGCTCCACGATCACTATAAGTACTACTTTACAACGCGAGACAAGGAGGAAATCGTCCAAGCCCTTATCCTTTATGGGGTGAAGTTCATCGAATTGTTCGCGCCAAACGTCAGCAAGCGCGAGGCCGAGGATATTCAAGCGATTCGCGCCGTGCGCGATGAGCTGGTCGTGCAGAAAGGCTACACCTTCCTGCTCGCCCATGTCCGTTGCCATCCAAAAGACATCGAGATGGCCATTCAAGCCGGTTTCGATGGGTTGAATCTCTACATCGGCACATCGCCCCAAGCGCAAGCATTCAACCACGGCAAGACGACTGAGGAAATTATCCGTACTGTTCGCCCATTGTTGGAGGATTTGCGCCGCAACCATCCGCATTTGATCCTACGGTTCAGCGGCGAGGATGCCTTCCGCACACCGCTCGAGGTATTGTTCCGTGTCTATGACCCAGTGGCAGAATATCTCGATCGTCTTGGAATGCCCGATACAGTCGGCGTGGCTACCCCGCCGATCGTTGCGCAACGAGTCCAGGCGCTACGCGAACGATACCCAAAGATTCCGTTAGAGGTCCATTTTCACGATGATCGCGGCCTATCGCTGGTGAACGCGCTGGAGGCCGTGTTGAATGGAGCGCAATATGTCAACACAACGTTGCTTGGCATCGGCGAACGTTCAGGGATTACCTCCATGACCGCTCTTCTCTTCAACTTGTTCGCCGAACAGCAGTATGACTATTTAGAAGGGTATAACCTGCGCAGCTCTTACCCTATCAACGTTATCATGGCCGACAAACTCAAAACGCTGGTTCCGCCCAAAGAACCTGTCAGCCTGACAAATCGGACGCACACGGCCGGCGTCCATCAGGGCGCGGTCTTGCACGATTCCGCTGCGTACGAAGCACATCCGCTCGATCTGTTTGGCGTTAGCGAGCAGGATATTCTGCTTGGGCCGCTTTCCGGTTGGAACGTCGTGCACTACTTCCTGCGCGAAATTAACTACTTCGACATAGATGAGGAAACCGCTCGTCAAGTAACCGCTCGCTTCAAAGATAGCACCGCGGAACTGAACGGGAACATCTCCGCCGCTGAACTTTTGCTGCGCATTGCCCGTGAGGAATTTCACCTTCAGCCGCGCGTGCAGACGCCGGAAACTGCCCCGAAGATCGTCCAACGCATGGACCGCGTGCGGCGCATGCGGAGGTACGAACTATGACCGCCATGACATTCGCCGAAAAAGCTCTGGCACGCGCTGCCGGCCTCGCCCAGACACGCGCCGGCGAGATCGTCGAGGTCATCCCCGACCGAATTCTGTCTCACGACAACACTGCCGCCATCGCGCGCATCTTCCATCAAGAACTCGGCGCGCGACGCGTAAAAGACCCCGAAAAGCTGTGCATCGTTCTCGACCACGCCTCGCCGCCGCCCACGCCAAAACATGCCCAGAATCACGCCGAAATTCGTGCCTTTGTCCAGGAACAGGGAATCAAGCATTTCTTCGACATCGGGCGTGGGATTTGCCATCAAGTGCTCTCCGAGGAAGGTCTAGTTCTGCCTGGCGACTTGATCCTTGGCGCTGATAGCCACACCACCCATTATGGCTGGTTGGGCGCGTTCGGCGCTGGCATCGGGCGCAGTGAAGTAGCCGCCCTATGGGCAAGCGGCCATATCTGGCTGCGCGTTCCCGAAAGCATTCGCATTCACCTACACGGCGCGCTGCTGCCAGGGGTAACAGCCAAAGATATTTGCCTGTTGCTCAACCGCGAGCTTGGCGCAGATGGCGGACTGTACTACTCGATCGAATTTGCCGGCCCCGGCGTGCACAACCTATCGCTGGAAAGTCGCATGGTGATTCCAAATAGCATGGCCGAAATTGGCGTCAAAAACGCCTACCTGCCGCCAGATGAGGCGGTATTCGCCTATCTCGCTGCACGTTCGGGACAGACGGTCGAAAACCTGCGCGCCCGCGCTCTCTACCCCGATGCGGACGCGGCTTACGCTGCCGAATACGACCTCTACCTCGATCGGCTAGAGCCGCTGGTCGCCTGCCCACACAGCGTGGACAACGTCCAGCCACTTTCGGCGGTTGCCGGCCGGCGTGTGGATATGGCCTTCCTCGGCACTTGCACAAATGGCCGCCTAGAGGACCTAGCTATTGCCGCCGAGGTGCTTCGCGGGCGCCATGTCCATCCACATACGCGGCTGGTCGTCATCCCGGCCTCCCAACAGGTGCTGCACCAGGCGCTGCGCCAGGGAATTTTGGCGATCTTGCTGGAGGCCGGCGCTATCCTCGGAACGCCCGGCTGCGGGCCTTGCATGGGCAATCATCTCGGCATCCCGTCCGCTGGCGAGGTGGTGATCTCGACTGCCAACCGCAACTTCAAGGGCCGCATGGGACAGCCTGAGGCAGAAATCTACTTGGCCTCGCCGGCGATTGTGGCCGCGAGCGCCGTCTTGGGCCGCATCGGCAGCCCGTTGGAATTGGAAGGGAAGACCGCCGTCAGCCCAGCTGCAGAGCCAGCATTCCTCGCCAGGCAAAAAACGGACCGCGTTGTTTTCGCTCCGCCATCGGCAGGCCGCACGGGGCAAGCGGGGTCGTTCCATCCGCACGGCAAAGTCTGGAAATACGGCGATAACGTCAATACCGATCAGCTCTTTCCCGGCAAGTACACCTACACGGCTACCACACCTGAAGAAATCGCTGCCCATGCGCTCGAAGACTTAGATCCGTCCTTTGCCGGCGCAGTCCAGGAGGGTGACGTCATCTTTGGAGGAAAAAACTTTGGCTGCGGAAGTTCACGCGAACAGGCGGTGACTTGCCTCAAGTACAAGGGCGTGCGCGCGCTAGTAGCCAAATCCTTCGCCCGCATCTTTTACCGCAACGCCATCAACCAGGGCTTGGCTGCCATTGTCTGCCCAGCCGCCGTGGACGCTGCGCAGCCCGGCGACGCCGTAGAGATAGACCTGACGAACGGGGTCATCCGCCTGCCAAGCGGCGAGTTCTCCTTCCCGCCCTTCCCCAAGCAGGCGCGCGCCATCCTCCAGGCCGGCGGTTTGGTGGAATTCGTCAAAATGAGCCGAAGCAAATGAAAATTCCATGTGCACTCTTGTTACTCTCCTCACTTAGCAATATAATCGGCGGCTAATATGTCCACACCTTTTTCTTAGGAGCGGTACTATGAGCAAATCTTCGGACAAACCCTTTAATCCCTTTGAAATGGCACAACGCCAGTTGGACGAGGCCGCCGAGTTGCTGCAACTCGACCCCGCTATCCACGAGTTGTTACGGTGGCCCATGCGCGAGCTACATGTCACGCTACCGGTCAAAATGGACGACGGTAGCACACGCATCTTTCATGGCTTTCGCGTACAATACAACGATGCGCGCGGCCCCAACAAGGGCGGCATCCGTTACCACAGCCAGGAGACAATTGACACCGTCCGCGCTCTAGCTGCCTGGATGACCTGGAAAACAGCCGTCATGGACCTGCCGCTTGGCGGCGGCAAGGGCGGCATCGTCTGCGACCCCAAGACGCTCTCGCCCGGCGAATTGGAACGCCTGAGCCGCGCCTATATCCGTCAGGTTGGCCGCATTCTTGGCCTGGAGAAAGACGTCCCCGCGCCGGATGTGTACACGACCCCGCAGATCATGGCCTGGATGGCAGATGAGTTTTCTTTCCTAAAGGGCTACAATGAGTTTGGGGTCATCACCGGCAAGCCCCTGGCTTTGGGCGGCTCGGCCGGACGGAATGACGCTACTGCGCGCGGCGGTATGATCTGCCTGCGCGAGGCGGCTAAGGCGCTTCAGATGGACCTTACTGGCGCGACGACTGCCATTCAAGGGTATGGCAACGCTGGCTCGTTTGCCCACAAACTGGGCAAGGAAATGCTTGGCCTCAAAGTCGTGGCCGTCTCAGACTCGAAAGGTGGCATCTACAATCCAGAAGGCCTGGATTATGAACAGGTCATGGCGCACAAGGCCAAGACGGGCTCCGTCATTAACTTCCCCGGCGCGCAGTTCGTTAGCAATGAGGAAATTCTCGAACTGGATGTCACCATCTTGATCCCGGCTGCGCTCGAAAACGTCATCAACGAATCAAACGCCGACCGCATCAAGGCTAAAATCATCGCCGAATTAGCAAACGGCCCGACCACGCCCGAAGCCGATAAGATTTTGTACCAGAAAGGCGTCTACGTCATCCCCGATTTCCTCTGCAACGCCGGAGGCGTGACCGTTTCGTATTTCGAAATGGTGCAAAACGCCTACGGCTACTATTGGGAAGAGGAAGAAGTCCACGAGCGGCTGGATAAGAAAATGACCAAGGCCTTCTGGACAGTCCACGAAATGGCGCAACAGCGCAAAGTGCACAACCGTCTGGCGGCCTATTTGGTGGCTGTCAGTCGCGTTGCCGAGGCGGTGCGCCTGCGCGGCTGGGCATAGGAGCAGATTGCCGCAGTAGCAGAGGAGGTGCAAGTCTGTCTTCTGCGATAGTTTCGATTTCCTGTCAGCCCATGATGACTCGCCTTCCTCCTGAATCCTCAAAGATTCTGGAAATCTACCTCCTGATTGCGCAGTATCCGATCCTTGCCTCGCGCATTCGACAACGGATGCGCCAGGAACTGTTCCGGCGCGGCATTATTACGCCCGAACGCTTCGAGCAGGAGGTGCGCGAGAAGGCGATCCTTTCTCAGCAGCGCGAGGGGCTGTACGATCCAATCCACAACGAAAGCGCCGAGCAATGGGAAATTCGCTATCATCGCGTGCGCCGCATATTAACGGACTTTTATTTTGCCTACAACCTGCCGGTCGAGTTGCTACACCAAATCATTGATTCAATTCTCGCCGGCTCTGCGAACGGCGAACGCGAAAAGCCTCCTCCTGACCTGGCGTTGCGCTTCAATCCCGAACTCGCGCCGCTGGAGATGGTACTGCGCCAGGCTGAGAAGTACGAGGCTCTTCCCGATGAGCAACGAGCTGCTGTGGATCATCCCCTACAAGAGCTGCGCGTCGTCCTGTTGAAAAGCCTCATCAGCGATCAACTGGCCTTTATCAACATTGCGCGTCGCTGGTTCACCACCGCCGATTTTCACTATGTCATCAACCACCGGATTGGCAGCGGCAAGATTGGCGGTAAAGCGGCCGGCATGTTGTTGGCCTATAAGATTCTCCAGCACACCTTGCCCGAATTCGCCGAGCGCATCGTCCTGCCACGTTCGTACTTCATCGGTGCGGATGTGTTCTACGAATTTATGGCGCATAACAATCTGGAGTTCATTAATCAGAAATACAAGCCACCCGAACAAATCCGCGAGGAGTACCCACGCATCGTCGCCCATTACACCCGCGCGCGCTTTCCGGAGGAGATCGCCGATCAGTTGCGCGAATTGCTACGCGAAGTTGGTAATACCCCCCTCATCGTGCGCTCTTCTAGCCTGCTGGAAGATAACTTCGGCACCTCTTTCGCTGGAAAGTATGTCAGCGTTTTCTGTCCTAACCAGGGCAACCTTGGGGAGAATTTACGCGACCTGACTTTGGCTATTCGCCGTGCCTATGCCAGCATCTTCAATCCAGACGTGCTAATGTACCGACGACGCATGGGATTGTTGGACTACGATGAGCGTATGGCCATCTTAATTCAAGAGGTGCAGGGAGAGACTTATCGTCATTTCCTCTTTCCGCCCGTTGCAGGCGTGGCCTATGGTTACAGCCCCATCATTTGGAATCCACGCTTACGACGCGAGGAAGGTTTCGTGCGCATGGTCATGGGGTTGGGGACGCGCGCCGTTGAGCGAACCGGCAACGATTACCCCCGTCTGGTGACCCTCAGCCATCCGCAACTGCGCCCCGAGGTGACCCACAAGGCCATCCGTCACTACTCACAGCACTTCGTGGATGTGCTTGATCTGGAAAAGAACGCTTTCATCACTTTGCCGGTGGAGCAGCTGCTCGAAGCCGATTTTCCTCACCTGCGTTGGCTGGTCTCGGTGGATGACGGCGATACGATCCGACCGCCGCTTGCGATTGGACCTCATCTGCGGCCTGAACAATTCGTCCTAACCTTCGATGGCCTGCTCCAACGAAGCGACTTCGTTCCACTGTTGAAAGCCATCTTGCAGCGGTTAGGGGAACAATACCATCAGCCGGTTGACGTGGAATTCACCCTCTCTCTGAAACCCGGCGAGGGTGGCCAAGTCATCCCTGTATTTCATCTCCTGCAATGTCGTCCCCAACACACGTGGAGCGCCGATGGCGTCCAGCGCGCTTTGCCTGCAGAGATACCGACAGAAGACACGTTGTTTGTATGTACGCGTATGGTGCCGCAAGGATATATCGCTGAGATAGAGTACATCGTCTATGTTGATCCCGACGCCTACTACAACCTAGCCAATCCCGCGGATTACACAGAACTTGCCAGAAAGATCAACCTGCTCAACAAGTCCCTAGAGGGGCATCCGTTCCTTTTGATTGGTCCAGGCCGTTGGGGTTCCACCAACTATCAGCAGGGCGTTCCTGTGACCTACGCTGATATTTTCAACTGCCGTGCGCTTATCGAGGTTGCCATCTCGCGTCGCGGCTATACGCTCGAACCTTCCTACGGCACGCATTTCTTCCAAGCCCTGGTTGAAACGCGAATTTATCCCTTGGCAATCTACCCGGAAGAAGGCGACGACTATCTGAACTGGAATTTCTTGCAACAGGCGCAAAATTGCCTGCTCTCCTTCCTGCCTCAAGCGCCGGCCTCCCTGCAATCTTGCCTGAAAGTCATCCACATCCCTACCGAACGCCCCGGTCAGCGCTTAGAAATTCTTTTGACTGGTCAAAAAGGAATGGGGTATTTCTGCAAAAGATAAGCTTATGCGGTAACGTCCTCAAAACAAACCGAGCCAGCGATTGAACCAAGAGGAAAGAGGGTAAAATGGGGTATGACCCTCTTGCTACAGCGTGGGCCGGTCTCTGGGTAAGTTTTTGTAGTACACTGATTGATGTGTGCAGAGTTTGCACGACTAGCGCTTCGTCCATTTATCTTTTGGCGTTATCGAACTTGATGCGACCTGTAAAAGAACCGCCTAAGTGCTCAGAAGTGAGAATCCTGGGAACGCAGACATCCCTGGGAACGCGGACGTCCCGTCCGCCAGCGGCGCTTGGGTTGGTAGCAAGATATCAGCCTCCGAGACGGATGCGCTTCCAGGTGTATAGCTGGCTAAAGCTCGATACACAAAACCAAAAATGGACGAAGCACTAGCGCTCAAAGTGTTATAGTAAGGCAAACGTTCAATAGTTGTTTCTAAGGAGGTTTCCCCATGGACGAGCAGGAACTGGAACAGGTCGTGGATGCCCTGCAGCGCTACTTTGATCACGCTCGCCCCAATGACGATGCTCACAACGCCGCTATCAGTCGCGCCGCTCGCGAGCGCTACGGCGGGCAGATGCTGCTTCTGGGCCCGGCGGTCATCGTGGATGGGCTGCGCAACGTGGTGATGATGCAGACCATGGCTTTCCGCGATGATGAGACCGCCGACCGGGAATTGGCAATGATCGGCCTACACTTGCTTTTTTGCTACCGTAGCCTGGTCAAAGCCTACGGCGCGGACGGCGTAGTAAGCCTGACCATGGTCGGATTTCTCCCAAGCATAGACGAAGATATGGTTGCCCTTCTCGCCTGCACGTTAGGCTTGCTTGCCGAAGATGAGTCGCCGATGACGAAAATATCCTTGCAGGCGGCAGTGGAATTGCTTTCGGACGAGGTCAACCGGCGCTATGGCACCGCCTGCAAGGTAGCTCTGGCCTGGGCTGCGCTGCGCCTGGGAAACCCGGCACCCTTCCGAACCCACGCCATTCCGGCCTTAGAACTCGCAACATCTGAATCCCGTCAGAGCCTGGAGCGGTTGGCCAATTCCAGCCGGAGGCAGGAGCAGCGGTATTTGGACTCGCTAGTGCTAAGGGCGGTCATTTTAGATGTGGCCTCTGGTGGGCGGGCCTTACCCATTTGGCAGCGCAAGAAAGATTGACTCCGCCCTTTCTCCAGCCGGCCACACGCCGCTCTGCGGAGATGGGGACGAATGTGGATTTTTGAGTGAACTGTCTACAACTGCTTGTTCCTTTACCCATCACAGAAGTAGGAGGTTACAATGGCTGTCATTGAACGTTCTTTCACCGTCCATGCCCGGCCGGAGCAGGTGTTTGCCTTTCTGGCCGATCACGCCAACGATCCACAGTGGCTTCCCGGCTTGGTGGAAAGCCGCAACTTCAGCGGCGAAGGGACCGACTATCGGTGGGAATGGACATATCGCATGGCCGGCATTTCCCTGGATGGCAGCGGCCAGGTAGTTGAGCACGACCCGCCCCATCGCCACGTCGTCCAGACGCGTGGCGGCGTGGTCAGCACCTGGGCTTGGACGCTGGCAGCGGAAGGAGACGGCACGCGCGTTCACCTTCGCCTGGAATATACCGTTCCTCTGGCCGTAGTGGGGAAACTGGCAGAAAAACTGATCCTAGCCCAGAACGAAAAGGCCGCCGATGAAGGGGTGGCCAACCTGCAGCGCATTTTCGGGGTATAACGCCGCCTGATCCGCAATCGGCAAGCGGATAAGGCTGATAGTACCGTGTTCGTTCTCGGTTTAAAAAGTGGCAGCCCACAATCCGTTGTGAGCTGCCAAACTCCGCGAGGGTCTCAGCCTATTTCCACTTGCTCCTCGCCGCTACGGTATACACTTTGATATTGAGCACCAAAAAGCGCCAGAGTTGGCAGAGCTTGCAGTTCATCCAGAATTTTTCGGCTTTCGTGAATTCCTGTGACATAGCCACCTCCACCAGATTATTCAGGGATCAAAGTCCAGCCGGGCAGGCCCTTGAACTTCCACATGAAGGTATGATGGAGCATAAATTTCATCCAGGCGCCGGCCAACCCCATCTCCAGATGGGAAACGAAGAGATTGCGACCGTATTCATTCTGGTACAGCTTGGGATTGGGGACGACGGGGTACATAACGATGGTCACGGCGCTCCCATCCCAGAGCGAATCGCCCATGCTGGCGATGCAAGCGGCCACCATCTCGGTCATGCGCTCCTGATGTGGAGTGCTCCCTTTTTCGATCGCCTCAATGACGTTCATAGCCACCACACGTCCGATCATACCGCTGATCATGCCGGTGCGTGGCGGGGCGGGAGCGATGGTGAAGTTGTTTTTGTTCGTGTAAGGCCGCGAAATCGGGCCTGGCGGGGCAAACGCGATGCCAGCCGCAAAGATATTCGGATAGGTGGGGTTCTGGTATTTTGCCGGCCAAGCCTCCGGGGTCTTGATCAATTGATCATAGGGCAGGCCATAGATGGCATCCACCAGAATGAAGCCGGCCGGGTTGGTCACCTTGGAGGTGATTTCGCTCCCATCCTTTGCGATGAACTTAATGGGCTGTCCTTTGAACTGCGGGATGAGCATGGCGAAATCGAACTCGGTTTCCCCTTCCACCCCTTCATAGTTCTGCCAGTATATCTTCCCCGGCTCCACCTTCGTCACGCCGGTTTGAACTTGATAGCGAATGCCTGCATCGTTGAAGATCGAGCGGATGAATTCCTCGCTGCGCAAGACGTGACCATAGCGCTTTACCTGAACACCGTTCACGCCGAAATCGCCCAAGGCAGGCTCATTAGAAAGCCAGAGAAGATCGGCCCGGTCGCGCAGCCCGCGTTTGACCAAGTCTTTGTGCACATTGCTGAGGTACTCAAAAGCAGCGCCTTGACAGGTGGCCATAGGATGCCCGGTCCCGACCACGATCTTGACCCGCTCCCCCTTCTCCATGCGCTTGACCAACTCGAGATAGCTATCGCGCGTTTTGATAGCGTGGGGGTAAGAACAAATGGAGTTCGTGTACCCATTATCCGGTCCGAGACCGGGAGTGCCGGCGTAGTTCAGATAGGGTCCGGTGGCGATGATTAAATAGTCATAATCAAGGCGCACACTTTCCCCGCTCCCCACCTGCTCGGCCAAAAGGTATTGGTCACCCGGATCAGGATGAACTTCTTTGGCAGCAGCGTGCACAAAGTTTACATGAAAGCGATCATACACCGGCTTTAGCTTGAAGATGGTATGTTCCGGCTTCATGTGGCCTACACCCACCCACACCCAGGAGGGGAGATAGCTGAAAACGTCTCGGTTGCTGACGACGGTGATCTCATGCTTTTTCCCAAGATGACTCCCCAAATATAGAGCAGCAGTCTGACCGGCAAAGCCGGCGCCAACGATGAGAACCTTTGCCATAGACACCTCCAGGTAGTAGAAATTTGCTAGCCCTCCTAGCTAGCTGATAAAGAAGGTACTCTTACGTATTATACCAAGAAAGTAATAATATCGTGTACGATTTGAGCGGAGCGCATGCAAGAACTGGTCTCAGCGCTGCTCCGCAAGCGCCCACAAGCCCAAGGGAAATCCGTTCAAATGGCCAAACTTCATAGGAAGGAGCGATATTCGTCTTCCAGATGTATAATTCCCCTATCTATGCGTCCACTTCTCTCATTGTTTCTGATCCTAGCCGTTGGTCTTACGTTCATTCCTGGTCATGCCGCGCCGGCACTAGGATATACGGCGCAGCAATTGATTCAAGAGGTCAATGCGTTGCGCCTGGCGAACGGACTTCCTCCTTACCAGGCGAACTCGATCCTGATGCAGATTGCCCAGGCACAGGCGGAATACATGGCGGCTACAGGACAAATTACCCATTATGGCCCCAATGGAGAACGCCCTTATCAGCGCGCGCTGGCGGCCGGCTATCCCCTGGCAGGAGATCTCACCCAAGGGGGATTTTTCTCTGAGAACATCATCGGCGGATCAGGGATGAGTCCACAAGCGGCGGTGCAGGCCTGGCAAGGAGATGCACCCCACCTGAACACGATGCTTTCGCCGAATTTGCAGGAGATCGGGGCCGGTATCGCCGTGCGGGGGGAATATTATTACTATGTGATTGACTGCGCTCGTCCCACTTCGAACCGCACGCCTCAACCGTATCCTCCGGGCCCAGGCCTGCCGGCGCCCGGCACTTTTTCGCCCGGCGAGTACATGATGCCGGTCTTCACGGTCACACCACAGGCGGATGGCCGCGTCATCCATACCGTCCAAAGTGGGCAGACGCTCTGGAGTATCGCCATCGCCTATGGGGTCAAGGTGGACGACTTGCGTCGGCTGAATAACCTAGTGGGGAATACAATTTACCCAGGGCAAAAACTTTTTATCACCCGGTTGCCTACGGCCACGCCCACTCTGCCTCCCCCAACTCCTTCCCCCACTCCCTGGCCCACTCGTACCCTTCCTCCGACATCCACACCCACTCTCGCACCTTCTCCTACACCAACCCCGATCACGGCGCGCCAGGTCTTCAACCAGGGTTGGTCTGTAGTGGTGACCGTCTTCGTGATCCTTGCACTGGCCATCTTGGTCACCCTGGGCCTTTCCGGGCAGGAGAAATCATCCCAAAAATAGCGTCAGGTCGGAGCAATCGAAGCGGTAGCCACAATTTGGGCAAAGGATCTTGCAGTTTCGTTCGATCATTTCGTGACCGCAGCAGTCGCAGCGGTAGCGATGTGCAGATGGGATGAGCAATCCCTGCGGGGGAGCAAATGCTACGGGCGCAGCAGAGGCTTGGGGGTGTAGCACCTGAGCCAGATGTCCCAGCAAGGTTTCCAGGTTGATTCCCTGGCAGCGCGGCATCCAGGGCTGGAGATGCCCAAAGGCGCGCTGATAGACTTTTCGCGCACCTTCCCAATTCCCCCGTTGCAGGTGAAGATAGGTCACGGCTGCTTGCAGGATTCCCTGATAGAGTTCACGGCCTGGGGGCGGCGTCTCACGCCAGGCTATTTCGAGGGCTTCATGGGCTTCGAAGTAGGCCCCCTCTTCGATAAGGACAATTCCCCGCTGGGCCGCAGGATGTATAGGTTGTGAGCAAAAGGGAGGCATATCTATTGCAGACTCATCCAGAGCAGGGTGCGCACCGCTGAGAATCCGGCATCCAGCAAGGCGTCAGCCATCTCGCCATCGGGGTGTTCCAGATAGATTCCACGATGGGAATGGTAGAGGTGACGGCGTGCTACCCAGAGGAGCGGAATGATGGCTTGCGGGGGGGCATTCGGCGGATAGGCCAGCCAAAGCCCGATCTCGCCGCGCGGAGAAGGGAACCAGATGAGCGCGGCCTGGGGTTTCGCACCTCCCATGCTGATCCATTGGAAGGCTTGGATGCCCAGAATCCAGCGCCAGAGACTCATTTCCCAACCGGGGCGAGCTTGTTCCCAATCCCATCTGTGATACCAACCGAGGGGATGGGGATGTAGTCGTTCAAGCCAGTGGCGCACCAGATGCCAAAAGTCGCGCGGCAGAGGACGTACCTCAAAAGTATATGCGTTAGGGATTTGGGGGGTTGTCGTGGCATACCATACGGTGCGTTGTGCCTGGATGGTGAATCCAAGTTGGCTATATAAGACGATCGCTCCCTCATTCTCGGCACGCACCTGGAGCCAGATTTCTCCGACCTGTTGCTCCTTTGCAGATTTGATCGCCTGCTCCATCAAGGCGCGAGCGATGCCACGCCGGCGGAAATCCGGGTGCACAGCCACATTGGCGATGAGCATGATAGCACGTCCTCGATAATATAGCCGTATCAGGCTGACATTCCCTACCACTTTCCCGTCCTCCTCCCAGATATATCCCCCTGGCAGGAAGGGCCCCTGTGCCCATCTTCCCAGCTGTTGCATGGCTGCCTCGAGGGAAAAAGGATGAGACCTCCTGGATTTGCCCTCTATGTCGAAGCACAATTCCAACAGGCGAGAGACGGCAAGGCCATCGCGCCAGGCCCGAAACGGGCGAATGTGGGAGGAGGCCAAAGCCGAAGTGAGGGACGCCATAAATCTATTATACCCGATCAAAGGGTTCGCCCTCCGGAAATAAATCACAGATGAAAGGGAGCAAAAAGAGCGATCAGTTGTGCTACAATGAAAAACAATGAACGTGGAATCCCCTCCCTGGAGCCGGAACACCAAACTTGTCGCCGCATTGACCCTGGTAGCGGCGGTGACCGGCCTGCTCCTCTACTTCCGCAATCTGCTCTCGCCGCTGCTGCTGGCCTTCTTGCTGGCCTATCTCCTCTACCCGCCGGCTTCTTTTCTCTATCGGCGGTTGCACCTTTCATGGCAGTTGGCAGTGAGCTTGGTATATTTCCTGCTCCTGCTGGCACTGGCAGGATTTTTTATCTGGGGTGGCCTCAATCTAATTTCCCAATTCCAGAACTTGATCACTTTACTGCGCAGCGGCCTAGAAAATTTGCCCACCCTCTTGCAGCGAATGGCGCAAGGCCCTCTCCTTCTCGGGCCTTTTACGCTGGATTTGAGCCATCTGGATATTTCTGCTTTGAGCGACCAGATTTTGAGATCGGCCCAGTCGCTCCTCGGACGTTTGACGTCCTTGTTAGGCACGCTGGCCGGTCAGGCGGCGGCCTTCTTAGGGTGGACGTTTTTTGTCCTCCTTGTCTCCTATTTCCTGCTGGCCGAAAGTGGTGGGTTGCGCGATGCTATGTTGCGCGTGGAATTGCCCCGCTATCAGGCCGATGTGGAACGCCTGGGACGTGAATTAGGGTATATTTGGACGGCGTTCTGGCGAGGTCAGCTCACCGTTCTCTTCCTCACCATCCTGGTTTATAGCATCTTGCTGACCATCCTGGGAGTACGCTATTCTCTTGGGCTGGCACTGGTAGCCGGGTTGGCTCGCTTCCTACCCTATGTTGGCCCGGCGATAAACTGGACGATCTTGGCTCTGGTCGCCTATTTCCAGGATTTCAAGCTGGCGGGCCTCTCGCCGTTTTCTTATATGTTGATTGTATTGGGGAGCGCGCTTTTAACCGATCAAATTTTCGACAATCTGGTTTCGCCGAAAATCATTGGTCAATCGCTGAAGGTGCATCCAGCGGCGATTCTGGTCGGCGCACTGGTGGCGGCAGACCTGATTGGGGTGGTCGGTGTCCTGATCGCCCCACCCCTGGTGGCAACCTTGAAGATAGTCATGCGTTATGTGATTCGCAAGCTCTTTGACCTTCCTCCCTGGCCAGCCGAGGAATTCCTCCCCCCTCCATCCCCTTTGGTTTCAACGGCGCTCCTCAAGCGCCTCACCAATCTTATTCACAAGGAGAAACGCTCATGAATACCCCTGAACCTCATACCGAAACCCTGGCCGAGACCGAAAACTATCTGATCTGGAAAGCTGAAGAACCTGATGGCGAAACAACCTATCACATTGAGCTAAACAATGTAACGCTCCATTTCTTCGAAGAAGAATGGCAGGAGTTCCTGGATCTGATCTCTTTGCTTGGAGAGTGACGGAATGGACGCGCTCACGCTGACGGATGTCCCTGGGATTGAAGTCGGCCATGCGCAGGAGGATGAAGCTCTAACCGGGTGCACCGTAATCCTTTGCCGGCATGGAGCAGTGGCCGGCGTGGATCAACGCGGGGGTGCACCCGGCACCCGTGAGACCGATCTGCTTAAGCCGGTCAACTTGGTGGAACGCGTCCATGCCATTTTGCTGACCGGCGGCTCAGCCTTTGGTTTGGATGCGGCTAGCGGTGTGATGCGTTTCCTGGAGGAGCGCGGGATCGGATTTAACACCGGCGTAGCGCGTGTCCCCATCGTGCCGGCTGCTGTGATCTTTGACCTGGCCCTAGGCCGAGCGGATCGCCGTCCGGACGCCGAAATGGGCTACCGTGCCGCAGCTGCTGCCTCCCGTCAGCCGGTGGAGGAAGGCAATGTCGGCGCCGGCTGTGGTGCTTCTGTGGGCAAAATCCTGGGCATGCAAGGGGCGATGAAAGCCGGCCTGGGTAGTGCGGCGATGCGCCTGAGTGGGGGCATCGTCATCGGCGCGTTGATGGTAGTAAATGCCTTTGGCGATGTAATTGATCCCAACACGGGTAACATCCTGGCCGGGGCGCGTGCGACGCAGATAGGGCCTTTCCAATTTGGCCGGCCTGGGAGCTTTGTCAATACACTGGAACTGATGAAAACATTTGCCGGGCGAGCGATTCTAGAACTTGCTACGCGCCAGAACACCGTAATCGGCGTCGTCGCTACCAATGCTCGTCTGACCAAGGCCGAAGCGACCCGCGTGGCTCAGATGGCACAGAATGGCGTGGCACGCACCATTCGGCCTGCCCATACGCTTCTGGATGGGGATACGCTATTTGCGCTTTCAACGGGCAACAAACACACCGATGTTTCCGTAATCGGCGCATTTGCGGCGGAGGTAGTCGCAGAAGCCATCCTGCGCGCGGTACGGAAGGCGCGCTCGGCGGGCGGTCTGCCCGGCCTGGCAGAGTAGTTAATCCCGCTCTTTTTCCTCGCGCACGAACAGGCTCAGGAAGACGCTCACTACGCTGACAACCAGCGCACCCCAGAAAGCCGCCCAGAAGCTGTCAAGCACCAGTTCAATGCCAAGTAGGTTGCCGATCCAGGCCGTCAGGGAAAGCATGAGGGCGTTGATGACCAGTGTAAACAACCCCAGGGTGAGCAGAATAAGGGGGCAGGTGAGAAGTTTCAACACGGGCCGAATCGTGGCATTGACCAGGCCGAAGATCAATCCCAGCCAGACCAGGGAAAACCAGCCACTGTTCAGGCGAATTCCTGGCACGATCCAGACCGCCGCAAATAATGCCAGGGTGTTGATCGCCCATCGGATCAGAAAACGCATGGTATCCTCCACACTTTGAGAGGGGAATAGAAAAACCCGGCTTCTCAAAGCCGGGCCCGAGCAGCGGTCCCGACGGGATTCGAACCCGCGATCTCGGCCTTGACAGGGCCGCATGTTCGGCCACTACACCACGGGACCATCCAAGCACGCTTGAATTTACCATACTTGGGAGAAGCCGTCAAGGATTCGAATCAGGACAACTTACAATGAGTTGTCCTACAAATGAGTGTACTGCAAAAACTCACCACAGAGAGAACATAGAGCGCACAAAGGTTTTTCATTATCAACTCTCCGTGTACTAGTGCTCTGTCCATTTATCTTTTGGCGCTATTGAACTTGATGCGGCCTGCCAAAGAACCGCCTAGGCGCCCAGCAGCGCGAATCCTGGGAACGCGGGCGTCCCGTCGCCAGCGGCGCTTGGGTTGGTAGCAAGGTAGCCGAGACGGATGCGATCCCAGGCATCCAAGACGGGTGCGTTGTCGGTTATATGGCGTAGCTGCCAAAGCCAGATACACAAGCGAAAAATGGACGAAGCAATAGTACTGATGCACTTATGAAAAGAACCAGCCAGACCCTGTGAGAATCTGGCTGGTTTGGTGTGCATTCTACCAATGCTCAAAAGTCTCCATCTCTCACATAGGGGGCGCTCCATAGCGCTACCTGCATCACCACTGACTTGAACCAGGCCTGGTGCATTTTCTCCACTTCTTCGGGGCTATGTCCCTTCTTGGCAAGGAAGGGCTTGATGGTCGCCGTGATTGGGTAGATGAACGCAACCAAGTAACGGTGGTTAATGTGCGGCACAGCGTTGACGCCATCGGTCTTGTTCTTCTTGGTGCGGTGATGGCGCAGCCCGATTTCGTGAGCATAATCCAGCCACGCCTGGTCATAGGGGCGATTGCAGGTGTCGAGAATCCACTGACCAAAGCGTTTGCGCACGGCAGCGAGATAATCGCTGTTGGCGTTTCCCTTGCCATCCGTGAAGTAGTATAGCAGATGGGGATGAGAGCCGACGAAACCGTACCACACGTCAAGGATATCTTCGATTTGGTCTGCCAAAACTTCGCCCGCCAGACGTAGGTACTTTTCGTCTTCAGGCCCGAAGAGGACTGCCTTTTTCAGGTTCTCCAGGTCCTGCGTATTGAGTGGAGAGCGAGCAACTTGAGCCGTTCCGTAAGTGTAACCAGAGATGTTTGTCATAGTCATGTCAGCACCTCCTTAGGTTGGGTTAGGAATTGAGTAACCTGCTTGTATGAGCACCTGGTTGAGTTCTTGGTCGGTCGGTTCAGTGACAATGATCTTGAACTTGCCCTCACCGAAAACGAGCGTCGGTGTGCTACGATATCCTCGGTTAATGAAGATCACAAACCGCTCGGCTTCCGGGTCATGAGAAACATTCACTTCACGAAAGGGGACGCCGAGCTCACGCAGGCGATTGCGCGTACGCTCAGTATCGTCACAATCCGTCGCTCCATACAAAGTGAGCGGCAAGGGCATAGCACCACCTCCTTCCATATCTCCCTGTTAGTTCTCTATCGGAACAAAATCAGGGCATTCTAAGTAGGTGTTGGGGTCGGATAATGGAGCATCTACGAATGCACAGTGATGGGGACCGCGCGGATCATCAGGGTGCGCATCTTTCTGGAAGAACTGGCAGTTCCAGCACATTTCGTAGACTTTGACATATCCAGCGCGTTGCAGGTGGCGGACAATGGCTTGGGTAGCACGCAATAGGGCAACTTGTTCTGCCTCCGGCAAGGCATTCACTGCAGCTTCAATTTCGTCCAAGACATCTTCCAGCATCCCTGCTTCGTCCTCCCCTTTAGGCGTTAGTCTGAGTGTGACGACACGCTGGTCCTCTGGTAATGGAGTGCGTTTAATCAACTGCTTGCGTTCAAGCGCATCGGCAACATCACTTGACGTTGCATAGGTGGCTCCCAACCGATCGGCTAAGCCGCCAATCGTGCGAACGCCTGGGCGAGCATATTTGAGAAAAAGCAACGATTGAATCTGCGTCGGAGAGAGACCCACAAGCTTGCCTCGCTCTCGGAAAAGGCGATCAATCGCCTGGCTAATGCGATAGAGTGCGATGGTAATCCTACCACCCAGCGTATTTCGGTGTTTTGGGTTGAACGGCGAAATCATTTAGGACTCCTAAATTTATTATACTCAGGCGTTAGCTCTTTGTCAACCCGTTTGTGTTGCGTCGAAGTGTTGATAGTATGCATTATGTGATGTATAATACACAACATGAAGCGTTACCAAGTCTTACTCGACCCTGCTCAGCACCGGCGACTGGAAGAGATCGCACGCCGAGAGCAACGCTCGACGGCCAGCGTGCTGCGTCAGGTGCTGGACGTTGGGCTGAGCGCCCTGGAGGGCAGGGAGCGCCTGTGGGAGCAACGGATGCAGGTGCTGGAGCGCGCCCGTAGCCGCCTGGAGAGGATGCCCGAATACAGCGGCGATCTGATCGGCAAGGCGCGTGCCGAGCGAGAGCGGGAAAGGGAGCGCGTATGGCGCGGCGGGTCGTGATGGATGCCAATCTGACCCTGGCCCTGTTCCTGCGCCTGCCCTACAGCGAGCAGGCTCATCGCTGGATGCAACGCCGTCGGGAGCACGAGGACGACCTGTACGTACCCATCCTGTGGGAGTACGAGTGCATGAGTGGCCTGCAGCGGGCCGTCGTGGCCGGCCTGATCGGCCTCGAAGAGGCCATGAACCTAGCCGCCGACCTGCTGGCCTTGGAGCCACAGCGGGTTGCCCCCACGCTCTCTCTGCACCGGGAAGCCCTGCGCTGGGCGGAGCGCCTGGGGCAGGGCGGGGCATATGATGCCCAATATGTCGCCGTGGCCACACAACTCAACGCGGAGTTCTGGAGCGCGGATCGGCGGCTGATCTCGGCGCTGCGGGAACAGGGCGCAGGGTGGGCGCATTGGATCGGCGAAGTGTGAAACCGAGGTCGCTATCGAGAGTAAAACAGGAAAACCGTTCTTAGCATCCTCGGCAGGGCATCTTCCCTGCTGCTCAAACTGCTCTTTGTGGTGCTGGTGATGTGGGATGGCTACTGCACTTACCTCGCCGCCTGGCACTTGATGTTCTTCGACGCCAAGGATCCGGGTGAACGTCGGAATTTTTCCGCATTGTGAACAGACACCGTCTTCTAAACCTTGACACCTTCTCCTCCCTATGCTATAACCCAGCCCAACATGTTCACCCTGTGCTTTGCTACCACTACTATGACCTCCCCCGGCCAACCCGCGCGGGGTTTGGAACATTGGTAGTGGAGCACCTCTGCTCAGCTCAATCCTGACCCCGCCGCGGCGGGGTCAATTTTTTATAAGGAGGTAGCCATGCAAAAGCCCACACTGGTCATCAAATTCGGCGGCACATCGGTCGGCACCGCCCAAGCCATGGCCCAGGCCGTCGGCATCATTGCTCGCCTTCATCGAGAATGGCCTAACCTGGTCGTGGTCACCTCGGCACTGGCTGGGGTCACCGATCGGCTGCTCCAGGAGGCCCTTCGGGCATCAGAAAATGGGGAAATCGAAGCATTGGAGGCAGCCGAAGCTGAGCTGCGCACCCGTCACCGCTCCATCGCCGAAGCGTTGCTGCCGGGCGGACTCGACCCAAGCCTGAGCAGGGAGCTAGAAAACTTGCTAAAGAGCTTCGGCGATCTCGTACGCGCCATCGCCGTCCTCGGCGAGGCCACGCCGCGCGCCTTGGATGCGGTCGCATCGTTGGGCGAACGCATGAGTGTGCGCCTTTTGGCCGCCGCTTGCCAAGCACAAGGGTTACCTGCCGAAGCGATCGAGGCCACACGCCTGATCGTCACCGATGATCACTTCCAGAACGCCCACCCCGATCTCACCGCCACCACCGAACGCGTCCGCCGTGTGCTAGGGGAACTGCTGGAAGCGGGCCGCATCCCCATCGTGACCGGCTTCATCGGCACCACCCCACAAGGCATCGTCACCACCCTGGGGCGCGGAGGCTCAGACTACTCCGCCGCCATCCTCGGCGCTACGCTGCCGGCCCAGGAAGTCTGGATTTACACCGATGTGGATGGCGTCATGACCGCCGATCCGCGCCTGGTCCCTGAGGCAAGAACCCTGTCGGAAATATCCTACCGCGAGCTTTCCGAACTGGCCTATTACGGTGCCAAAGTCGTCCACCCGAAGACGGTGCGCCCGGTCATCGAAGCCGGCATCGGGTTGCGCATCCTGAACACCTTCAATCCCGATCATGCGGGCACGCGGGTCGTGCGCGAAAAAGTCGAAACGAACGGCCACAGCCTGCGCGCCGTCACCGCCATCCGCAAACAGCGCCTGGTGACCATCGAAGGGCGCGGCATGCTCGGGGTCCCCGGCGTAGCGGCGCGTGCTTTTGGCGCGGTTGCCTCCACCGGCACCAGCGTCCCTTTCATCACCCAAGCCTCCTCGGAACAATCCCTCTGCTTTTCCATCCCTGCAGAGACCGCCGAACGTGTCTTGGCCGCCCTGGAGCGTGCCTTCGCTTTGGAATTGGCCAAAGGCGATATTGACCGCATCTGGGCCACCGAGGAAATCGCCATTATCACCGTCGTCGGGCAAGGCATGAGGGAAACGCCGGGGGTGGCCGGCAAGATATTCAGCGCCCTAGGCGGAGAGCAGATCAATGTCTGGGCAATTGCCCATGGCTCCTCCGATGTCTCCATCAGCCTGGTGGTGGCCCTGCAAGATACCGAACGCGCCGTGCGCGCCATTCATCGCTTGATCGAAAGCTAAGACACTCGTATCTAGGAGGAAAATAATGAAAATACCCGTTGCCATTCTCGGTGCAACCGGCATGGTCGGACAACGTTTCGTTGCCCTCCTGGCCGAGCATCCCTGGTTTGAGATTGTTGCCCTGGCCGCCTCAGAACGCTCTGAAGGCAAGCGTTACGGTGAAGCAGTGCACTGGCTCCTCAGCGATCCGCTGCCTGAAGGCGCGGCTGCCATGCACCTGCTCCCTACTCAGGAAGTGGTCAATTCGGAAGCACAAATCGTCTTCTCCGCCCTTCCAGCCGAGGAGGCGCGCCGGCTCGAACCCCAGCTCGCTCAGGCCGGCAAAATCGTCTGCTCGAACGCTTCAGCCTTCCGCATGGAGGCCGATGTGCCCCTCCTCATGCCGGAGGTCAACCCAGAGCACATTGCCCTGATCGAAACCCAAAGGAAAAATCGCGGCTGGAGCGGCGCCATTCTCACCAATCCGAATTGCACCAGCAGCGGTTTGACGGTCGCATTAAAAGCGCTCGACGTAGCTTTTGGCGTGCGCCGTGCCTTCGTCTTCTCCATGCAAGCGCTTTCTGGGGCAGGATATCCCGGCGTTGCCTCACTGGATATCCTCGACAATCTGATCCCCTATATCGCCGGCGAAGAAGCAAAGGTGGAAAGCGAGCCGCGCAAGATGTTAGGTCGCTTGGAGGGGGAGAGCATCGTTGAAGCGGCGCTCCGCCTCTCTGCGCACACCAACCGCGTCGCAGTGCGAGAGGGGCACACGGTATGCGTCAGCGTGGAGCTAGAGCAACCCGCCGACCCCGAGGCGGCTGCCGCAGCGCTGGAAAACTATCAAGCTCCCCCCCTTGGCCGTGATCTGCCTTCCACACCGCGCCCGGTCATCCAGCTGCGCCGAGAGGTAGATCGTCCCCAACCGCTCCTGGACCGCATGAGCGGTCAAGGAATGACCACCGTAGTCGGACGCCTGCGCCCAGACCCGCTCTTCCACCTGAAATTTGTCGTCTTATCGCATAACACATTGCGCGGCGCGGCCGGCGGTTCGATCTACAACGCCGAACTCTACGCGCGGTATCAGGGGATGAGATAGTCTGATAGTCTGATAGTCTGATGGTCTGATAGTGTGAAGGAGGTTTGGAAAGCCCGAATTTTGTTTGTTAACTATCTTGACAAAGTCACTCGGTCAGAGTATTATAGGGCACAAAGTGACCACACTTTAGCAGCAATATGGCGAAAAAAGGCGCGTTTTAGTGCTTAATCCACTTTTGATTTTTCTTTCTGACTTTGGC
>JBKBPX010000005.1:0-42826 GCA_046292855.1 Anaerolineales bacterium
GGCCTGTTTACCACAGAGTGCACAGAGTACACGGAGAGTTGATAATGAAAAACCTTTGTGCGCTCTATGTTCTCTGTCGTGAGTTTTTGCAGTACACTCAACTATTCGATTACTAAACTATGGTCCACTCCCTCATCCGCCGCCAATTTCTCCCTGCCCCCATCGAGCGCGTCTGGCCTTACTTTGCCACTCCGGCCAACCTGAACGAGATAACGCCGCCTGACCTGGATTTCCAAATCGTCGCCGGTGGCGAACCGCCCATGTATGAGGGGCAACTCATCGAGTACCGCGTCCGCTTCCTGCCCTTCTTCCGCTCGCTCTGGCTGACCGAAATTGTGCACGTTGTTGAGGGCCGTTACTTTGTGGACGAACAGCGTCTGGGTCCTTACCGCTTCTGGTACCACGAACATATCTTCGAGCCGGCCGAGGGTGGCGTCTGGATGACCGACCGCGTCACCTACGCCCTGCCTTTCGGCCCTTTCGGCGAACTAGTCCACGCCCTCTGGGTGCGCCGCAAACTGGAGCATATCTTCGACTTCCGCCACCAAAAGTTGGTTGAAATTTTTGGAGAGCAGCCATGACTCCCTACAGTCAAGTTCTCGTCCAATTCTTCGGCAAACTCTTGCCGCTCTTCCCGCCTCGCGCCGAGGCTTTCCTCAAAAGCGCCACCGCCGCTGACCTGCAGCGGGTCAACTTCCGCTACATCTTCACCGTCCGGGGCATGGTTGAAATCAGCCATCTCATCGAAGATTTCGTCTTGTCCAGCCCCGGTACAGCGGACATGCACGTCTCTTTCCAGGCCTTTTCGCGCTTTGCCGATCAAAAGGAGCGCTATACCCGTCTAAGTGAAGCTGTCCAGGGGTTGTGGCTCTACGGTGCTGTTGACGTCCCACCTCCCCAATTACCCAAGACGACCATTGTGGATACTGGCGGCACGCCCCTCGAGCAATACTGGTTTGTGATTGCCTACGGCCCCGGCGTCCACATGACCCTGCTGGCCGAGGAAATCAGCGCCGCCGACCGCCTGCCTGACGAGCCGCGCATGTATGAAGGCTTCTATACCTTTGACCCAAACTTTGCTTACAAAGTGCTGAGCGTGTTGCACATGCTCTTCCCGGAGCAAATCCCTCAGCCCGTCCCGCCCGAACTCCTCGACTGACCTCCCACTCCGACCACGACCATCCGACTATCCGACCACCCGACCACGACCATCCGACTATCCGACCATCCGACCGCCCGACCATCCGACTATCCGACTATCCGACTATCCAACTTCTCCATGCCCCTCCACCGCATCGGCTACCCCTGCGTCTCCCTGCTGCTTGGCCGCACGACCAATCACGACTGCACCTTAAGAACTGCCACGCCGGAAAAACTGCGTGCGCTCATCCGCCAGAACCTGGACGACTTGCGAGCCATCCTTGCGCATAATCTCGCCCACGGTTGGCGCCTCTTCCGTGTTGGGTCGAGCGTAATCCCGTTTGGTTCGCATCCAGCAAACGGAATTTGCTGGTGGGACGAGTTCCGCGCCGATCTGCGAGAGATTGGCGCTCTTGTCCGTGCCGAGGGGATGCGGCTCTCCTTCCATCCCGGCCAGTACACCGTCCTCAACTCCCCCGATCCCGCAATTGTCGCCCGCGCCGTCGACGAAATCGCCTACTCGGCCCGCTTCCTGAGCGAACTCGACCTGGATTTTTCTCACAAGATTGTCGTCCACTTGGGCGGCAGCTACGGCGACAAAGCCGCTGCCATCGATCGCTTCTGCGAAACGGTAGACGGCCTGACCCCTGACCTGCGCCGCCGTTTGGTCATTGAGAATGATGAGCGCAGTTACACCCCCGCCGACGCTCTCGCCGTCTCGCAGCGGACAGGCCTGCCGGTCGTCTTTGACAATTTGCACTACGTCGCCAATCCTGGCCCGGGCGCCCTCGACGACCTGCTCGGCGCGATCTTCGCCACCTGGCGCGCTGAAGACGGGCCACCAAAGGTGCATTTCTCCTCCCAGGTTTCAGGCAGACGCCTCGGCAACCACGCTGCAGGTGCTGACCCTGCCGACTTCAAAACCTGGGTCGAGCGCTGGAGCTGGCATGGAGAATTCGACTTGATGCTGGAAGCAAAAGAGAAAGATAAAGCTTTGCTTGAATTGGAGAGTCATCTATGAAGAACGCTATCCTTTGGGGCGCTGCCGGTGGAATCGGCAAGGCCCTGACCCAAAAACTCGTGGACGAAGGCTTCGCCGCCGTCGCCATCTCCCGCCGACCGAGTGAAATGAAAACTTTCACGCCGCACGTCATCGCTGCTGACGTGACCCAGCCTTCACAGGTCACTGCTGCGGCGCGCATGGCAGGCGAAATGTTCCCTGCTTTTGACCTCTTCTTCTACACTGCTGGCGATATCGCCTCCCTCAAGGTGGTCGAAATGACCCCTGCCGACTGGGAGCGTATCCTCGCTGCCAACCTGACGGGCGCCTTCCTGACTGTCCAGGCCAGCTTGCCCTTCCTCGCTCCTGAGGCGCGCCTGGTCTTCCTCGGCGCGGTGCATGAACGCCTGTGCCTGCCTGGTCTCAGTGCCTACGCCGCCGCCAAAGCCGGCCTTGAAGCCTTCGCCGAAACCCTGCGCAAAGAGACCCGCCGCCCGGTATTGGTCGTCCGTCCCGGCGCAGTGGATACTCCCCTATGGCGAAAAGTCCCTTTCTCCATACCCAAGAACGCCCTAAGCCCGCAAGCCTTGGCTGAAGCCATCTTCTCAGCCCTGACCGAAGGCAAAACTGGCCTCCTCGACCTCTGACCTTGACCATCCTACCACTGACTATTCGACTATTCGACTATTCGACTATTCGACTATTCGACTATTTGACTATTCGACTATTCGACTATTTGACTATTCGACTATTTGACTATTTGACTATTTGACTATCTGACTATCCGACTCCTATGACTTCCCTCTGGTGGATTCGCCGCGACCTTCGCCTTGCCGACAACCCGGCGCTTCATGCTGCGCTCGAGGCTGGTTCTGTTATCCCGGTCTTCGTCCTCGATCCGAAGTTTGATTCCGCTTCTCCTCGGCGGCGCGACTTTCTCTACGCCGGCCTGCACGCTCTTGACCGCGACCTGCGCGCCCGCGGCTCTTACCTTGTCCTGCGCCGCGGCGACCCCCTCGACGTGCTGCGTCTTCTGCTGGCCGAAAGCGGCGCGAGCGTCATCTATGCCGAGGAAGACTATACCCCCTACGCCCGCACCCGCGACGCTGAGATCGCCCGCGCTCTGCCGCTGACCCTCGTCCACGGGCAGACTGTCCACCATCCGCTAGCTGTCCTCAAACCCGATGGCTCGCCTTACACCGTCTACACGCCCTTCAGCAAAGCCTGGAAAGCCCTCCTCCCCGCTGACTTGACCCCCCTACCGGTCCCTGAGCGCATCCCCACCCCGCCCGGCTTCCGCTCCGATCCGCTTCCCGCAGCTCAAGACGATCCGAACTTCCCCGCCGGCGAATCCGAAGCCCTGCGCCGCCTCCAAGCCTTCTGCTCCCCTCTCCCCCTGGGAGAGGGGCCGAGGGTGAGGGCCTACGCAGATCTCCGCAATCGCCTTGACCTCGACGGCACCTCCCGTCTCTCTCCCTACCTGCGCTTTGGCATGATTTCCCTGCGCCAAGCCGTCCACGCTGCAAAGCAGACTTTGGAAGTCTTCGAGACTTCCGAAGTCTCAGGCGTTCAAACCTGGCTCAATGAACTCATCTGGCGCGAATTCTACATCTCCATCCTCTACCACTTCCCCCACGTCCTACGCACCGCCTTCAACCCCGCGCTGGCCAACATCCCCTGGCGCAACGACGAAGCCGAATTCGCCGCCTGGAAAGAAGGCCGCACCGGCTACCCGGTGGTAGACGCGGCCATGCGTCAACTCAAAGAGACAGGCTGGATGCACAACCGCGCCCGCATGATCGTCGCCTCCTTTCTCGTCAAAGATTTGCTGATTGACTGGCGCTGGGGCGAAGCCTGGTTCATGGAGAACCTGCTGGATGGCGACCCGGCGGCCAACAACGGCGGCTGGCAATGGACGGCCGGCACCGGCACCGATGCCGCGCCCTACTTCCGTGTCTTCAACCCCATCCTGCAATCCCGCAAATTCGACCCGAACGGGGATTACATCCGCCGCTGGGTGCCGGAACTGGCGCATCTCCCTGCCGATGTCATCCACGCCCCCTGGGAGAAAGGCGTCCGCGTCCCCGGCTACCCTCCGCCCATCGTGGACCACGCCGCCGTCCGCGAGCGCACCCTCGCCGCCTATGCTGCTGCCAAGGAGACTGTAGACCGTTGACTGTAAATCACCACTAACCATTAACCATCCGATTATGGACTCCTTCACCCATCACAACTACCTCAACCTCGAGACCTATCGCAAGGACGGAACTCCCGTCCGCACGCCCGTCTGGTTTGTCCGCGAGGGCGAGACGCTGTATGTCTGGACGCAGTATGATTCGGGCAAAGCCAAGCGCATCCGCCGCGAGGGACGCGTCCGCATCGCTCCCTGCAAAGCCGATGGCACGCTCCTGGGCGATTGGGTCGAAGCTCGTGCCGAAGCTGACGCCTCGCCAGAAGCCCTCGAACATGTCCAGCGCCTGATGCGCCGCAAATATGGCCTGGCCTTTCTCTTCTTCCGTTTCCTTGGCCGCGGCCGCCGCTACACCGCCCTCCGTCTCCGCCCACTGACACCAAGGGCTGACGAATGACGCATAACGCCTAACGACTATCAGACTATCAGACTATCAGACTATCAGACTATGGAATCAACTCAAGCCGCTGCCGAAAGGCGCGTCTACGATCTCTTGGAGATTTGCCCCGATGAATGACATCTGGGGATTTCAGCAAACTCTCACCCTTCGCCTGTCCATCGGCGCGCTGGTCAGCATCTTGCTCGGCCTGGCCATGTTTCTGATCCGCACGCCGCTCTGGAACGGCATTGCTATCCAGTTCCTCGCCTGGGGGTTGATTGACCTGCTCATTGCCCAAGGCGGCGCGCTCGGAACGCGCAAACTTCGTGCCCGGCTGACGGTTGAGCAGGCTGCTTTGGCCGCCCCGCAGGAGGCCCGCAAGCTGGCGCGCATCCTGTGGGTTAACACTGTCCTGGACGTGTTCTACATGCTCGGCGGCGTGCTGACGGCGCGCTTCTTCGGCCCATCCAATCCGTTCTGGCTGGGTACCGGCATCGGTATCTTGCTGCAGGGTGCCTTCCTGTTTTTCTTCGACTGGTTTCACGCCCTGCGCGTTCCGCGCTTGTAACCGTAGGATAGCCCGTAGGACAGCCTTTCCGGGCTGTCTAGTTTGGCAGGCTGGAGACAGGCTAGGGACAGGCTAGAAAGCCTGTCCTACGCTAAAAACTATGAGACTCAAACGCACTCTTCTCATCCTCCTTGCGCTCCTCCTCCTGCTTCTCCTCGTGGGCCCCTTCTTCGTCCCCGTGCCGCCGCTGGAGGGGACAGTGCCGCCCGAGGCTCTGGCTGACCCCGATAGCCGTTTCGTCGAAATCAACGGCATCAACGTCCACTACAAGACCTACGGGCAGGGCGAAAGGACATTCATCCTTTTGCACGGCTTTGGCGCCAGTTTGTTCTCGTGGCGCGAAGTGACTGAACCGCTCTCACAATACGGCACGGTTATCGCCTACGACCGTCCTGCCTTTGGACTCACCGAACGCCCGCTGACATGGGAGGGTGAAAACCCCTACAGTCAGGAGGCGCAGGTTGAACTGGTTATAGGGCTGATGGATGCGCTCGGTGTCAAACGGGCAATTCTCGTCGGAAACTCGGCAGGTGGGACGATTGCTATGCTGACTGCATTGAAATACCCTCAACGTGTGGAAAGCCTCATTCTGGTGGACCCCGCCGTCTATGTGGGGGGAGGCGCGCCCGCCTGGATTCGCCCTCTGCTCCGCACGCCGCAGATGCGTCATCTCGGCCCGCTTATCGCTCGCCAAATCCAGACGCGTGGCCCCGAACTCATCGAACTCGCTTGGCATGACCCCTCGAAGATTACGCCCGAAATCCTGGAGGGATACCAAAAGCCGCTTCGCCTTGCGGACTGGGACAAGGCGCTCTGGGAATTCATCCTCGCCAGCCGCGAAAGCGGACTCGTCGAACGCCTCGATGAATTCAACTTGCCCGTGCTGGTCATCACTGGCGACGACGACCGCATTGTCCCTACCGAGCAATCGCTTCGCCTTGCAGACGAATTGCCGAACGCCCAACTTGCTGTCATTCCGCAATGCGGACATGTCCCGCAAGAGGAATGCCCTGCCGAGTTTATACAGGCGGTGGTGGAATTTCTCCAACGTTTGAACATTGACTCTCCTGCAAAAAGGCCTGTTTACCACAGAGTGCACAAAGTACACGGAGAGTTGATAATGAAAAACCCTTGTGCGCTCTATGTTCTCTGTGGTGAGTTTTTGCAGTACACTCAACATTCCAAACTCCCACCTTCAAATGTGTCTCAATGAAACGATCCATCTCTCCTTTCCTCGGATGGGCAGCACTACTTGCCCTGCTCAAGGAGCGTTCCCTGCTCGGACCACTCAAGGTCATGGCAAAACACGTCGGACGCTTCTTCCAAATTCCCCTGCCTGGCTTCCCTCCGTATGTGGTCTTTGGTCCCGAAGCGAACCGCAGGGTCCTTGTCACCGAGCGCGATAAAGTCCTGTGGCGCAACGCCGACCCTGTCACTGACCTGTTGCGACACGGCATCCTCGTCGTGGACGGTGAAGAACACGACCGCTACCGCGCACTGATGGAGCCGCTGCTTCATCCTTCCCACTTGCCTGCCTATACCGATATGATGATCCATCAGACCGAACGTGTCGCCTCCACATGGCGCGATGGTCAAATCGTGGACATGCTGGTCGAGAGTCGCAAGATTGCCCTGCTCATCATTATGCAGGCGCTCTTCAGCAAAGACGCCTGGGACGACCTGCCGCCTATCTGGACGCCCATCCTCAAAGCCATCGAATTCATCTCGCCTGGCGCGTGGATCCTCTGGCGGAAGATTCCGCGTCCTGGCTATAAAAAATATCTGCAGGCGCTCGATGACTATCTCTACCAAATCATCGCCTCCCGCCGCCTCAATGCGGAACGTTCAACGTCAAATGTTCAAGCCGATCTCCTCCAACACCTGATCGACGCAGGGCTCTCCGATGACCGCATCCGCGACCAAATGCTGACCATGCTCATCGCAGGACACGACACCTCCACTGCGCTTCTTGCCTGGACCTTCGCCCTGCTTGGTCAACACCCCGATGTTCATACCCGCCTCGTTCAGGAAGTGGACACGCTAGACAAATCCCCCTTGCTTGACCAAGTTATCAAGGAGAGTCTGCGCCTTTATCCGCCTATTCACATCGGCAACCGCTGTGTGGCGAAGGAAATAGAGTTTGACGAGGGCGAAATCCCTGCCGGCGAGCGCCTGTTCTACTCCATCTATCTCACCCATCGCGATCCAGAAATCTGGGAAAACGCCGATTCTTTCTGCCCCGAACGCTTCGCTCACGGACGGAAAACTCCGCCCATGAGTTATGTCCCCTTTGGCGGCGGACCGCGCGCCTGCGTCGGTGCAGCGTTTGGTCAGGCAGAGGCGCGAGTTGTCCTCACCTATTTACTCCGCAATTACCGATTCCAATTTACCCATCACAAAATCCATCCTCACATGGGCGCTACCCTCGAACCGCGGCCCGGGGTGAGGATGAGGGTGGAGCGGAGACGAAAACTATGAGACTACAAGACCGGGAACTATCAGACTAAATGACCTACTTCGGCTTCCTCCTTCGCTTTCTCGTCACTCCCATCATTATCTTCCTCGCCTTCGCGTGGTGGGATAACAAAAACGATCGTCCCACCAAAGGCTTCGCCAATGGGCGCTCTGTGTGGATTGCCATTGCCGTCCATGTCTTTCTCGCTGTCGCCTACACCACCCCGTGGGATAACTACCTCGTCGCTACCGGCGTCTGGTACTACAATCCCGACCTCGTCACGGGCATTGTTCTCGGCTACGTCCCCATCGAGGAGTACACCTTCTTCGTTCTCGAAACGATTCTCACTGGTCTCTGGTGGTGGTTCCTGGCGCGCCGCATCGCACCGCCTACCCAAGGCTTCAAGCCCAACAGGCTACTTGTGTATCTGTCTACTTGTGTACTTGTATTGCTTTGGTTTCTCTTCGCCGCTCTCTTCTTCAGTGACAACCAGCCTCTCACCTACCTGTCCATCACGCTTTTCTGGGCTTTCCCTGCCATTTTTCCACAACTGCTCTTCGGAGCGGACATCCTTTGGCATCATCGCAAACTGGTCTTCTGGAGCATCCTTGTCCCTGGGACGTACCTCTCGTTGATGGACATCCTCGCGCTCAAAGAGACCACTTGGTCCATCTCCCCGTCTCAGACTACGGGCATCCTTTTCTTTGGCATCCTGCCGTTGGAAGAGGTGGTGTTCTTCTTCATCACTAACGTGCTGATTGTATTTGGGATGACATTGCTGCTTTCGATGGAGGGACGTGCGCGCCTTGTAGAATGGAAAACGCTCCTCCGTCTTGCTCGCTGATCACTGTTACCACTCGCTCCCAACTCCCAGCTTCTTCTCCGGCGCTTTGCGCAGGATGTAGGAGAGTCTGCCTTTAGCTCCGTCTTAGGGACGACCGATGTGTTCGCTGAGGGCGTCCAACGAAATCAACTGCAGGCCGCCAGGAGCAACACGGTGAGGAGCATGGTTGCCTGACCAACGCCTGCGATCCCCCAGGATATACTGCATACCAACCCCTTTAGCGGTATGGTCGAGAAATCTAGAGATTCAGGTGCCGCCCACCCTCCCCGAAAAGTATTGGCCATCCCTAGTGCGGGTTGCGGAGTTGTGCGCAGTGAAAAAGCGTTTCGAGATCCACCCCCATTGCAATCACCACACGTGAAGTTTCTCCTACTCCCCGATAATCTTGATTAACACTCTTTTAGGGCGGCGACCATCGAATTCACCGTAGAAGATTTGTTCCCAGGGGCCGAAGTCTAATTTGCCGTTCGTCACGGCGACGACAACCTCGCGTCCCATGATTTGTCGCTTTAGATGGGCATCCGCGTTATCCTCACCTGTGCGGTTGTGCAGATAGCGCTCGATGGGCTCGTGGGGGGCCAATTCCTCTAGCCAGCGCTCGAAATCGCGATGCAACCCAGATTCGTCATCGTTGATGAATACCGAGGCGGTAATATGCATGGCATTGACCAGAACTAGCCCCTCGCGAATTCCGCTCTCACGCAGTGCTTCTTCCACTTGAGGGGTGATATTTACGAAGCCTCGCCGCGTGGGCAGGTTAAACCAAAGTTCTTGACGGTAAGACTTCACGATCCCCTCCTGAAAAAGGGTTAACGAGTTGCTGCGCGTAGGCGCCTTACTAGGAAGATCACTGCAATCAGCGCCATGGCGAGCATGATCAGCCCTGGAAATCCCATTTCATCGGCTATGCCGGTGCTCGGCAAAGCGGTCGAAGTGGGGAGCACGGTCAACTGGGCTTGTGCGGCCTGGGTTAAGGCAGCAGCTACGGTTGCTGTGAGTGGGTCTGATTGAGGTGTGGGTGTCTCCGAAGGGGTGGCGATGAGAGGGGTCGGGGAGGGAAACGGAGTCTCGGTAGGAGGGGGAGTGGCTTGAGCTGTTTGCTGCAGGGCAAATGCCTGTGCCGTGCCCGTCAATCCAATGCTCACCATTGCTTGTTGGGTTTGGGCCGCAAATTGCTGGGCCTGCTGTGCCTGTCGTTGCTGAGGTACCAGCACAAACATGTACACGGCGGCGCAGATCAGGGTGAGCAAAATAAGACCTCCCAGAACCCCTGCCGCAATGAGAAATGTGCGGTTAGATGATTCCTCGGGGGGCTGTTCTTGGGGGGGTTCGAAACCAAGTTGTTCGCTTTCGTACATGGGGATTCCTCCAAATTGACAGATAGGGATGTACTAGCCAATCACCTGTAGATTGGCCAAGGGGACGATCACCTGCTCGCCGTTTGGTATTCGCACCTCTGCCGCTAGGGCCGAGATGCCGTTTTCCAGGGTGACTGCTTCGGGGAGGAGATTCACCAGCTGACCGATTTGTCCGGCATATGGTGCACGCAGAATAAGTACCGTCTGACCAGGAGCGAAGGTTTCGATGGAGTTTTCCTCCACTTTGGGTGAAACCGGCAGCGGGATGACAATTTCCGGATGGATGCCCTGGTGCCGGTCGTAGAATTGGGCGTTTAGTGTGACTTCCCGCCGGACATGCGAAGATAGCAGCTTAAAGGCCTGTGGATTCATGGGGGAGGGCCAAAGTCCATCCGTCACCACGATAGGGTATTTCATCTGCAACGCTAGCGGGATTAGGTTGGGCGAAAGCGATGAAAGGATCAGACCGCGTACTGGGATTTCTGCGGCGGTGCGTAGCACTTCCGCTTCACGGCATTGGCCAGCCATGATGATCGCGCCGCGAAAACTGAGGTCCAGGCGTCCAGCATTGATTACATCTCTCTCGCTTTCCATCAGATTTATCAAAAGCCCGGTGTCCACGCGTCCGTTGCCGAAAATGCCCTGGATCAGGGCGCCGTTGGTCTGGATCACCGCGCCGCGATTGGGGAGAATTTGGGTCACCAGGCCGGGCATGCCTGCAAGGAGTGAAAGGGTGCTACTTTCCACCTCCAGCAACACCTCGCCATCCGCAGCGATTACCACACGTCCAGCTTTTGGGGTGCGGATTTGTTTGGGGAGAATTCCGCCTTTTTCTGCAATTAGCCCGTTCTGGGGTACTTGCTCACCAACGCGCACGCGCGTGGCTTTTGTGGCAGCAGCCTGGGATAGCTTCAGAAGGCGCGCCACATTGTAGTAGAGATGGGCGCGCGGCAGGGTTGCTTCAGCGATGACCTCTGTGGGTGTGACGCGCTGATTCAGTTTCACCAACACCGTTCCGGGGATCGGGAGGGTGCGCTGGCGGGTGATGCTGGTAACGGGGAGAATGCTTAATCGCCGCGCCCACATGTTAACCTCCCAGTGTCCAAAGCCACTTCTTTGCCAATTCGCGCCGTCTTACCGCATCTTCGGGGAGACCCAACGGACGGCCTCGAGCGTCAATGATCACCCCCAGCAATCCCCCGGCGATGGTAAATGTGCCGCCGTGCCCGCGTCCCAAGCCAATATCTACGTGGCGAGCCGGTTCAAGGGAAAGGCGTGCCGTATTTCCGGGCGGCAAGGGGATGATCTCTAAATTCCCATGACGCACTTCCAGCCGCGCTTCATGCCCATCATGGTAGGTCAATCGGACGCGCAAAACCGGGCTGCCATAGGCTCCACTGGCGACCACTGAAATTACCGTTCCTAAGTTAAGGAATGCATTAGATTCGAGGAGGTGGATAGGTAGCAAGCTATTACGCTCCGAAGCCACGCCCAGCATGGGGAGCAAGCCATTCGTATCTACTAAGATGCTCGTCAGGCCTGTCGGTTGAACTGCGTCTAACACCGTCAGGAGGCTCTGCCCGAAGCGTGAAGTATGGGTCAGGGTAGCTCCGCCTACCAGGATCATTTCAAGAGAAGGGAGATATGGTAGTGCCTCTGGGTAATGTTGGCGTAATTGCTGCAACCCAAGACGCAGGAGTTCTCGGGCGAAGGCGTGCTCGAGCACAAATTCTTCTTGCGTCGCGGGGATGGTTTGGGGATAAAGTGCTTTTTGGTAAGCTAATACCGATACTTGATGGGCGGGCAAATCAAAGGGTGACCAGCGAAGGATGTCATTTGGGGTAATTTGGGAAAGCAAACGAGGGAGCGGCTCGCCTACGCCAAGAGGCAGTATTTCCGCAAAGATTCGCTCTCCGCGCCCAAGCAGCAGACCGGTACTGGATGCACCGAGGTCAATCGCCAGGATGGAACGATCTGCGCCTAAAGTTTGGCTCAAAAAGCGCAGCAATCGTGTTTGCGCGTAAGAAGTGGGGAGCATGTGTCCGGAGCTAATCTGGAAAAGCTCTTCTACGCCGGGCAGGTTGGCACGGCGGATTTGGAGGTACATTTCCGCCAGGATTCGCCGCGCCGGTTCCAAGTCCTCGTCATCCAGGGTGGGACGGATGTTGGGGGCAGTCTGTAAGAAGCGAACATATGGCTTGAGTGTCTCTCTGATTTCTTTTGCCAGGGCGTTGTTTCCGGCGTAGAGGACGGATGGCCGTTTTTCTTCCGCTAAGCGGTATGCGGCCAATCCCACTGCCTCTACCAGATGCAATACCGAGCGTGAGGCACCTCCATCCACTCCGCCTGCAATGATTACCAACTCTGGTTGTAGGCGCAACAAGGTATCTATCTGTTCGTTGAAGTGCCGTTGATCATGAAGATGAATGGCATCAAGGACGGTGAGTTGGGTAGTTGCGGCCAGGCGGCGGGCACTTTCCAGGGAAACTTCATCCAGTAGACCCACAAGCACGGTTTTGAGTGGTTCGCCGGCCGAGATCGTTACTGCCACACCGTCCACGCCGCTTTGATCGGCTTGGGAGGGGAGAATCGGCTCTCGCTGCGGCGTGAGAAGGGGACGCCCAGTGAGTTGCTGAAGTGCCTCGATGGCTTGCAACGCGCCTTCCATGGCGTTATTCCAGGGGGCATCTACGGTAGATGGCACCCGTGCGACGGCCAGGAAGCGGTATTCCCCCTCCACTACGTCGAATAGCGCAGCTCGGGTGTTGATACTCCCGATGTCTATGACGAGTACGGATTCACCTTCAATGACAGAGACAGGCATGGTTTATGGGAGGATAAAGGAGATGAGAGCATGAATGCGTTCAATGAGCGCGGTCAAGGCTGAACTATAGAGGGTGGCAAAGAGCGCCCCGAATGTCAGCCCTAGGAAAAGCAGGCCGATCCAGCCGAGAACACGAATCCATCCGCGTCTGCGAAGAGCACGATCGGCACCAAAGTGGAAATAAGCCAGGGTACCGATTGTACCAAGGATGACGATCGCGCCCTGACCCCAGAGGTCGGGGGTGTTGGCCGAAGAAAAGGGAGCCGCAGAGGCGGTGAGCTGGGGGAAGATCGTACCCTGAAGGGCCCCGACGATCACCACTGCGGCAGCGATACCGCTCAGAATGGCAGCCGAGGGTGTCCCTAGGGTGTTCAGATGCGGTGAGATTTTCGCCAACAAAAGTACGGCGAGGAGCAAGGAGAGGAGCAACCAAAAGCGCATCAGGGTATCCGTCTGGGGGTTGAGAAGTGGCAGAAGTAGCTGGTTAAGCCATACCTGGCGGAAGACCAAAGCGGCGATGTATCCGCTACTTGCGCCGACAAACAAGTGGATGGCCAGGCGAAAAAGGGGATTATCGCCGATCAGGTAGCTGAAAATTGCAAGTGTAAGAAAAAAGCCGAGAAGCCCGCTCAACCATTCTATGGAGATGTTCATGCTTTTTCCTCCCGTAGCTGTGAGCTAAAACGGCGCGCGACCATTCCCCAGACCGATCCAACGATCCCCAAAATTAATGCCAGCCAGAGGCCGGCGCTATACGCATCGCGGTAGACGCGTGCCAACCCAGGCAGGCCGTTGCTTTGCTCATAGGCGGCAGCTGCGTTTAGGTTACCGATCATTCCTTTCACTTGACCGGTGTAGAAATACGGCAACAGGATAGGTGCGCTCCGAGCGGCGCTCACCACTAACAAGTCAACATTCCAAGGGGTTGTTTGCTCAATCCAGGCACGGGCATTTTCGGCGTTGTCGGTTACCAAAATCACACCATCAAAGTCGCTCAAGGTATGGAGAGCCTCGAACGGAGGCGATCCCCATTTAAGGCGTATCTCCTCTGAGGATGCGAAGGTCGGGTGGGCAGCAAAGAGTGGGATAGCACTCACACCACCGGGGAGATAACCCAGATCGAGTACGACAGGGAGCGGCATTTGGGGGTGTGCCTTGTGAAGCACTTCCAGAAAACGCTGACTCATCCCTGTATCCATAGGGTTGAGCGCAACAACCACCAGCTGCGCCTGGTTAGTTGAGTTTAAGTGTTCCAGAAACGGCAAAAGCAACGCCTCAATTTCGCCGCTGGTTGCTATTTCGTAGTCCAGCACAAGGAGTAGGTTTGATGAGGGAGGCAGTGAATTGACCGACTGAATGAATTGCCAGGTTTCCTGAGGCATTAGAGCTGGCGTAGATGTCCACTGACTTCTGACAAAGAGGGGCACGCTCAAGGAGATGAATATCAGCAATGTGATCAGCCAGCGCAATGCGCGCTGAGACGTGACGTGTGTTTTCGGTGTACGACGCAGGCGCGGGCGCTCTTCATCCGCAATCAATTGTTCCAATAACTGGACATGGGTTTGCTGAGCGTCGCTGACGTTCAAGCGGATCGAGTAGGCGCGTGGGCGGGTATAGGGTAAAGGAGTGGGCGAGGCAGGCAAGACACCCCGCAATCCTGCCAGCGGGCCTTCTTTCTCTTCTTCTGCTTCTTCTGTTGCCCCTTTTCCCTCCCCAGTCAGGATGGCTTCTATCGGGCGCATTGCCTGTACCCAGGCGGGCAATTCGGCAGAAGCAAGGGCGGGCATTTCTTCCGCCGGAGTTTCCGCAGGAGGCACTTCCGGGGAGATGCCGGAGAGCCATTCCGGGATTTCCATCTCCAGCAAGGCGCTGAGGTCACCTTCTTCGTCGATAGGGGCGCCAATGATGGGAGGCACGGCTGGAGATGCCTCCTCTTCAACCGGAGATTTTGGCTCTTCGGCGAAGGCTTTCAGCCAATCCGGGACCGCTTCTTCGCCTGCGCTCGGCGCGGCGGGGGGAACTTCGGGCGCGGCTGCCGGCGCTTCGGCGAAGGCTTTCAGCCAATCTGGGACCGCTTCTTCACCTGCGCTCGGCGCCGGGGGTTGCGTCGGCGCCTGAGGAGCTTCGGATAGGGGAATTGTGCTCGGGGGTGTCTGTGTTCCGCCCGCAGCTGAAGCTTCGGGGGAGATCGTGCTCAGGGAGCGCAGCCAATCGCCTTCGGGCAGAAGCGTTTCACTTTTTTCTTCTTCCCCTTCTTTCCACTGAAATTCGATTCCTTGTGGCCCTGCTTGTGGTTCCGCTTGAGGCTTTTCAGAGACGATTCCCAACTCTTTTAACCAATCTGGTATTTCTTCTTCTGACTCTGAAGGGCCAGAGGAAGAAAGTTCAGCCAGCGGATCGGGAGGGGGAGTAGGAGCAGGGGTAGGTTGTTGTTCAACAGGGGGAGGTGTCTCGCCCTGGCGAGTCTCGCGCAGCCAGGCCGGAAGGAGTGGCTCTAATTCGGCAGTGCTTTTCTTCACCGGCTCCTCGCCGGGGCGCAATGTGGGAGCAAGTGGCTCCGTTGCCGGTCGTTGCGGGGGGAGCAATGCGCCACAACGTTGGCAAAAGATTGCGTCAGGTGGATTGTTTTGGCCACATTGCGCGCAAAGGATTTCGTTCATTATTTGCCTCCATAGGGTCGGTCAACAGCGAGGAGGAGGCGCAAGCCGGTCGTCAGTGCGCCCAGAGCCATGCCCAGGAGCAAACCACGTGCACCGGCGGTGACGAAGGTGTCCTGTAGCCAGGGGGCAAGAAAATCTCCTATTAGGGGGAGGATACCCCAAGGCGTGGGTGCCATTGCCAGCAGGAAGAAAAAGGCGGAGAGAAGGAAAAGCAAGGTCAGGGAATCCAGACGGCGGCGCAGGAGGCGCATCAGTGCGTAGATCAGGGTAACGCTCAGGATGCCCAGCAAAGAAGCTTCTACCGGTCGCACGATGCCCATGATGAGCCAGGTTTGGATCGAGGGTGTTTGTGGGCCGAACAGGACCACGAGCGAAAAGGCGATCAGCGCGGCCAGGATGAGGGCGAGACTGTAGAGTATCTGAAGGCCGCCTCTGCGCAAATGGTGCAAATGAACAGCAAGGAGGTTGTAGAAACCGACCAGAACGGCTGTTCCGGCCAGGATTGCTCCCCATTGGAGCAGGATGTAGCGCAGTTCGACCAGGACAGGAATGGGCAGGAAGCCACCTGCTAGGACTATTACTGCAGTGAGGACGGCCAACACAGCAGAGAACAGGCGCATCAGAAGACTCCGAAAAATTTCAGAACGGGCAAAGTGAGCAATGCGATGATTAACAACCAGCGTGACACATCTTGTACGCTTAGGCTGGCTTGGTGGGGAGCGTAGTTGCTCAGGTAAGCGCCGGCGGCGAAAATTTCCTCGCCGATGAGAGGGTGAGATGTGAGAGCGAAAAGTCCGGCCTGAGCACTCAGGTCATCGGATGCAGCGATGAAGGAGATATTTTGACGTTCGGCTGCTTCACCGAGTAGCAGGGATTCGGCTCCTAGGTTTCCCAGGAAGATATGTGTGGAGATTTGTGGCTCGCGAATGAGGGGGAGCGCTCCGGCGGCGTAGGCGAAGGGGGAGAGGCCGGTCAGCCGCGCCGTAAGTGGACGATAGAGTTCTTCTGCAAAGGCAGCGCGGAAAGCAGTTTGGGTCGTATCCTGTGCCAGGATCACCAGGCTCCCTTCGCCGGTTGTGATCAAGGGGGGCTGATCTCCCACAGCAGTTTGTGCTGCCATATAGCGGAGCATGCTTAACCCTGCGAGTCCCGGCGCGCCCTGAAGTGTAAGTAGATTGCCGCGCCCTAGTGAAAGATGAACTGGGCGTCCCTCCTCGATAGAGAGGTCAATGGAGCGGCGTAACTCCTGAAAAGCGGGGATAGTGCGAAAAGCGGGGCGCGATTTGCGCTGGACGAACGTCAGGGTGACCAAAAGCGCAGCGGCGGAAAGGACAATGAAAAGGGAAAGCAAAGCCAGGTACACAGGATCACTCCGGGAGCAGAAGGAGAAGGAACTCGTCGAGAGCGTGCTGATCTTCTAGTAGTATCTGGATGGAGGTCACGGGGAAAAAAGGCGATAGCAAATGGAGCATCTGAGCAAACAGGGTGTGAAGCGGGCGGGTGGCGTCCAGCAGGAAAAAAGCGAAACGCTCGAGCTTATGTTCACGCAAGAAGTCAGCCCAGTGGAGGTAAGAACCGTTCATAAGAGCGGGAATTGGAGGATCGCAAGTAGTATGAAAAGTATAGCACATTTTGGTCAATATTAGCTCTTGGAAAATGAGGAGCGTGGGATGTGAATGGTGAGCAATGGTGTATACTTATTACATCCCGTGTGTCGTCTAACATCCATAATGAGGTACCTATGCCTATCATCCAGCGAGTTGACCTTCAGAACAAGTCACAGGTGCGGCGATTCGTTGAATTTCCCTATGCGCATTATCGAGGTTGTCCCCAGTGGGTGCCGCCGTTGCGAGTGGATGCCTATCTGCCGTTGAATGCGCGCAAACATCCTTTCTATGAGCATTCCGATGCGGAGTTCTTCCTTGCCTTGGATGGAAATGAGGTTGTGGGACGGATTGCAGTGCTGGAGAATAAGCCTTTCAACCGCTATCATCAAGTTAAGGATGCTGCGTTCTACTTTTTTGAGTGTGTGGATGATCAAGAGGTGGCTGCCCGCCTCTTTGACGCAGCCATTGACTGGGCGCGCAAACGGCGCTTGACACGTTTGGTTGGGCCGAAGGGAATGTCTCCCTTTGACGGATATGGGATCCTCATTGAAGGTTTTGAGCATCGTCAGATGATGACGATGATGAACTATAACTATCCCTACTATCCTCGTTTGATCGAGACACTAGGCTTTGAAAAAGAGGTGGATTTTGTCTCTTGTTATCTCCATGCGCGCTCTTTCGATATTCCCGAGCGCGTCGTACGTATAGCCCAACGTGTTGCCGAGCGCGGACACTTGCAGGTGAAACCGTTTAAGAGCAAACGCGAGTTGATCCAATGGGCAGCGCGTATCGGTCAAGCATACAATAAAGCGTTCGTGAACAATTGGGAATATTATCCCTTGAGTGAGCGTGAGATCAAATTTGTGGTGGATAACATCATGCTGGTTGCCGACCACCGCCTGATCAAGATTATCCTGCATAAGGATGAAGTGGTGGGTTTCCTTTTCGCCTTTCCGGATGTCTCGGCGGCATTGCAACGGGCGCGCGGCCATCTCAATCCCGTTTCTCTAGTGGATTTATTGTTGGAGATGCGCCGTACCAAGTGGGTTTCCGGTAATGGCATGGGGATTTTGCCCGAACATCAGGGGCATGGCGGCAACGCTCTGCTTTATTATGAGATGGGCAAGACCATGCGCGATTTCGGTTTTGAACATGTGGAAATGACGCAAGTAGCCGAAACAGCAGTGCAAATGCGCGCTGATCTTAAAAACTTAAACGGCGAAGAGTATAAGAACCATCGCGTCTATCGCAAAGACTTATAACTAGCAAGGAGGAATTTGATGGATCGTGTCACGGCACTGGCTTTGGTGCGGGAATTTGTCAAGAATGAGAACCTGATTCGTCACATGTTGGCCGTTGAAGCGGCCATGCGCTTTTATGCCCAGAAATTTGGAGAAGATGCTGAAACGTGGGGCCTAATCGGCCTGCTGCACGATTTCGATTGGGAGATTCATCCCACGTTGGACCAGCATCCGATGGAGGGAGCGCCGATCTTGCGTTCACGCGGCGTGCCGGAGGAGTGGATTCAGGATATTCTAAGCCACGCCGATCGGACCGGAGTGCCCCGCAACACTTTGCGTCGCAAAGCGCTTTATGCTTGTGATGAGATCACCGGCCTGATCACGGCAGTAGCGTTGGTGCGTCCCTCTCGCTCTCTGCTGGATTTAGAGGTCGCTTCAGTGAAGAAAAAGTGGAAGGATCGCGCCTTCGCTGCCGGAGCCAATCGCGAGGAGATCGAACGCGGGGCGCAGGAACTCGGAATTGACCTATGGGAACATATCGGCAACGTAATCCAGGCCATGCGTACCATCGCGCCGGAATTAGGGTTGGCCGGGAGGTGAAAAAGAAGGGGCCGCTAGGGCTTTTCAGTAATCTACCAAATGAGCGGCAATCCCAAGTCAGGGTGTGCTGCCAAGCGGCAGATAAAACAGGGGCCTATTTTCCAACCCAAGCGCTTGATAGGAAATACGGTTTTCAGGGTTTGCTATCGCCTTTTCCTCTCTATCCTCGCCTCTTCCTGTGCTGCGAGCAGCCCCGCCACCGCATCCCCGGCTTTGACTTCCACCACTACGTCTCCGCGCACGGCGGTGCGTTTGCGGAGGGGAACTTCATCCAAGCGCAGCGAGCGCGCGGCCGCTTGGCGCAAGCGGATGCCGATGGTTGTGTTGTCCTTCCCTAATGCGCTCCCGACCAGGCGCACCCCTTTGGGCAGTTCCCAGGCGATCACGCCTTTTCCATAGCGCCCTTGCAATGGAAATTCCAAGGGGGCAAGACGTTTGGCGCGTCCATCTGAAGCGAGCAGGAGGAGGGAGGTGCCTTTGGTCAGGATATGCGCGCCGATGACCTCATCGCCGCTTTCTAGTTTGATTCCGCTGACCCCAGCCGCGACAAGGCCCATTGGGCGCACCTCTGAGGCGGCGAAGCGGATTGCCATCCCCAGGGCAGTGACCAGAAGCACCTCATCCTCGTCACGCACCCAGAGCACCTGCAGCAAGGCATCTCCCTCGTTCACTTTTACCAGGGTAAAGGCTTGAGCAGAAGGACCAGGCAGTTCACCGACTGCGCTCTTCTTGACCATGCCGTAGCGCGTTACGCTCATCAGGCAGAGATCGTCGGGCAGGTCTTTTCGCTGTGGTGGGAGGGAGAAGAGCGCTTGGACAGGCTCGTTCTCTTTCAGCGGCGAAACCTTATACCAGGGTACGCCTTCGCTCCATTTTTCTACCTGGGGCAGGGTCTGGATGGCAATGGCCGCTGCTTTCCCATTTGGACTCGCCAGGTACAGCGTATCAGCAGTTGACGCATGAGCCAGCAGCAGCGGCGGTTCGCTCCCCGAAAGGCGCGGCATCTTATCTTCGGCAGTGCGCCCAAGCAGGCCGCCTTTCCCGATTCCTACCCAGACTTTCTGGGCCGGCAGTGTCTCCACAGTCAGGGCGGCAATGCCCTTTGGTTTCTCTTTCAGATGCAAAATCTGTGTGCGGCGTCGGTCGGCGTAGGCCGCTTTGATGCGCAGCAGCTCGTCGGTCACTGCCTGACGCATCTTCTTCGGCGATTTGAGCAGTGCTTCTAGCTCCTTGATGCGCTGTTGTAGCTCTTTATATTCCGCCTCGAGCTTTTTGCGTTCCAGGGCGGCTAGGCGGCGCAATTGCATTTCCAGGATCGCATTCGCCTGCGCCTCGCTCAGCTTGAAGCGCTTGATCAGGCGCGTGCGGGCTGTTTCGACATCGGGGGAGTTACGGATCAAGGCGATGATCTCGTCCAGGTATTTGAGCGCGATCAGCAACCCTTCCAGGATATGGGCACGTTGACGGGCCTTCTCCAGCTCGAATTCGGCACGGCGGCGCGTGACCGTCAGCCGATGCTCCAGGTAGACGCGCAGCGCCTGCTTCAGCGTGAGCAAGCGTGGTTCCCCATCCACCAGTGCCAACAGGATCAGGCTGAAGGTGGTCTGCATAGGGGTATGCCGATACAGCGCCTCCAGCGTCTTTTCCGCATCGGCGTTCTTGTTCAGCTCGATCACGATGCGCAGGCCATGGCGATCGGATTCATCGCGCAGATCGCTGATCCCCTCGATTTGCCCCTCGCGCACCAATTCGGCGATGCGCTCGATGAGGCCGGATTTATTCACCTGATAGGGGATTTCCGTGACCAGGATGCGGCTGCGGCCGCGTTCCATCTCCTCGATGTGGGCACGCGCTTGCACCAGGATACGACCCCGGCCACTCCCGTAAGCGCTTTCCAGGCTTTCGCCGCCCGGTTGTTCGATTACCACCCCTCCGGTCGGAAAGTCCGGCCCCTGGATGAAGCGCATGATCTGCTCGGTGGAAATCTCATCCAGCTTTTCCCAGGATTCGAGCATGAAGGTCAGCGCATCGATCACTTCTCCCAGGTTGTGTGGCGGGATTGAAGTTGCCATGCCGACCGCGATACCGCTGCTGCCGTTCACCAGCAAGTTCGGAATGGCCGCAGGGAGCACGGATGGCTCGGTGAGCGTATCGTCAAAGTTCGAGACGAAGTCCACCGTGTTCTTTTCAATGTCGGCGAGCATTTCCATCGCAATGGGCGCCAGGCGCGCCTCGGTGTAGCGCATGGCGGCCGGCGGGTCTCCATCCACCGAACCGAAATTCCCCTGGCCCTCGATGAGCGGGTAGCGCATGGTGAAATCTTGTGCCAGCCGCGCCATTGCCTCATAGACCGTCGCGTCGCCGTGGGGATGATATTTCCCCAGCACCTCGCCAACAATGCGCGCCGACTTCTTAAAGGCGGCATTTGGATTCAGCCCCATTTCGGACATGGCGTAGAGAATGCGCCGTTGCACAGGTTTCAGTCCATCACGCGCATCGGGCAAGGCGCGCGCCACAATGACCGACATGGCGTAATCCAAGTAGGCCTGTTGCATCTCGCGTTCAATGTCTATTTTTCGTAATAATCCCAGTTCCATGAGAAGACTCCTGATGAGAGGAGGAGAGAGGGTGGACCGTAGACGGTGGACCGTAGACTGTGGACCGTAGACCGTCCACCGTCCATCGTCCACCGTCCATCTTCTACCGTCCACCGCCCACCGTCCACTCCCCACTATCCGGCTTCTCCTTCTCGTACTCTTGTGGTGTATCCAAATCTTTCAGGATGGAATCTGTCGCTACGGGTACAAGGTGAATCGCCGGAGTGTGGGCATGTAGAAAAGTGCGGGCAGTGGCAGGAGGTCGTAGCGCGAGGATTTCGCGCCAATAGATTCGCGCCACCAGCCAGGGATGACCGCGCCGCCCTGCATGGGTGGGGACGATCAGTGGGGGGTGTGTTTCACACCATGCCTTGACTACTTCTTGCACCACTCTGATTTCGATCTGCGGTTGATCACCTAGACAAATCAGCGCAGCTTCAACCTCCGCTCGACTTTCCAGGGCCTGCAAGCCAACCTGAATGGAGGAAAGCATCTCGCCGCTTGCATAATCTGGATTATACAGGCATTCCGCCCCTTCGCGCCGTGCGATTTCTTCGACCTGCTCGCGCTCAGCGCCTGTTATCACTATTCTTTGCTCGATTCCGGCTTCTCGCAGCGTGAAGAGTACCTGTCCTAAAACGGTTTGTCCTCCCCAGGGCAGGAGCATTTTCGGGCGTCCCATGCGCCGGGAAAGGCCGGCGGCCAGCACGATTGCCGCTATCTCCTTTGCCATCGCTCAACATCCTGTGGTGTATCAATATCAAAAAGGAGCGCTTCGTCATGCCAGGGGAGAAATTGCGGCGGATAGCGGCTGAAGATTGCCCGTCCGCCCTGATCCCCTTCCAGTTTCAGCAAATCGTCAAAAGTGACCCGATCGAAGAGCACCGGGTTGGCGCGCTGTCCGCCTACCAACGGTGCCACCACTGCCACGAGTGTTCCGGCGTGATGCTCCACCAATGCCTGGAGCACCTGCGGATTCACGCCGGGTTGATCGGCGAGCAGGAAAATCGCCGCGCCGACCTGCGGATCGAGATGCCGCAGCGCCTCGATTCCGGCGCGTATCGAGGAAGCCTGGCCACTTTGCCAGGCAGGGTTGAAGACCAGCTTCACTTCCAGCCCGCGCAGCGCCGCTTCCACCTCGGCATGGGCATTCCCTGTGACCACCAGGAGCGGCTTTAGACCCGCCTGCAATGCTTGCTCGCCCACATGGCGCACCAGCGGCTTCCCCTCCCATTCCAGCACCTGCTTAGGCTTGCCAAAGCGCGCGGAGGCCCCTGCTGCCAGCACAATACCGGCCACCCGTTCGTGCACGGCGAAAATTTCTTCTGTCTGCAATCGGGCAATCAGCACCGCGTCCCAAAGGGGCAAGAGCATGCCGGCCAGCCGGGCTCCCAGGGCCTGCCGGTCGGCGTCATCGGCTTGGTTGAGCAGCACCACCCGGCGCGCTCGGCGCGGGATGTTCTTCAGGCCTCCCTGCGGATGGTTGAGCAAGCGTGCCAGCGCCTCCGCGCTCACTCTCTCCCCCATTTTCAACCCACTTAGCTCGGCAAAGCGCGCTGCACGGTGCACGTAAGTTTCCTCCAATGGTTGCCCCACGCCGCTCAATCCCACCACCATTATGACTATCTCAACAAAATCTGGAATGGGCGGCTCGTGCTCGGCGGGTGCTTTAAGGGGTTTTTGACGGCTGCCATCACATTCTAAGAGAAAGGGGATGTGGCGTTGCTGCGCCTCGAGGCGCAGGTGCCCCAAAACGGCCGCTTCCACCCCGCGCATCTTCCCCGGCGGATCGCTTGCCGCACCCGTGACAAGGATCACTCCTTCCCAGGGCAATATCCCTGGCCGAAGCAGGATCAGGTGGTGATCGGCCATCTGACACTGCTCCAGGCTCAAGTGGGTGGTGGCGCTCAGGAGTACGGGTGGGGGATAGGCTCGTGCCAATTGGAAGAGTGCCGTGCTCTTCCCGCCGGCGCCGATCAGGGCCAAGCAAGGTGCCTCCGGAAGGCGCAAGGCAGAGCGTAACGAAAGGGGCATGGTTCATTCCCACAGCTTGCTGCGCACTTCAGGTCGCGTCAACAAAGCCTCCAGCACACCGCCGCCGATGGCAAGGGATTTATCCGAAATCAGCGTACAGTAGCGCGGGTTATCGCGCGGGTCAATATCTCCGACCTTCATTCCCTCTTTCACCTGGAGGCCGGGATGAAGCAGGCCACGAACCACGCCGGGAAAGGGGCTGTGGATCGGGTAGCGCTTCCCGTGCGTGGAGGAGGACTCCACCCAGGCAATCGTTTCTCCCTCTTCACAGTGATCGCCGATCTCATGGGCGGCTTGAAAAATGCCATCTGCCGGGGCACGGAGCACACGGCGCGGATCGCCTTCCGGCAGGCGCGTATCGGCTTCGGGTTTCCCTTGCCAATAGACGCGGCCGAGCGTATGGCCGCGATTGGTTTCGATGACCGCATCGCAGTTTTCCCCGGCCACGAAGCCAGGCCCCAGGCCGATATAGAGCGCGGCCTGATGCGGCAAAGGCTCGGGAGGCTGTTTGAGCATGCGCGCATCCACAATTGCCAATGGAAACATCTTGATCGCCTCGCGCGCCGAAGGGTCAATCAGCACCGGAATTTGTCCCTTTGCCAGGATTTGCAGGATGCGCAGGCGATCGGTTGGGTCTTCTACCCGTCTTGCCGTGATCCCCTCTACCGTAATTTGCCCAGCATAAATGGCCTCGGCAAAGGAGACCAAGCGGCGCACCGCCAGCGGCTGCGCCAGTTCGGTGATGATCACATTCAACCCGGCGCGGTGGAGACGGTAGGCTACTCCGCTGGCCAGGTCTCCTCCGCCCCGGATCAGGATTAGCGCCGTCATCTTTCCCCTTGTCCGGAAGTGAATTTTTGCCCCTCTTGCAGGATGTGACCGAAAGCGTAGAGGGTCAAGTAGACGAACAGGAAGAACAACGTATAAAGGCTGACGAAACCGGCCGAACGCAGGCTCGGATCCAGAAGCCAACCCCAAATGGCTTCAACCACCTCCTGGGGTGCTTGGAAGAGGTCCCATGAGTTCAGGCGGATGAAGCGTCCCAGGTAAATGCCCAGGCCGGTTGAAGCGGAGACGAGCAACACGAACAGCCAGCCAAGCCAACGTCCGAAGTGGCGTATGACGATCTCGTGCATTAGGTAGAGTGAAACCACTCCCAGGAGCATACCGGTCCAGGAAAACCAAATCAGCATGATTACGTCATACCAGACGGCTACAAGCGGCGGCGCGTCTTGCAGATGTTGGAGATCGGTCAGGATGTAGGGCGCATTGGGGAAGAAGATCAGCCAGAGGAACAGGAAGGCGGGCACGATCAGGTAAACCATCCAGCGCCGCCAGGAGAAGACATAGGCGAGGTAGGCCAGGATGAAGGGAATCCAGGCCAGGAACAGATTCCAAATCAGGGAAAAGTATTGGCGTCTGTCGGTGTAGACCATGCGCACAAAGACCAGCATCACATCCAGCAGTGAAGCGCCCAATAGGAGCAGAAAGACACCGATCTTGTAGCGGTGATCATAAAGAATGCGAAGCATTTTTACCTCGATTTAGCGGAGAAACTCGATCAGGATAGGGTTCACCATCTCCGGCTTTTCATAATGCGGAATATGGCCACACCCCTCAATGGTCACCAAACGTGCTTGGGGGATAAGGCGCTGTAATTCCAGGGCGTGAGCGTAAGGTACGGTAGTATCCTGGCGCCCCCACAAAACCAGCACAGGCAGGGATAGCATTCCGATCTGCCGATATAGGTGACTGAAATCGCCAAGCATGCCGCTGCGGACGGTGGAGAGGAGGGCGCGCAGGAAGCCCCGGTAGCGCATCTGGATTCGATAGCGTTCCTGGAATTCCCGCACCCAGCGCGGGTCGAAGAAATCAGAGGCGGCCCCACGCACCAGCCGTTCCCCGCCGCTCAGTGCCAGAGCGATTTCCCCAACACCTGGGATCAGGCCCAGATGCAGGTGCCAGGGCAGTTGCAGGGAGCGGGCGCCGGCCACATCTATCAGCACCAATCGCCTTACCTGCTTGGGATGTGCTGCTGCGAATCCTGCCACGATCGGGCCGCCCATGGAAAGGCCGATGAGCGCGATTTCTGGGAGGGAAAGCGCCTCGAGCAGTTCATACAGTTGGCGCACAAAGCGCCTCAGATCATAGCGACCACGTGGGCGATCGGAGAAGCCCCGTCCGAACAAATCATAGCGCAAAACTCGAAAGCCTGCCTCAGTCAGTGCCTGGGAGGTAGGGTCCCAGATGAACAAAGGCACGGAAAAGCCGTGCACCAGCACTACGGTTGGGGCGTCGTCCGATCCGCTCATCTCGTAGTGGGTGACCCCCTCGGAAAGCCGAACGTATTGGCCTCCCAGGCGCGAGCGTTCTGCGTCTGTCAGCTCAAGATATTCTCCACGATAGCCGAACACAGCTCAATTATAGCCTGAGTCTGATACTAAACTCACCGTCCACTGTCCACGGTCCGCTGTCCACCGTCCGCCGTCTGCCGTCTATTCCCCTCCCTGCGGTATAATTCAAAACATGTCTGCTACTCTTTCCCATTTGGATGCCGAGGGGCGTGCGCACATGGTGGATGTGGGCGAAAAGCCCGATAGCGAGCGCGTGGCGATCGCACGGGGTGAAGTCTGGATGAAGCCGGAGACCTTTGAGCTGATCCGTCGTGGCGCGCTGAAAAAGGGCGATGTGCTGACGGTTGCCCAATTGGCCGGAATCATGGGGGCGAAGCGCACGGCTGAACTGATCCCGCTCTGTCACCCGCTGCCGTTGACCCATATCCAGGTGGACCTGAAGCTGGAAGAGAACCTGCCCGGCGTGATTATCACTGCCATGGTCAAGACGCGTGGGAAGACCGGTGTGGAGATGGAAGCCTTGACTGCCGTCAGCATCGCAGCGTTGACCATCTATGATATGGCTAAAGCCGCCGAGAAGACCATGCGAATTCAGAACATCCGCCTGATCGAGAAGCATGGAGGGCGTTCCGGGGATGTCGTCAACGAACCTTTGTGAGGTGTTATGCGCGTGAAATTGCTCTTTTTTGCTACTTTACGAGATCGGTTGGGACAGAAGAGCCTGGAGATCGAGGTCCCTGAAGGGATGAATGTGCGGCAATTGAAGGAATTCCTGGCCGAACAATACCCCGCGCTGCAGGAATCTATGAAATCCGTGCTCGTTTCCATGAATCGCGAATTCGCCTTTGACGAGATGCCCTTGCGCCAGGATGCCGAAATCGCTTTTTTCCCACCCGTTTCCGGAGGAGCAGACGAGTTTCCTTTGATTGTGCAGGTCACGGAAGACGAGATCCATATCAATGCTTTACTCGATGCGATTACCCTGGAGTCCACTGGGGCTGCCGCGATCTTTAGTGGGATGGTGCGCGGAGTCACGAAACGGGGCGAACCGCAGCGCACGGTGTATCTGGAGTATGAGGCCTATGTTCCGATGGCCGAGGCCAAAATGCGCCAGGTGGCGGAAGAGATACGTCAGCGCTGGCCGGCCATTCAAGGGATCGCGATTGTTCAGCGCATTGGCAGGCTTTACCCACGCACACCTACGGTCTTGATCGCCTGTACCGCCGCACATCGAGATACAGGCGTCTTTGAAGCAGCGCGTTATGGGATTGACCGTTTGAAGGAAATTGTCCCCATCTGGAAAAAGGAAGTCGGACCGGCTGGAGAATATTGGGTCGAAGGCGAATATCAGCCCGGGCCGCAGGATGTTCTTGAAAAAGGCACCTCCCCAACTTAACGGCCGCTGCACCTTTGACCACCAAGCCCGTTGCGCCGGGCCTGGCAAGGGAGCAGGGCCTCGATGATGGCGGAGTTTCTGGAGGGAATCCATGCATTTGCAGGTCAAGTGTACGAATTGTGGTCGCCCCTATCCTGAACAAGGGGTGCCTTATCGGTGCCAATGTGGGGGCCTTTTCGATTATGCCGAGCCGTTTCACTTCGATGCCCAGGAGATTGAACGGGAGCAGCGAGGCCTATGGCGCTATCGTGCCTTTTTTGCCTTGCCTCCGCAGGCAGTGCCGATCACGCTAGGGGAGGGGAATACACCGCTACTCTCACTAGAAGCATTCGGAAAACGGATGTTTGCGAAATGTGAATTTCTCCAGCCGACCGGTTCGTTCAAAGATCGGGGCACGACCACGCTGGTGACTTTTCTCAAGGCGCGTGGGGTGGCAGTAGCAGTGGAGGACTCTTCCGGCAATGCCGGAGCTTCGTTTGCGGCCTATGCTGCGCGTGCCGGAATTCGGGCGCGCATTTTTGTCCCTGAAGGGGCTTCCGGGCCGAAGCGCAAGCAGATCGAGGCCTTTAATGCCGAGGTGATCACCGTCCCTGGTGCGCGCAGCCGTGCTGCAGAGATGGCCCAAGCGGCCGCCTCGGCGGGCATCACTTATGCCAGCCATGCTTGGTTGCCTTTTAACCTGCCCGGTTATGCCACGCTGGCTTACGAGTTGGTGGAACAACTTGGAGAAGCGCCTGGCAGCGTCATTGCACCGGTCGGTCAGGGTGGGCTGATGTTGGGGATGGCGCGCGGCTTTGAAGCCTTGCGCAATGCCGGCCTGATCAAACACATGCCGCGCCTGATCGGAGTGCAGGCTGAGGCCTGTGCGCCGCTGGTTGCCGTTCATCGCTTTGGGCCGTTGGCCGTCCAGTGGGTGCGCGAAAATCCCACCTTGGCAGAGGGGGTACGGGTGCGCACACCCTTGCGCGGCGAGAAGGTGCTCCAGGCCATTCAGGCCAGCGATGGTGACCTGCTGGCCATTGAGGAAGAAGAAATCCTCCCGGCTCGGGATGCTCTGGCACAATGCGGTTTTCACGTCGAGCCTACTTCGGCCTTGGTCTGGGCGGCCCTAGCCCAAATTGCTCAGGACTTGCCCGAACCCATCGTATTGATCCTGACCGGCGCCGGGTATAAGGTGCGTATTTAAGCTTTTTTGGAACTCAAGCGGACCGATGGCCCCTAAGTTTTCTTCCTGGCAAATCGTTCTCCGTATTGTGGGTGTTGCTTTCTTCCTGGCAACAGTCTTCACGCTCTGGCCACGGCCAGGGCAGAATTTCGGCGGTTGGAATTCATCCATGACCATCTTGCTCACCCCCCTGGCGGCCCCGACCGGTGCTCCGCAGGCCTTGCGCATTGGGGTTGTCGCCGGCCACATGGGGAATGATGCGGGTGCAGTCTGCCGCGATGAGAGCGGAAATGTGACCCTCAGCGAAGCGGAAGTCAACTATAAGATTGCCACTCTAGTCCAAGAGAAACTGAAGAACAAGGGCTTCCAAGTTGATTTGCTCCAAGAATTCGATACGCGTTTGAACGGCTACCGGGCTGTGACGCTGATTTCTATCCACAACGATTCGTGTGAATACATCAACGAGGATGCGACCGGCTTTAAGGTGGCGGCCGCGGCAAATGTGTACGATCACAACCGAGCGGTGCGTCTGACGGAATGCCTGCGCGATCGCTATCAGCGCCTGACCGGCTTGCGCTTCCATGCCGGCAGCATCACCAGGGATATGCGCGAGTACCATGCTTTTTCGGAAATAGACCCGACCACGATCGCCGCGATCATCGAAACAGGCTTTCTGAATTTAGATCGCGACTATTTGCTGAGCCACACCGATCAAGTGGCAGAGGGCATTGTCCAGGGCATATTATGTTTTGTGTATAATGAAAACATAGCACCGACGATGCAGCCATAAGAGCGCGCCCGGAATTCTAGTGCTCTGTCCATTTATTTTTATGCGGATTGCCAAAGAACCGCCTAAGCGCCCGGAAGTGAGAATCCTGGGAGCGCAGACGTCCCGTCTGCCAAGAAGCGAGAATCCTGGGAATGCGGACGTCCCGTCCGCCAGTGTGGATGCTGGGAACGTGGACGTCCCGTCCGCAAAGAACGAGAATCCTAGGAATGCCGACGTCCCATCTGCCAGCGGCGCTTCGGTTGGTAGCAAGGCATCAGCATCCGAGACGGATGTGCTCCCAGGCATCAGCATCCGAGATGGATGCGCTCCCAGGTGTGTAGCTGCCTAAAGCCGGAACAAAAAATAAAAAATAGACGAAGCGCTAGAAGCCGAATGAGATGCTCAGTGATAAAGCGACGAAATCCACGCTTTCTGAAGAGGGAGACCGCCGAAAGTTATGGCGGATGAGAAACCGTCCCTTCTGGTGGTTTCTTCTCGTGCCCGGCTTCCTTTTTTGCCTTTTAGCAGTAGTAGGCCTGTGGCAATCGGAAGGGCGGGCTGAAATTTCTTCGCTTTCTTCGGCGGAAGTGCGCTCTGCAAGCTCAACTCCCACCCCCTTCCTCCCGCGTTCAGATGCTTCTCCTTTTTTTACGTTTTCCCTGCAATTTGTCACGAGCGTCCCCACCGTCTCCCCTACACCATCACCACTTGCATCTCCCCCCTCTATCCCATCTTCTCCGGAACCTTCGCCGACGCCGTTTGCCCCTGTCACCCCGACAGCGGGTCTTATTTGGCTTTCCATTGTTCCGGATACACCGACGCCGGCTTTTGTGCCTTCTCTCGCTATGACTGGCACAGGTGGTGAGCGCTGGATTGAGGTAGACCTCTCCGAGCAGCGCCTGTATGCCTATGAAGGGGAGACCCTGGTCAATTCTTTCCTCGTCTCAACCGGCACCTGGAAATATCCGACAGTGACCGGCACCTTCAGAATCTACGTCAAACTTCGCTACGCTGATATGAGCGGCCCGGATTATTACCTGCCAGATGTGCCCTATGTTATGTACTTTTACAAAGGCTACGGCCTACATGGCACTTATTGGCACAACAATTTTGGTACGCCGATGAGCCACGGGTGCGTGAACCTGAGCATTCCGGATGCAGCCTGGCTGTATAACTGGGCATCGGTAGGCACTGTAGTGCGTGTGCATGAGTGATGGGCTCCTATCTTTCCCGGCGCGATTTCCTACGTCTCTTCGGCTTGACGCTTGGGGGATTGATCCTCCCATGGAGAACGCTGAATACCGGCCTATCGGATGAAGATACCTTTTTTCTCGGCCGAGTGACCGAACCCTATTTGTGGGTACGAGAGATGCCCGATCCGAAGGCATCAGGACTTAAGCTCTTCTGGCGCGATCAGGTAATTCCCCTGGCTGGGGCAACGGTCAGCGAGGGGGAGGAGGAAGCCCATAATCGTGTCTGGTATCGCGTGGAGGGTGGGGGATATGTTTATTCCGGTGCCGTGCAGCCGGTCTGGGTCCGCTTGAATTCACCGAGGAGCGATTTGCCGCGCCATGGGCTGCCGGCTGAAGTGACGGTGCCTTATACCGATGCGCGCGCCCAGCCAGACCTGGCAAGTCCGATTCGTTATCGCCTGTATTATGCTACGGTGCATTGGGTGCGCGAGGCGGTGCGCAATGCTTCGGGGCAGATCTGGTATCGCATTTGGGATGACACCGAGAAGAATTCTCCTTACTATGCCCTGGCAGAGCACCTGCGCATTCTCACCGAAGAGGATGTCGCCCCGCTTTCTCCCCAGCTGCCGGCTTCGGAGAAGTGGATTCAGGTTTCGCTTTCTCGCCAGCTACTGATTGCTTGGGAGGGAAAACAGGCGGTTTTCGCAGCGCGCGTTGCTAGCGGATTGCGCAGTCGCTGGGGAAATTGGGAGACCCCAACCGGCACGTTTACCACTTATCACAAGCGTCCTTCCCATCATATGCGTGGTGGGAATCGCGCCACCGGCTATGATCTTCCTGGGGTGCCCTGGGTCATGTATTTCGCGGAAAATGGGCTTTCGCTCCATGGAACCTATTGGCATAACGATTTTGGCAAGCCGCGCAGCCATGGTTGCATTAACCTGAGTCCGGCGGCCGCGTTGTGGCTCTATCGCTGGACCGCTCCATCTGTCCCCTTAGGGCGGGAAGTCACTTATAATGTAAATCGCTCTGGTACACGGTTAGTGATCGAAGACTGAAGCTTTGGCGAGGTATAGCATGTTGGCCTGGATCATAGACGATGATGAGGAGATGGGGAAAGCCATCAGTTTAATGCTAAAATTGCTCGGCTACGAAAGCCGGCAATTTCTGAATGCCCGTCAAGCTGGCAGGGCGCTTCTGCAGGAAAAGTCACTGCCACAGGTGATTATTCTTGATATTAATATGCCTGAAGTGAGCGGCCTGGATTTTCTGGAGTTTCTCCGTTCACGGGCGCAGTGGCGCAGTTTGCCGGTCGTGATGCTCTCCAGTGAGACGGCGGACCCGATGATCGATCGCGCCCTCGCGCTTGGGGCCAATGCATACATCACCAAGCCAGTCTTGCTGGAAGAGCTGGAACGCGCTTTAGCCATCACCAATGCTTGAACCGCTTTTCGGGAGGCAGAAATGGGCAAGAAAAACTTGGATAGAACACAGCGACAGCATCGTAGGATGCAGTTGATCTTCAGCATCATTGCCATCCTGGTGATCCTTTCCTGGATCCTTTCGCTGATTGTGAATATATAGGGTGAGTTGAGGAACACAAATCTGTATGCTAGATAAACTTTCTCTCATTGAGCAACGCTACGAGGAGATTAATCAGCAGTTGCTGGAGGTCGGCAGTGACTATCAACGCGCTGCGCAGTTGAGCAAGGAGCGCAGTGACCTGGAACCGATCGTCGAAAAGGCGCGCCAATATCGTCAGCTTCAGCAACGCCTGGCTGAAGCCCGTGCGCTTCTCGAAGCTCAGGACGAGGAGCTGCGTGAGCTAGCCAGAGCCGAGATAGATGAGATAGAGCCTCTCTTGGAAGAGGCCGAACGTGAACTGAAACGGATGCTGCTCCCCAAAGATCCGCGCGACGAAAAAAACGTCATCATGGAAATTCGCGCCGGGGCTGGTGGAGAAGAGGCCGCCCTCTTCGCCGCAGACCTTTTCCGAATGTACACGCGCTACGCCGAGTGTCAGGGATGGAAAGTCGAGCTGCTTTCTGAAAATCGTATTGGGATCGGCGGCTATAAAGAGGTGATTTTCCTGATCAAAGGCAAAGGTGCCTACTCGCGCCTGAAGTATGAATCCGGCGTCCATCGGGTTCAACGCGTGCCTGTTACCGAAGCCTCCGGGCGCATTCACACCTCCACTGCCACCGTGGCCGTCTTGGCAGAGGCAGAGGAGGTAGATATCCACATCCCTGAGTCTGACATTGAATTCGAAGTCTATCGGGCCTCGAGCGCGGGTGGGCAGAATGTGCAAAAGAATGCCACCGCCGTCCGCCTGATCCACAAGCCGACTGGCATCGTCGTCACCTGTGAGGATCAGCGTTCTCAGGTGCAAAACAAGATACGTGCCCTTTCGATCCTGCGCGCTCGCCTATATGAGATCGAAGAGCAGAAGCGCCGCGCCGAGATTGACGAGGCGCGCCGCGCCCAGGTCGGCAGCGGAGAGCGATCTGAGAAAATCCGCACCTATAACTTTCCCCAAAATCGCGTTACCGATCATCGCATTGGCCTCTCGATTTACAACCTGCCGGCGGTGTTGGATGGCGAAATTGACCCGTTCATCGAAGAGCTGGCAACCCGCGAAGAGGCGGAGCGGTTAGGCAGCGGTGTGACCTACGCTTCTGTGGATGAGGCTGAGTGAGCGTCGTGAGCACGGTCGGGGCCTGGCTTGAGAGGATAGCTGACCGCTTGCGCCTGCTTAGCGAAACAGCGGTTCTGGATGCCCAGGTTCTGTTGGCGCATCTCCTCGATAGAACACGTACCTGGATCGCCGCTCACCCGGAAATCGAACTATCCCCCTCCCAGGAGGAGACCCTCTCTTCTTATCTCCGACGCCTGGAGCAGGGGGAGCCGCTCCCCTACCTTCTCGGTTACTGGGAATTTTACGGCCGGCGTTTTGAGATCACGCCCCAGGTGCTGATTCCTCGCCCGGAGACCGAGTTGATGGTTGAACGTGCCCTGAACTGGTTGCGTCACCAGCCGAAACGGCGTCGGGCAGCAGATGTGGGCACCGGATCGGGCTGCATTGCAGTTTCCCTGGCGGCAGAGATGAAGGATTTACAAGTGCTGGCGACGGATATTTCTCTCCCGGCCTTGCGCGTGGCGCAGCGGAATGCCCGTAAACATGGCGTGGAAGCACGTGTCCACTTGCTCCAATGCGATTTGCTTCCTCCACATCCCCTTGATCTTTCGCCGGCCCAGCGCTTCGACGTGATTTGCGCCAACTTGCCTTATCTTCCCAGCGCTCTCTTGTCCCAACTCCCGGTTGCCCGCTACGAACCCCTGCTGGCGCTGAATGGAGGGCAGGATGGCCTGGAGGTGATCCGCCGCTTTCTCTATCTTGTGCCAGGGTGGGTGGCTCCGGGGGGATTGATCTTGCTGGAGATCGAAGCCTCTCAAGGCGCGCAAGCGCTTTCCTCGGCCTACGATGTTTTCTCCGCCGCGCGTATCCATTTGCACCCTGATTTGGCCGGTCGTGACCGATTGCTTGAAATTCGGGTGCGGGAGTAAGGTCACCCGCGCTGTTGAATTCCCCTTTTCCTGAAAAGTCCTGTGGCAGGATTAGGCGCGTAATTCTAACCGCCGTTAAGTGACTCTGCTCCAAAAAGGCTTGTACCGCAGCACGGGAAGTTAAGCAATGAAGAAGCTCTGCGCCTTCTCTGGAGTGAGTTTTTGCGGTGAACTCATCCTGCAAAGCGCGATATAATCCACGACATGTCTATCCTTGAAGGGAAACGCATTCTCCTGGGCGTGAGCGGCTCGATCGCCGCTTATAAGGCTGCGGAAATCGCCTCTCGGCTGACGCAGGAGGGGGCGCAGGTGATTACGGTGCTCTCTCCGGCCGCAGAGAAATTCATCACCCCCCTCACCTTTCGCTCCCTGACCGACCAACCGGCCTATACCGATGCCGATCTTTGGGGCAGTGAGGGCCACATTTTGCACGTCGGACTGGGACGTGAAAGTGAGCTGATGCTAATCGCTCCCTGTAGCGCCAATACCCTGGCAGCCCTGGCACATGGTTCGGCAGAGCACCTGCTCACCCTGACCGCCCTCACCCTGAAATGCCCGCTGGCGGTTGCGCCGGCCATGGATGGAGGCATGTTTGAGCATGCGGCTACACAGCAAAATGTGCAAACCCTGCGTGAGCGCGGCATTTTCGTCCTTGGCCCCACCTTTGGACGCCTGGCATCCGGGCAGGTCGGCCTAGGGCGGATGCTTGAACCGCTCGAAATTGTCGGCCATGTACGCCGAATTCTCGGCCTCAAGGGACCTTTAGCCGGGCGCAAAGTAGTTGTCACATCGGGGGGAACCCAAGAACCGATTGACCCCGTGCGCGTGCTCACGAATCGCTCTTCTGGCAAACAAGGTTACGCTCTGGCACAGGCCGCAATTGATTTGGGCGCTGATACGGTCTTAATCAGCACACCTACCGCGCTAATGCCCCCGGTTGGTGCGCGTCTGGTGAATGTGCAGACGGCTGAAGAGATGCGCCGGGCTGTCCTCCAGGAAGTGCAGGATGCGGATGTACTCTTGATGGCGGCTGCCGTAGCTGATTTTCGCCCTCGCCATACTGCAGCGCAGAAAATTAAGAAGCAAGCGGGGTTGACACGGCTGGAACTCGAGCCAACTGCTGATATTCTTGCCGAGGTGGCCGCCCAACGGCAGCGCATCCGAAGACCCTTCTTGACCGTTGGCTTTGCCGCCGAGAGTCAGGAACTCCTTGAAAATGCCACGCAGAAATTGCAAAGCAAAGATTTGGACCTGATCGCCGCGAACGATATTACTGCACAGGATGCCGGCTTCGGGGTAGACACCAATCGTGTTACCCTCATCTATCGCAATGGGACGCGTGAAGCCTTGCCTTTGATGAGCAAAATGCAGGTCGCAGAAGCAATCCTTTCTCGCATTGTCGGGCTATTGATGGCACCCTAGCCATTTTGGGAGGTGTATGCGCATTCTGGTTCTTTCGGATGTTCATGCCAACTACACGGCATTAGAGGCGGTCTTGAAGGATGCGGGCGCGGTGGAGGCCGTCTGGTGCTTAGGCGATCTGGTGGGCTATGGGCCGGATCCGAATCTGGTCATCGAAACTCTGCGCGAACAGCCCAACTTGCTCTGCTTGAAAGGGAATCACGACGCTGCGGTTGCCGGTGATATGGATACCGATACATTTAACGGGGATGCGCGCCTCTCGCTTGATTGGCAAAAGCGCGTGTTGACGGCTGAGAACATGGAGTTCTTGCGCTCTCTTCCAGCTATGACCATGCAAGGTAGGGTTACCCTGGCGCACGGCAGTCCACGTGATCCGCTATGGGAGTATATTCTCAATACGTTCATTGCTCGCCTCAATTTTGAGTTTTTTGATACTCCCTTGTGCCTTGTTGGACATTCGCACATCCAGAGCGCTTATTTTTTTGATCCTGGGCATCAGCGTGTGCGGCCTGTGATCGCTCGTCCCGGTGAAGTTATTTCCCTTTCTGAGGGGAAGTGGATTCTGAATCCCGGCTCGGTTGGACAGCCGCGCGATCGGGATCCGCGGGCGGCCTACGCCATTTTTGACTCGGAAGCACATACCTGGGAGACGCACAGGGTGATCTATGATATAGCGGAAGTGCAGGAACGTATCCGCAAATTGGGTTTACCGATCAAACATGCACTTCGTCTCGCTGAGGGGTGGTGAATGAACATTCTGGTTACCGGTGGTGCTGGGTATATTGGCTCTGCGGTGGCAGAGGCGTTGCTGCGTGCTGGGCATCGGGTCACGATCTACGATTCGCTGGTCACCGGTCATCGGGCGGCGGTGCCATCAGGAGCGCGGTTTATCCATGCTGCTTTGGAGGATAGCCATGCGCTTGCCGAAACACTCTTGCGCGGCGAATTCGAAGCGGTGATGCACTTTGCCGCCTTTATTGAGGCGGGCGAGAGCATGAAGGAGCCGGGGCGTTTCTATCAGAATAACCTGATCAACTCCCTGCGCCTGATCGAGATGAGCGTCCAGAGCGGGGTAGCGCGCTTGGTACTCTCGTCAACAGCGGCTGTTTACCGCTCGAGCGATGAGCCGTTACGAGAGGATTCACCCCTTGGCCCGGCCAATGTCTACGGACACACGAAATTGGTCATTGAGCAGGCATTGGCCTGGTATGGGCAAATTCACGGCCTGCGTTATGCGGTGCTGCGCTATTTCAATGCTGCCGGCGCCTTGCCCGGGCGCGGCGAAGCCCATCGTCCAGAAACCCATCTGATTCCGCGTGTGCTCCAGGTGGCGCTTGGGCAGGCAGAGGAAGCCCTGATCTTTGGCACAGACTACCCGACTCCGGATGGCACTGCCATTCGTGACTACGTCCATATAGCCGATTTGGTCTCTGCTCATTTATTGGTCCTGGATGCGTTGGCCGATCAGGCGGCGCTCGTCTATAATGTAGGGAACGGCGAGGGCTATTCTGTGCGCCAGGTGATCGAAACGGCTCGGCGCGTGACGGGGCACCCTATCCCGGCACGTGAGCTGCCGCGCCGTCCGGGCGATCCGCCGCGCCTGGTAGCCTCTTCTGAGAAAATTCGCCGTGAATTGGGTTGGCAGCCGCGCTATCCCGATCTCGAAGACATCATTGCTTCTGCCTGGGAATGGCACCGCACCCATCCCCATGGCTGGGAATCATAGCCTCCACCCTCCACCCTCCACTGTCCACCGTCCACGATCTACCGTCCCTCATCCCTCCCCCGCAAATACTTCCCCAACACCTCCCCCAGTTCTGCCTGTGCATGCTGTTTCAGGATACGGAAAAAGTCCTCGGAGGTGGCGATTTTCCCGTTCATTTGCTCCTGGTAATCCTTCAGAAAAGCAAAGAAAGCCTCCTCCCCGATGCGTTGGCGCAGGTCGTGGATAAAATGTGCCCCGCGCAGGTACACTGCGTTGGTATACGGACGGAAGCCCTGACCTTCGTAGATAGGGATATTCACAAAGCCTTCGGGTTGATAGAAATCTACGCGGTAAGACCACCACCAGGGGATGAGGGAGGGGTCAAAGGACTCATAGAAGAGCAACTCGCTGTAGGTGCATAGCGCCTCATCCAGCCAGGGTTCCTGGGCTTGATCGTTAGCCACGCGCTCAAACCACCACTGGTGGGCTGTCTCGTGGGCGGCGATGAAGGTCAGGTAGTTTTTGGGAGTGCCATCGTAGATGTTGTAAAAATCGCGTGGCAAGAAGAAAAAAGCAGAATATTCCATCCCATCGTTGAAATCGCCCATCACGGCGGTCAGGCTGGTGTGCGGGTAGGGGCCGAAGCGTTCGGTGAAGGCCAGCAGCGCCTGACGCATGGCTTGGAGCACTGCCTGCCCACCTGCTTGATAGGGTGGAAAGAAGACACTCTGCAGAAGGATGCCCTGCTGTTCTTCCTGGGCGACCTGCGCCCCCTGACTTAGGGAAAAGACGAAAACTCGGCCTTGGGAGAGGGAGTAATGCATCCATTCGCCTGCCTGGTTCGGCGGGGCGCTGGCCGAGATCACCCAATCTTCAGCTGCGTTTTCCAGCTTCAGGTATACATCATAGTCCGCCGCCTCATAGACCAAGTGCTCCCCATAGAACCAGGGATCGTGCAATATCCACCCTTCCCCTTCTCGATATGGCACCACGAAGGGATACCAATTGGTCAAGTTGATCTGTCTGGCGGTGTAGCCGTAGATGCGCGGCCGCTCTAGGTTTGGGTCTTTCTGCTCGGCGAAGGGCAAGAAGAGCCGATAGTCCATTTCGAGGCGCAGGGTCTCTTCGGGTGCCAGCGCTTCGGGGAAGGAAAGGCTGAGGCGCTGCCCCTCTAAGGCGATCTTCGCCGCTTCCCTTCCTTGGACGCGCAGGCTTTCGAGCTGGAACCCTTGCGGCCAAAGGTTAGGAACGACCGCCATAACGATTTCAGTTAGCTCATTCCCGCTGGTGTTCAGATACTCGATTTGCTCATGCACTTTTGCTTGTTTCCGTTGCACATCCATGGTGACGTAAAGCGCGTAACGAGTTCGGGAAGGGGAGGGTGGGAGGGAAGTCGGAGAGGGAGTGAGTGGTTGCGCAGGAATAGGAGGGGGGAATTGGGTGGGAATCGAAGGGAGTGGCGTCGGAGGAGCCGGCGGCCGCTCAGCACAAGCTGCCAACAGAAAAAAGGCGAAAAGGAGCAGAATAGCCAGGCGTGCCACGTTCATCGCAGGTGGTTCTCCTTTGCTGGGAATTTGCTTGGGAGGATGTCAAAACCTTGACTTTTTGCGCCTGCTTGATTATATTATTGTTACGCTCTTACTAAAACTACCAAGAAAGCTGAACATTTGAGATAACCGGCAGCGGCGATGAAGCAGGGATGCCCATCTGGGCGCCAGGGTTTCCCTGCCAAGCCAGTGGCGCAACCGGCTGCGAATATCCATTCTCCATGCGGAGGGCATATGTCGTTTTTGCTTTCCTCCCGTATCGCTGACCGGTTGCGCTTCATTTTTCAGTTTGTCTTTATTCTGATGTTTCTTGCCGGTCAGAGTGTGTGGGGCAATACCCCGGTTTCCGCTGCCCCATCGGAACGTCCGTTGGCAGCCTCGACTCCCTCGGTCAGCCTCAACGTGCCGGCTGAAGTCTTCATCGGTAATAACGTCAACTTCACCGTCACCTTCGACAACCCCGACCCAACCGACCCCGGCTACGGCCCCATCATTGACCTCATCATTCCGACCAACGGCGCCGACGGCGCGCAGAACACCAATCCGCCGCTCGACGGTCTGACCTTCGTCAGTGCCACGTACTTGGGAACGAGCGTCGAATCCACCGTCCTGACCTTCCCCGGCTCCGGCGGCGTGACCTGCGTGAACCATCCCTACATAGTGGACAATACCGGCAACCCGGTACAAGTCTGCGGCGATGCCGGCGATACCTTCGTTGCCCTGCGCCTGCCCTTTGGCTCGTTCACGCCCCAACAGCCGCCGGTGGACATCAATGTCACCGTCTCGATGAGCAACCTGGCAGACCTCGGCGCGCCCCTCACCATCCAGGCGCGCGGCGGCTACCAGTTCGGCTATACCCCGCTCAACGATTACACCACCGACCCGCCCAACGCTACCTTGAGCGCCTGGACAAGCGGCAGCGTCACCCCCATCCTGTTCACCCTGGAAAAAACCTACAACGGACCCGAAGACGAAACCGCCACCGGGCCCAACTTCCCGCGCCGCTACACCGTCACCGCCGCCATCGCCCCCGGGCAGACCATCAGCCCGTTCAATCTGAGCGACGTGCTGCCGAACAATATGCAATTCGTCTCGCTGGTCAGCACCAACCCCGGCGGTGCAACCTGCACCCTGCCATCCACCACCACGCCAGGCGGCACGCTCTCCTGCAACTTTACCTCTGTCAGCGGCACGGTGACGATGACCTTTGAGTACTACATCCCGCTGCGCGATTCCGGCGGCGGCTCGGTGATTGATCCGACCACCGGCGACGACGCCACCTCCTGCAACAACGCCAGCGGCGGCGGGACGTGGACGCCGATTGACAGCCGCGACGCCGGCGGAACGTTCACCCAGGACCCGCCCGGCTGCGAGCACACCCTGACCGACAAATCCATCGCTATCCAGAAGTCCGTCAGCGTGGTGGGTGGCGGCAACGCAGCCCCTGGCAAGTATCTGGAGTACACCCTCGACTTCCAGATTTCCGATTTCTTCGCCTTCAACAACATCGTCATCACCGATGTCATTTCGGATGGTCAGCACTTTGCGCCCGGCTTTGTCCCCACCCTGCAAATCAACGGCAACGGTTACACCCTCGCCGCCTTGGCGATGGGCGACTCGAACGTGACCACCTCCTGCAATTACACCGGCGCGACCGCCTCTCCCCCTGCTCCTCCCGGTGAGTGCGACAGCCTCGACCCGGCGCCCAATGACGGTGCCACCACTATCGTTTTTGATGTGTCTCAGGAAATCATTGACCGCGGCCAGGATGGGCGTCTGATCGGCGGCTGCGTGCCGACCACTGGCACCGGCGGCGACCCGGATTGCAGCCTCTACAACGACGGTCCCACTACCGGCCGCATTGTCTTCCGCACCCTCATCCAGGAAAACTTCACCGATACCTACCCCTCCGGCGATCCCAGCGTGGACCAAGGCGACGTGTTGGGCAACGCAGTCAACATAAACGGAAACGTGCTTTCCACCTCCGACGCCTCCACCCCCACCGGCCAGAGCGAAGCCGATACTTCCGCCGCCTCGGTGCAAATCGGCCGCGGCGCGCTGACCAAGACGATTTACGCCGTCAACGGCAGCACTTCATTCTCATCACCAGTGCACGTCTCGCCGGGGGATACCGTCACCTATCGCCTGCGCTATACCCTGCCCACCAGCGATTTCGAAGACCTGGTCTTCACCGATTACCTGCCCCTGCCGGTGTTCAACGCCACAGAAGTAACCACCTTCCTCAATAGTGCCTGTGGCATCCCCGCGGCTGGGGTATCCTGTCTGGGCCCGGCGGATACATACAACACGCTCCCCGGAGCCGTCTCTCCTGCCTTGTCCACCAACGCTGCGGACAACTGGGTGCGCTGGACCTACGGCGATTACGACTCGACCTCGAACTCGCCTTCTATGATTGACCTGCTCTTCACCGTCACCGTCTCGAATCAACCCTTCGCCGATGGCCTCTATCTGACCAACCAGGGCTTTGCCCAGGAAGGCTCCACCAACAGCAGCAGCAGCACCAGCACAGGCATCATTCAGATTATCTTGGACGAACCGGCGGTGGTGAATCTCTCCAAAGGCGTGGTTTGGACGAACAACCCCAACGGCGTCTTCACGCCGCCCACCGTCGGCCCGGTGACCTTTAACGGCACGCTTGGATGCCCTGCTTGGTCGGGCGGCAACATCACTTCCTCCGGCCTGGCCTCCAACCCGGTGAACAGTAACCTGAGCAACGTGGACGCCGCCGACCAGGTGATGATGGCCATCATCCTGGAAAACACCGGCCACGCCAGCGCCTTCGATGTAAAGGTACGTGATAGCCTGCCGCCCGGCATGACCTACGTGCCGAATTCGCTGTGCGTCACCGACGGCACCGGCGCGGCGTTTGTCTATCTATCAGGCGGGCTGGACGGCAGCGGCCTGTTCGACGCCGACGGCATCGAACTGGTGGACCCCGGCCCGACGAATCCCCCGCCCGGCGCCCTCGACCCCGGCAAGGACAGCGGCGGCAACGTCATTGACAATGGGCGCAACATCGCTGTCATCACCTACCTGGTCACGCTGGATTCCACCGTTCAGGGCGGGCAAATCCTCACCAACACCGCCACGCTCTTCAACTACGCCGGCTCAGAAGGCGGTCCCGACCACACCGCCGTTGACCCGACCGACACCGCCCAGACCCAAATCCGCTACGACGGGCTGGGCAAGACCTTCACCACCGAAATCATCAACAGCGTCAACAGCCAAACCGAGGCGGTCATCGGCGAATTCGTGGATTACACCCTCACCATCACTTTCCACGAAGGAACGACTCCCAACGTCACGCTGGAAGACAACCTCCCCGCAGGCCTGGCCTTCGTGGACTGCCTGAGCATTACGCCCTCCTCGGCTGACCTGACCACCAACCTGCCCGGCGGCTTCGCGGCCGCCTGCAATGACCCGGCCAACCCGGCCGTCGCCTCGCCGGGACAGAATTTCACCTTCACTCTTGGCACCATCACCAATGCCAACACCGATAACAGCGTGGACGAAACCCTGGCCATCGTCTTCCGTGCTGTGGTCTTGAACATCAATAGCAACCAGGCCGGCACGAATCTGATCAACCGCGCCACCCTGCGCATTGACGGCGGCGCCGGCGGGACCGCCACCGTGCAATCCTCTCCGCTCACCGTCATCGAGCCGGTCGTCAACACGAGCAAGTCGGTCTCTCCCACTACTGCCGATGCCGGCGATACCGTCACCTTCACCGTCACCCTGAGCAACCCGGCCAGCGGCTCCACCACCGCCTACGACGTGACCTGGAGCGACACCGTCCCGGCCGGCCTGACCTACGTCCCCGGCACGCTGGCGTTGGGCGCCTGCACCGCCTCCACCCCGCTCACGCTGAGCGACGCCGGCGCGCCCACCCTCACCGGCAGCGGCGGACTCTTCCAACCCGGCGAATCCTGCACCATCACCTTCCAGGCCACTGTGGATTACTCCGTCACGCCCGGTCAGGTCATCACCAACACCGCCCAAACGCAGTGGACGAGCATGTCCGGCGCGGTGAGCGACCGCTCGCCCTACAACACCGATTCCGATGAGCGCGATGGCACAGGCGGCCTGCTCGGCTCCGGCGCGCTGAACGACTACCACACCCAGGGCCAGGCCAACGTCACCATCAACAACACCGCCCCGCAGAAATACCTGGTCGCCACCTCCGAAGCCCATA
>JBKBPX010000006.1:0-40736 GCA_046292855.1 Anaerolineales bacterium
ATCTTGGAAGAGCAGGTCAGTGATGTCTTGCGCCGGGAGGGATTGGGCACGTTGGGGCAGCCTTTGCCTCCTGTCCTCTATCACACCGCCAATGTCCCTCTAGCGCTGGTTGTCTCCCCGCGCGATCGCATCGTTCAGATTGCCAATATCTCCCTTATCCCTGACCTTTCCCTGGAGCAGCAAATTGCCCTGGAGGATGCCGTTGCGCAGCGCCTCAACCTTTCGACCCTGGTCGTGCCCATCGGCGGGGTAGGGGTCTATCCGACCATGATCATGCGCACCACCAACTTACCCTGGCTGCTCAGCACCATTGCGCATGAGTGGACTCACAACTATCTACAGTTTCGCCCGTTGGGAATGCTCTATGATAAAAGCCCCGAGTTACGTACGATGAACGAAACGGCCGCCTCCATCATAGGGAATGAGATTGGGGAAAAGGTCCTGGCCGAATACTACCCGCAGCTTTCTTCTGCCTCCCCAAGCCGCGACTTTCCTTTGGCTCTTTCCCCGGCGGATTCGCCTACCGGCCCGTGGCTTGATCCCGTTTGCGGAGCGTTTGCCTTTCCGATAGGTTTCCCGTTCGCCAAGATTCCCCAGCAGGGGGGCGAGAGCCAGCCTTTTGACTTTCGGGCGGAAATGCACCTCACGCGCGTCACGGTTGATAAATTGCTGGCTGAAGGTAAAATAGAAGAGGCGGAGGCCTACATGGAAGCACGTCGCCGTTTCTTTTGGGAACATGGGTATCCGATCCGCAAGCTCAATCAGGCCTACTTTGCCTTCTATGGCGCCTATGCTGATGTCCCCGGCGGCCCGGCCGGGGAAGACCCGGTAGGGCCGGCCGTGCGTGCCTTGCGGCAGCAATCGGCCTCGTTGGCCGAATTCCTCCAGCGTATTGCCTGGATGACCTCCTTCGAGGAACTCCGCCAAGCTGTTCAGTCGTCTCCATGAGGCGCCTATGTTTGCCCCTATTCTGGAGATCTTTTCCCCTCCCTGGTCGTTTGCCGGCCTGGTGGGCACCCTGGCCGTCTCTCAGCAGCGCCTAATTTCCGATCGTCTCTATCGCATCCTGGTGCGCTTGTTGGATATTTTGCTCTGGGGTGGTGATCTGGAGGGGGGCGAAAATTTGCCCAAAGAGGGACCGGCCGTTTTCATTGCCAATCATCTGGATGCCTTGGGGCCGATTGCCATTGTCTCCTCGCTCCCGATGCGCGTCTACCCCTGGATCATCGCAGATATGGTAGATGAACAAAAAGCGGCGGCCTACCTCAACCAGGATTTCACGGAACGGCAGCTCCACATCCCACCCCCTTTTAGCCTGTGGCTTTCTCGCCTTCTTGCGCGCATCACCGTCCCCCTGCTACGCTCTTTTGGATGTATTCCCACCTATCATGACCCGCAACGCCTATATTGGGTGCTTGAGGAAAGCCTACGTCATCTGGAGCAAGGGCATTTCCTGTTGATCTTCCCAGAAGACCCAGCCCAGCCGCGCGATCCATTGACCCAGATGACCTCCTTACTACAAGGGCTTCACCCGTCTAGGAGAGATATTCTATCAACGTCACAAAAGGGTGCTCAAGTTCTACCCTCTGGCCGTGAGTGGCCTCTATCGTATTGTTCGGGTCGGCGAACCGATTGCCTTCAACCCGTTCAACGCCGCGGCCGTGGAGCGCATTCGCCTGAAGCACTTGCTCGAAGATGCTGTTCGCTCCATGTACATCGAAATGCATACACCCTCCCTCAAACCTTCCCATCTCTGACTTCGTTTCAACAACAATGTTTAGGAGATTCCCATGCCCTCAAAACCCCGCTATATTACAGCCGAAGATCTCTATGCCCTCCAGGTCCTGCGCGATGTGCGCCTTTCCCCGGATGGACGCCTGATTGTCTATAGTCTGGAATGGGTGGAAAAGAAAACGGAGAAGAAATACGCCAATCTCTGGCTGGTAGATGCGGAGAAGGGCGCGCCGCGCCGCTTCACGCATGGGAAGCACAGGGATTCTTCCCCGCGCTGGTCGCCGGATGGCCGGAAGATCGCCTTCCTCTCCAATCGCGGCGATCCCGAAAAGCCACCCCAAGTCTATCTCATCTCCCTAGATGGCGGCGAAGCCCAACCACTGACCTCCCTCAAAGGCGAGATCGGCAATCTCTCCTGGTCACCGGATGGACGCTATCTGCTCTGCACTTTCCGCCGTACCGACCCAGAAGTTCTCGAGCGCGAAAAGGATGAGCAGAAGAAAAAGTTGGGCGTGGTAGTGCGCATTTACGAACGGGTCTTCTATAAGCTAGATGGATATGGCTATCTCCCTCACGAACGCACCCACCTTTGGCTCATTGATGCGCACAGCGGCCGCGCCCGTCCCCTCACCGATGGCCCCATTTGGGATGAACGCGATCCGACCTTTTCCCCGGATGGCCGTTGGATTGCTTTCATTTCCAACCGCTCCGAAGACCCAGACCTGCGCCCAGAAGCCGATGACCTCTTCGTCATTCCTGCCGCTGGCGGCGAAGCGCGACGCATTCCTACTCCGCCGGGGCCGAAATCCTTGCCATCGTTTTCGCCGGATGCTCGCTGGATTGCTTATATCGGCCGCCAAGGGGAGGGCGAAGGTTGGAAGAATGATAGCCTTTGGATTGTCCCGGCGGATGGCTCTGCCCCGCCGCAAAATCTGACCGCCGCTTATGACCTGCATGTCTCGTCCTGGACGATCAACGATGTCGGCCAGCCAGAGACGATGCCTCCCACCTGGTCGAAAGATGGGGAACGTCTGTATTTTCAAGTCGTGCGTCATGGCAGCACTCTGCTCTGTTCCATCACACGCCGCGGCGATGACCTGCGTGAAGTGATCGGCGAAGGGGGCGTTGTCGGAGCGTATACGTTTGAGCGTGAGGGGCGGCGCCTGGCCTATTTCTACGGCCGCATGGATGACCCAGCCCAAATCTACGTGCGCGATTTGGATGCCCAACTCGTCCGTCACCGCACACGCCTGAACCGCGAAGTGTTGGATGCAGTGACGCTAAGCCCGGTCGAGGAAGTCTGGTTCAAAGGGCCGGATGGCAACGATCTCCAAGGCTGGGTAATGAAGCCGCCGGATTTCAAGAAGAATCGCAAATATCCTTCCATCCTGTATATTCACGGCGGTCCCTTGACCCAGTATGGCAAATTCTTCATGCACGAATTTTACTACCTGGCGGCGCACGGCTACGTGGTCTATTTCTGCAACCCGCGCGGCGGACGGGGCTATGGCGAAGCCCATGCGCGCGCCATTTGGGGGGCTTGGGGCACTGCAGATTACGCCGATCTGATGGCCTGGGCCGATTATATGGAAAAACAACCCTATATTGACCCCAAGCGCATGGGAGTGGCCGGCGGCTCTTACGGCGGCTACATGACCCTCTGGATCATCGGCCACACCGATCGCTTTGCCGCCGCCGTGGTCGAGCGCTGTGTGAGCAATTTCATCAGCGAGTGGGGTTCTAGCGATTTCAACTGGACGTTTGAGTACGAAGTCCAAGCCGGGCCGCCTTTCCAGGATTTCCAGAAATGGTGGGATCTGTCTCCCATCAAGTACATTGGCAACGCCCGCACGCCGACCCTGGTGATCCACTACGAGAACGATCTGCGCTGCCCGATAGAACAGGGGGAGCAGGTGTTCGTGGCGCTGAAGCGCCTCGGAGTCCCGACGCGCTTCGTGCGTTTCCCCGAAGAGTTCCACGGCCTTTCGCGCACCGGACGCACCGATCGCCGCGTCGTGCGTTTGGAGCAAATCCGTCAATGGTTTGATAGCTGGCTGAAGCGGGAGGCCTGAGACCGATATGGGGCAACCTGATAGGGGCAAGCTTGCCCGTTCGGCTGGCAGTGTCATGTTGGCCTTCCTACTCGCGCAGCTCCTCGGCCTAGCAAGGCGCATTCTCGTGGCGCGCGCTTTCGGCGCCTCCGATGACTTGGATGCCTTCATCGCAGCCAATCGTGTCTCCGAGACCTTGTTCAACCTGGTGGCAGGTGGCGCGCTGGGTTCGGCTTTTATTCCTACCTTCACCGCTTTCCTAGCCCAGGAAAAACGCCGCGAAGCTTGGGAGCTCGCCTCGGCGATTGCCAATTGGGTGCTCCTCCTCCTCAGCCTGCTGGCACTTCTGGCGGCCACCTTTGCCCCTTTGCTCGTGCGCTACGCCCTAGCACCGGGCTTCTATGCGGATGGGCAACAATTCCGCCTGACCATCGTCCTACTGCGCATTCAGCTCCTTTCGGCGGTGCTTTTTGGCCTGAGTGGCCTGGTAATGGGCATCTTGAACGCGCATAATGTCTTCTTTATCCCGGCCTTGACCCCGGCTCTTTACCAGCTTGGCATGATTTTTGGCCTGCTCCTGCTCAGCCCGTCAGTGGGCATTCGTGGTCTGGCCTGGGGTGTCGTGCTCGGCGCGGCCGGCCACTTGCTGGTACAGCTTCCGTTCCTGCTACGCCTACCTTCGCCGCCAGGGGGCAAATATCGCCTGACCTTGGGATATGCCCAGCCGGCCGTCCTGCAGGTGGCACACCGCATGACGCCGCGCCTGTTTGGGGTGGCCATTGTCCAGATCAATTTCTGGGTGAATATCTGGTTGGCCTCGCGCATGGCGGAAGGGAGCATCACCGGCATCGAATATGCCTTCGCACTGATGCTCATGGCCGAGATCGCCATTGCCCAATCGCTGGCTACCGTCATCCTGCCCACGCTTTCGACGCATTATGCGCTGGGGCATCTTTCCGAGCTTCGTACGACCCTGGTTCAGGCTTTGCGGGTTGTGCTTTTCCTGGCTTTGCCTGCCGCGGCCGGCCTGATCGTCTTGCGTTTTCCGCTCATCCGCTTTCTCTATCAGCGCGGTGAATTCACCTATCATTCCACGCAGTTAGTCGCTTGGGCATTGCTCTGGTATGCCCTGGGACTGCCGGCCCATTCGTTGCTTGAAGTCTTGGCGCGTGCATTCTATGCTATGCAGGATACTCGCACCCCGGTCGAGGTAGGGGCGGCAGCCATGAGCCTGAACATCCTCTTCAGCGTGCTTTTTTCCCGCCTTTTCGCAGGGTTAGGCTGGATGCCGCATGGTGGATTGGCGCTGGCCAATTCTCTGGCGACCCTCCTGGAAGCCGGCACCTTGCTCTGGTTGATGCGGAAACGCTTAGATGGAATTGAAGGGAGACGCCTCGCCATCGGCCTGGTCCAGGCCCTGAGCGCGACCCTGCTCATGAGCTTGGTGCTGACCATAGCGCTGCGCACGCTTCCGGGAGGGACCTCGGCCGTTTTGCCCGCTCTAGGCGGTGTCCTGACTGGTGGCTTAATCTACCTTTGTTTCCTCTGGCTCCTGCGCGTCCCGGAGCTGCGTTTGTTTCCCCTTCGGCTTTTCAGAGTTCCGAAGTCCTAAAGGCTTCAGAAGTCTAAAAGAGATTCCGCATTTTGGAGATCGCTATGTTCCCATCCACTTTACTCGAAGCCATTGCAGGTGTTCGTCGTCGTGAATGGACGGCGGCAGAGCTTTTCTGGGCCTTTCGTCGGCGCAGCGAAGCTGAAAATCCCCGCCTGAATGCCTTTCTGCGCTTGGCCGAGCCGCCGCAGGAATTCCCTGCGCCGGAAACTCCGCTGGCCGGTGTGCCGTTGGCAATCAAAGATTTGATAGATGTAGCCGGCCTACCTACCACCGCCGGTTCACCGCGCTTTTTCGGTGCTCAGCCGGCGCAGAAGGATGCCGAAGTGGTGCGACGTTTGAAGGAGGCCGGCGCCACCATTTTGGGGAAGACGCACACCCACGAAATTGCTTTGGGAATCACCGGCATCAATCCGCATCACGGCCCGGCGCGCAATCCGCATGATCCCCAAAGGATTACGGGAGGTTCCTCCAGTGGCAGTGCGGTTGCGGTTGCAGCCGGGCTGGCACCGGCCGCACTCGGCACCGATACCGGCGGTTCGGTGCGCATTCCTGCCTCGCTTTGTGGCGTAGTGGGCTTCAAACCGAGCTTCGGTCGCATCAGCACGCGTGGTGTTCTGCCGCTTTCCTGGAATCTGGATCACGTGGGCATATTGACGCGCACCGTTGCGGATGCCGCTTTCCTGTATCAACTGCTGGCCGGTTACGATGCCCAAGACCCCTCTTCGCAGGATGTGCCGCTCGAGGATGCCTTTTCCGCGCTGGAAGGAGGGGTGAAGGGGTGGCGGGTTGCCTTGGCGGTTGGGGAATACATCGCCGAGGCCGATCCGTTGGTGTTGGAGCAAATACGCCGAGCAGCCGAACTCCTTCAATCTCTGGGGGCGGCGGTGGAGGAGAAAGAGGTCACAATACTCCCTGCTGCGGCTCAGGCGAACGGCTTGATGGTGGTAACGGATGCCGCCGCTGTTCACCGTGAGCGCCTGGCTGAGCATCCGCAATGGTTCGGCGAGGATGTGCGTCAACGTTTGGAGCGTGGGCGGGCCACCTCTGCGATAGATTACGTGCTGGCCCGGCGCACCCAGAGCGAAGCCCGCCGTTACTTTGAACTCTTTTTCCAACAGTTTGACTTGCTGCTCCTGCCCACCACTGCTACCACAGCCGCGCCGATTGAGGGACTAGATTCGGCGGCCTATGCTCCAAAGATGACCCGCTTCACTGCTCCCTTCAACCTGACCGGTCTACCGGCCATCTCCCTTCCTTGCGGCAAAGACCTTGCCGGCTTGCCGATCGGCTTGCAAATGGTCGCAGGTCCCTGGCAGGAGGCGAAACTCTTGTGCGCTGCCCATGCCTGGGAAATGGCCTCCTCATTTGCTGGATATAGCCACTGACCAGATACCGCAGGATGGAACCAACAAAACCGCCTGTGCCAATTAGAAGCAACTTGCTCACTGCTGAGACTCCTTAGAAAGTGGTGTGGTGGTAGGAGTCATCAGCACGCGGCAATTAAAGGCGGACTCCATCGCCGTGTTCCCCCGATTATAACAGGAGATGATGGATCAGTGCACTAAACCACCAACAACCCAGCCAGCCAGGAGGGCTGAGCCGCCATTCCCGATTCGGCAAAACTGCTCAGCACCATTTGAACCAGTGCGGCCGGCGTGCCAAACAGATGAGGTGAGCAACATGAAACTCCCCATCGCAAACAGGCCCCATCACGGGGTGAGCCGCTGTCTCTCCCCAATTCGGGCCAGAGGTATTGCCCCCGGCATCTTGCTATATTTACTTTGGCTACCGGCCTCTCTGCATCAGCGTTTTATCCCCCGGATAGCAAAAAAGATCGCAAACATGACCGGCAACAGAAAGAAGAGGCTAGAGAAGCCTACTGCCCCACCATTCAGGGTAGCAATTAATTCTAGAATGGAGGGCTGCTGAGCGAATTGTTCTGAGCGGCCAATCACGGACGAAGCACGCATCTGCTCAAACCTCTCAAACAGCAATATAGCCTCAAAAGCCAGCCACCCCAATGAGCCGATCAAAGCAATAGCAGACATCAAAAACGAAGCCAGAGGTATTTTTTGCTTCCACAACAACCACCCACCTATGAGAATGAAAAGGAGAGGGATAGGCCAAACCCACACTGCGGGAAGAAGAGCGAGGCCTGCAAGCAAACTTGGCGAGTTAATTGCAGCCCACGAACCGCCAACAGCAAGCGAAACAAAGAGGAATTCGTAGAACAAGGCCGCAACAGTTACCAACACTCCCGCCACCACACGAACGCGCCGTCGGCTCCCCAGTGCCCAAGAAATTCCCAGAAAGATAGCGGCTAGCGGGAGGCCAAAGAGAAAAATCCACCCTGCTTCGTAAGTTTGTTGCCAAGTTGCCAGTGCGCCCCCCACACTCAGCAAGGTCAGAGCCCCTCCTAGCAAGGCGAACAGGATAACACCCAAATAACGCCAGAATCTCATGCTTGGGAGCCTCCGATGTTGGAGAAAGAGAGGAGCCTCTGAAAACAGGACTTTCCCTATCTCGTCCAGCAACTTGCGCCGCATCTGGTCCAGCACTTCCATGCGCAGCAGACGCTTATGAGCGCGAGAGGGTGCTGTAATTTGGCGCACGCTTCGACTCCAGCACGGCGCAGACTTCGTCCTTAGCCAACAGCCACTCCTCCATATCCCGCTAGCTGGGCTTGAGGTAGGACATCAGCAGCACACAGGCGGCCAATTGGGGCAGGGTGTAGCGATGAGGGCTTTTAGGGTAGGAGTAACGCGGCAAGACCTCTTGGGCGAGGCGGTAAGCGATTCGAGCCACAGTTACGTGATAGCTCTCTTGCGTGTCCACACTTGTATTTTACACAATTTCCAACGGAGCACGCAAGGCCTTCATTTCTGCGGTAAAATGCGGAAGGGCATGGAAAATCGGCGTTTTTGGATCGAGGCGCATCTGGGTACTATCGGCAATGTGTAATGCCAGGTCCTGTTTGGCAAGCATGTTGCCACCATCTATGACCGGCTGAAATCTGGTGCTAAATCCCTTCACAGTTCTTTTCTTCTTCCGGCCATATCAGCTTATCGGGAGAGGCAATCGCTTCGAAACATTCTTTTGGCTTAGGAGAGTCACGTATGGGCAGAAAGAACTTCTTCCGCGTTTTGATCAAGCGTGCTTTCAACAGCCTGCTTGCCGATGTACTTGAGGCAGAGAGCAAGAATATCCTGCGCGCGCGTCAGAAACTTGCCTTGCAACAATCTGTTGCCTATATCGAAGAGAATTTGCCCAATGTCGTTTCTTTTGATAACCGCTATAGCTTGATTGAGTACATGGGTTGATCTGTGAATTTGGCGTAGCTGGGGGGAAAAGCATCAACTTCTTGGCTAAACTCTTGCCCCATCGCATCTTGCACGGCTTTGACTCATTTGAAGGATTGCCAGAAGATTGGGGGGCGATGCTCCCAAAAGGCGCCTTCAAACAACCCGTGCCTAAAGTAGCTGCCAATGTTAGGTTGCACAAAGGTTGGTTTGCCGATAGCCTACCTTTGTTTCTTGCCGAGAATTCCGGTAAGGCGGATTTCCTGTTCATTGATTGTGATCTATACAGCTCGACCAGAACAGTTTTTGAGCATTTTGCCGATCGCATTCAGCCCGGCACGCTCATTTACTTTGATGAATTTTTTAACTACCCAGGCTGGCAAGAAGGGGAGTTCAAAGCTTTCAACGAATTCGTTGTTGCCCATAACATCAAGTATGACTACCTAGGTTATAACAACCGAGGTACACAGCTTGCCGTTCGAATCAAGTGACAAATAGCCGATCGCTTCGCTCGCTGCGCAGGTGAAGCACAGGCCGTTAGCCCCCGCCTTGCTTCATCTAACTCAGGTGAGTATAATTCCCATAGGATGTTATCTCGAGTTTAGACAAAATTTGGGGCGGTTCTGCCCTTGAGCAAAACCGCCCTCTGGTAGATACTTAGAGTTGTGAATACTCAAGCAACTACCAGAGATCACATTAACAAACTAATCGCATTTCGTCAAGAGGTAGGGCTTTTCTACTCTGTGCACTCTGTGGTAAACAGGCCTTTTTGCAGTAGAATCATAATTCCTATGACTAACGAATACCATTCCGGTTTTATCGCCATTGTTGGCCGCCCTAACGTAGGCAAATCCACATTGCTCAATTCCCTGCTGGGGCAAAAAGTGGCCCCGGTCTCCCCGCGTCCTCAAACTACCCGCCGACGTCAGCTTGGCATCCTGACCCTGCCCAATGCGCAGCTGATCTTCGTGGATACGCCGGGTATTCACCTACCACGTCATAAGTTGGGAGAATTCCTCAATCAGGAAGCCAGCGAAATCCTGGACGAGGTAGATGTGATCCTGTTCCTGGTTGACCTTTCTCTGCCGCCGGGGAAAGAGGAGCAGCTGATCGTTCAACGCATTCAGGAATTCGCTCCCCAAATTCCTGTCATCCTCGGCCTGAACAAATGCGATTTGCTCCCGACCGAAGCCTGGGAAAGTCACGCTGCGCCATATCGGGAGCTGATCCATCACCGGCAAGCCATCTTTCTCTCCGCCATGCGCGGCGATGGAGGCGATGAATTGCTTCAGGCGCTCCTCCAGGCTTTGCCACTGCAAGAAGCGCTCTACCCGGAAGATCAAATCACCGACTTATATGAGCGCGAGATTGCCGCCGAGCTGATTCGCGAAGCGGCACTGCTCCACCTGCGTGAGGAGGTACCTCACGCCCTGGCCGTGCGCATTGACGAATATATCGAACGGGGCGAAAACGGCGCCTACATCCGCGCCACGCTCTTCGTCGAGCGCGAATCCCAAAAGGGAATCGTCATCGGGCAAGGGGGACAAATGCTCAAACGTATCGGCACGGATGCCAGACGGGAAATTGAAGCCATGAGCGGCCGCAAAGTCTTCTTGGAACTGCGGGTAAAGACGCTGCCAAACTGGCGCAACGATGCGGACGCGCTGCGACGGTTGGGTTACAAGCTCAAAAAGGAGCGCTCATGAATGACATCTGGTTGGGTCTATCCTTCAGCACGGCCCTGGCCGATTGGTATGCCGTAGCCAGGGATGAAAAGCGCTTGGAACGCCTCGCCAAGCCATTGACTTTGCTCCTCCTGCTCCTTTGGTTCATCGGCCGCGTGCCGCTTCAGGGTGGGGGTGCCTGGTTCGCAGCAGGATTGCTCTTTTCCCTGCTCGGCGATGTGGCTTTGCTCTCCGTGCGCGGCTTCCTCAGCGGACTGACCACCTTTTTCCTGGCACATCTCTGTTACCTGGTAGGGTTCAATACCCCATTGGGAGAAGTCCCACTTTTTTGGAGCCTGCCTATGGCCATCTTGCTAGCGATGAGCGCAGCACGCCTGTTACGCCGCATTGCGGCAGGGTTGCTCGAACATGAGCTGGGGAATCTGATTGCGCCGGTTTACGCCTATGGCCTGGTCCTGAGCCTGATGCTCCTTTCGGCGCTGATGACACTTTTCCGCCGCGATTGGAGCACGGCAGCTGCGCTAGCCCTTTCCGGCGGCGCTGTCCTCTTCTATTTTTCCGATATTCTCCTGGCCTGGGATCGCTTCGTCACACCGCTGCCTCATGGGCGGCTGTGGACGATGATCCTTTATCACCTGGGACAAATCTTGCTGGCGATCGCGGCCTTCTGGCATTGGGGAGTCAACTGAATGGGAGGACTCTACTACAAAAAGGTCGTTTTACCGCCGAGAGCGCTGAGTACAGGAAGTTAAGCAATGAAGAAACTCTTTCTCTGTGGCGAGTTTTTGCAGGGAACTCTATGATACAATCGCCGTGATGAGTGAAAAGACGGTTGCCACCAATCGCAAAGCCAATTTTGAATACTTTATCCTGGAACGCTACGAGGCCGGGATCGCCCTGCAAGGGAGCGAAATCAAAGCGGCGCGCGCCGGGCAAATGAGCCTGAGCGAGGCCTTTGTGCGCGTCGAGCCGGATGGCGCCTGGCTGATTGACGCCTATATCGCCCCCTACGAGGCGGCCAGCCGCTTCAATCATGACCCGCGCCGCCCGCGCCGTCTGCTCCTCCACAAGAAGGAAATCCTGGAACTATGGAACAAGGTGCGCCAAAAGGGAATGACCATTATCCCGACGCGCGCCTACCTGAAAAATGGTCGCTTGAAGGTCGAAATTGCCCTGGCGCGCGGCAAACGCGCCCACGATAAGCGTGAAACCATCGCCGAACGCGATCGGCGACGAGACGAAGAGCGCGAATTCCGCATCCGCTGAGGGGGAGCCGTGCCCTTCACCATTGGGAGCCTCAACCTTTTGCCCGAAGAAGAGAAGTGCCGCATCTACCTTCGCGCTGTTCCGGAGGTGCTTTTCGAGCGCTTTCGGCTCCCGGCGCCGGATTCCCAACGCATCCGGCAATTTTTGCGCTTCCGTTTTTCGCCCGGCAGCAGCGACGTGGAAATGGCGCTCTATCACGAGCCTGGCTTCCCCGACCCGATCCTCTTCGCCCATCTGAGCGATACCATCAACGGGCAAATTCACGTCCTGCTCTATATCCTCAATGACCCCAACTCGCCTCGTTTCGACGTTGACCGTATGCCCGATGGCACCCCGACCCGCTTCGGCATTCTGCGCCGCAACCTGGAAGCGGAAAGAGCAGCCCTGGAGGCCGGCCTGGCACCTGGCCAGGTGCGTCGTGGCCTGCGTCTCCTGGGACAGGCAATCGAAGCCTTCGAGCGTTTCATCCGCAGCCTGGGGCAGGAAATCTACTTCGTGGAGCCGCTCTACTATCACAATGCCGTGATCTTTGAGCGCTATGGTTTCGCCTATCAGCAAGGGCGAAAGCTGATGGAACGCATTCAAGCCGGCTTTTCTCCTGGCGGAGATCTGCTTCCCTTGCTGGATGGCTCGCCCTTCCGTCGTCGGCAAGCGGCCAACAGCATCCGCCTGCGCTCCTGGGCAATTCACGATGGCATCCTGGGGGAACCCTTCACAAATGTGACGATGTATAAATATGTGGGCAAATCGGCAGGGGTTAATACCTGTGGGGAGTGTGCCTGGTAGAGATCATGGATTCTAGTGAACAAAACAATCAGGGATGGAGCCTCTCCATCCCTGATGCCTATCTCAGTCCATATTCCCATCTATCTCTTCTCGCGGCTCATCGCATCCATCACCGCCACTGCGGCAATTTGGACAATGTCATTCACATCGTCACCGGTCTGCATAACGTGGATCGGTGCGCCGATGCCCAGCAGGATTGGACCGATCGCCTTGGCTTTGCCCAGGCGAGCCAGCAGCTTATAGGCAATGTTGGCCGATTCAAGCGAGGGGAAGACGAGCACATTTGCATCCTTGACCGCGCTGAAAGGATAACGCTCCTCGATGATCGAAGGCACGACCGCGGTATCGGCCTGCATTTCCCCATCCACCATCAGGTCTGGGCGGCGCGCTTTGACCAGCTCGACGGCGCGGCGCACCTTCTCTGAAAGCGGATGCGGCGTGGAGCCAAAGTTGGAGAAGGAGAGAAAGGCAACGCGCGGCTCCACTTCCAATTGACGGGCAAAATCGGCCACCAGGCAGGCAATTTCGGCCAGGTCCTCACTGCTCGGTTCGATGTTGACGGTGGCATCGGTGAAGAAGTAGACACGATCGTCCACGATCATCAGGTAAACGCCAGCGGCGCGGCTGGCCCCCGGCATGGTGTGGTGAATCTGGAGCGCCGGGCGAATGACTTCCGGGTACTCATAGGTCAGCCCACTGACAAACGCATCGGCATCGCCCATTTTCACCATCATCGCGCCGAAGACATTCGCCTCACGCACACGCTTGCGCGCCATCTCCAACGTGACCCCTTTCCGCTGGCGCAGCTCATAATAGGCCTGGGCATAGGCTTCCAGGCGGGAGAATTGGGATGGTTCAACGATCTCAGGGCAACAATCCAGTCCCAGAGATTTGATTTTCTCCTCGATGATCGACTTTCGTCCGATCAGCACCGGAATGCCGATGCCCTCGTCCCTGATGATGGCGGCTGCGCGGATCACCTTGTTCTCTTCACCCTCGGCGAAGGCGATGCGCTTCTTGCCGCCGCTGGCACGCGCCTTGTTCATGATGAAGTAGCGCACCTGTTCGCCCTTGCCCAGGCGGTAGGCCAATTGCTCACGATACTCGTCAATGTCTATCTTCTTACGCGCCACGCCGCTCTCCATTGCCGCTTGGGCCACAGCCGGGGCCTCCCAGAGCAAAACGCGTGGATCAAGCGGCTTCGGGATAATGTAATCCGGTCCGAACTTCAGGCTTTCCAGACCATAGGCGCGGAGCACGGAATCGGGCACATCTTCTTTCGCCAGGGCTGCCAAGGCACGCGAGGCGGCCATCTTCATCTCTTCGTTGATCGCGCGTGCCCGCACATCCAACGCACCGCGAAAGATGAAGGGGAAGCCCAGCACGTTATTGACCTGATTCGGATAATCGGAACGCCCGGTAGCAATGATGGCATCCGGCCGCGCTTCCCGCGCCAATTCGGGACGGATTTCAGGGTCTGGATTGGCCATGGCAAAGATGATCGGGCGTTCGGCCATGCTCTTGACCATTTCGGGCGTGAGCACATTCGCCACCGAAAGGCCGTAAAACACATCTGCGCCGCGCACTGCCTCGGCCAGCGTGCGCGCATCGGTCTCCACCGCAAAGCGCTCCTTATACGGGTTCATGCCCTCCTTGCGACCCTTATAGACCACCCCTTTGCTATCTACGAGGATGATATTTTCCCGCTTGACTCCCCAACGAATAGCCAGCTCGGCACAGGAAATAGCCGAAGCGCCGGCGCCGGAGATCACCATGCGAATTTCATCGTGACGCTTTCCCACCAGTTCCAGCGCATTGGCCAGCGCTGCCGCGGAAATGATCGCCGTGCCATGTTGATCGTCGTGGAAGACAGGAATATCCAACATGGACTTGAGCGTCTCTTCGATGTAGAAGCATTCGGGTGCTTTGATGTCTTCTAGGTTAATCCCGCCGAAGGTGGGAGCAATCGCCGCCACTACCCGAATCACTTCATCGGGATCGTGGGTATTGACCTCAATATCGAACACATCTACATCGGCAAATTTCTTAAAGAGAACAGCCTTCCCTTCCATCACGGGTTTGCTGGCCAAGGCACCGCGATCGCCAAGCCCCAGAATAGCTGTGCCGTTAGAGACAACCGCCACCAGATTGCCTTTGGCGGTATATTCATAGGCCAAATTCGGATCCTTTTCGATCTCCAGCACCGGCTCAGCGACTCCCGGCGAATAAGCTAGGCTTAAATCGCGCTGGGTATCCATCGGCTTGGTGGGGATAATAGCCAATTTGCCCGGCTTTCCCTTCAAGCGATGATATTCAAGCGCATCTTCACGAGTAACACGTGCCATAAAAGCCTCCTAGAAAAGCAAAATCAGCAGGGGAAATCCCTGCATACATTATCCTACGCTCTTCTGCCGGATACCAGTTTCGTTTGTCATACGTTCTAGGTAACTACTTGCCTTACCTGGTGAGGGGCGAGCGGATGCCACCCTGCACTAGTGCCTCGTCCATTTTTGTTTTTTTGTTCCGACTTTAGGCAGCTACACACCTGGGAGCGCATCCGTCTCGGATGCTGATGGCTGGGAGCGCATCCGTCTCGGATGCTGATACGTTGCTACTAACCAAAGCACCGCTGGCGGAAGGGACGTCCGCATTCCCAGGATTCTCACTTCTGAGAGTTTCTTCCCGATAGCATCATGCTCGGATAGGAAAACACTCAACCCCTGGTGCTGGATACGAAGAATACAAACGCGCCTGATAGCCGCTGCGACGCAGATAGTCTTCTGCCACAAAACACATGAAATCTTCCAGGCCATCCTGTCTGACCAATGCCAACGCACATCCGCCAAAACCCGCCCCGGTCATGCGGGCACCATAGCAGGCCGGATGAGTTCGCGCCGAGGCCACTATCTCATTCAAGGCCTGGTTGGTGACTTCAAAGTCTTGATCCAGGCTGCGGTGGCTTTCATCCAACAATGCTCCCAAGGCCGGGGCATTGCCCCGCTCCAAAGCCTGCACGGCGGCCAGAACACGTTCATTTTCAGAAACAACATGGCGCGCCCGACGATACAGGACCTCCTCCAGATGAACGGCAGAAGCCCGTTCTTCCAGCGCGCTCAGGGAAAGATGGCGCAGTGAGGGGACTCCCAGTCGCTGCGCCGCCCTCTCGCATTGTCTGCGCCGTTCATTGTACGCTGAGTTGACCAGTTCGCGTCGCGTCGCAGTATCCATCACGACGATCGTCATCTGGGATGGAAAAGGCACATGGCGAATTTCCAGGGAGCGGCAATCCAGGAAAAGGGCATGGTCACGTCTCGATAGGGCGCTTGCCATCTGATCCATGATGCCACACGGCACGCCAACCCATTCATTCTCGGCCTTCTGGCAAAGGAACGCCATTTCTCTCCCATCCCAGGGCAGAGAAGAGGTCGCCGCAAAGGCTCGAGCGCTCGCTATTTCCAACGCGGCAGAAGAAGAGAGGCCAGCTCCGATCGGAACCTGACTGTGCAGCACCCCTTCCCAGCCTTTGAGGGCATACCCTGCTTCCTGCAATGCCCATGCCACCCCTTTGGGATATTCTCCCCAACCCTTTTCCCGTTCCAGGCGGGAGAGAGAGAACGTGACCCATTCCTGGAACTCGACCGAATACAGGCGCACCATCCCATCCGCACGCGGGCGCAGAGCAATCCAGACCGAATGCTCCAGCGCCATCGGAAGCACATACCCTCCGTTATAATCTGTGTGCTCGCCGATCAAATTCACCCGGCCCGGCGCCCGCACCAGGAACGCCGGCGCGTCGCCGAAAAGTGAATGAAAAGTCTGTTGAAGAGAAGAGATCATTTGCTCCATAAAACATCCTGGGATGATGATCGGATAACGCTTGCGAGCCTGACGGCAAATCCGCCGGCCATGGCAGTAGACCGCCTGCTCGTTTATCCGCCGCGTTTTATGCTCCTCTTACATTATGCCGTTACACTTTTACCACAGAACAGCAGACCAACGGAGGTGCCATGTTCGATAACCTTGCGCGTTTCCTCTTCATCGCCGGAGTTTTTCTCATCGTCCTGGCTGGTGGCTTTTACCTTTTTGGCCGCCTCCACCTTCCTCTAGGACGACTGCCGGGTGATATTCATATCCAAGGGAAAAACTTTACCTTCTACTTTCCGCTGGCCACATCGCTCCTGCTATCCGTGATTCTCACGGTGGTCCTCAACCTGCTCGCCCGCTGGAAACGCTAATGCCAACCCTGCTTTTCTATAAACCTTACGGAATGCTCTCGTCCTTCACCGATGAAGGGACAGGTCACCCGACTTTGAAAGAATGTATTCCTATCCCAAATGTTTACGCGGCCGGGCGACTGGATCGAGAATCGGAGGGATTGCTCCTGCTCACCGATGACGGTGACCTGATTCACCGCCTGACCCATCCAGATCACCACCTGCCCAAAACCTACTACGTCCAGGTTGAAGGTATCCCTAGCGAAGAAGCATTGGAGACCCTCCGCAACGGAGTGCTGATCCGGGGCTATCGCACTCGGCCGGCGGACGTGCGCGTCATCCCCGAACCTGAGCTTCCGCCACGCCCGAAGCCGGTCACCCCTCACGGGCCGACTAGCTGGCTAGAAATTCGTCTACGCGAAGGGAAAAAGCGCCAGATTCGTCACATGACCGCCGCTGTTGGCCTGCCTACACTGCGTCTAGTACGCATCGCCATCGGACCTTTGACTTTGGCGGGACTCCAGCCGGGCGAATGGCGCTTGATAAGCACAGAAGAATTGCGGGCGTTGAAAAAAGCGCTACAGGATGTTAAGGAGCAACACCGCTACGAAGCGTCCCCGCCTCCAATTGCAGGCGCAGAAGGTCCAGATCGGCGCGCAGGGATAGGGGCAAAGAAGCCCCCGCGCCGCGAAAGGCCGCCCAGCTAACACGCCCCGGCAGCTGCGTCGGCCAATTCTGCAGGGATGTGGCCAAAAGTCCCTCCAAGACGCTTTGAACTTCCGGCAGCGGCGCCCCAAGCCAGTGTGAGCGCAGCGCAGGGAATTCCTCATACAAGTCTTCTCCCCCACCGATAACCAGCACCTTATCCATGGCGGCCTCGTTCAGGGCCGCTTGAGCCGTTTTTCCGCCGATGGCAAAAATCACATCTGCGCCCTGCTGAATAAGGTCACGCGCGGTCTCACGTCCCCATTTCTCATCCTGAAAAAGCAGATCGCGGCTTCCCTCGCGGTGGCGCCGATAGACAAACACATTCCGGGCGGTGAACGAAACCCCTCGCACAAATCCATCACAGGCTTGGCGCATCTCCGCAATGGACTCCGCTTCGCAGATGGCAGCTACTCGCCGGGTCTGAGTCACGCGTGCCGCCAGCGCGCCGGCCAGAAAGCCCAGCTGGTCATAGGGGATAACGATCACGGTCAGGTTGGGCAAAGGCGAATCGGGAGGGCGCTGATCAATTCCGACGAAACGCCGGGACGGATAGACCTGCGCAACGCTCTGAAGTGCTTCGTCCCAGTCTGTTCCGATGGTAAGGATGACATCCACGCCCCGCTCAGCCATCCAGCGCACCTCACGCTCACGGTCACGTGCATCTCCGACCTCCACTCGCCAGACCGCCTGCACATCGCCTCGCTTTTGCGCGTTCATCATTGCCTGCCAGGCCTGGGCGCGCAAGGCACCTTCTTCCCAGGGGTGGGATAAGAGCACAACGCAACGCACGCGCGCCCGGGCACAATCATCAAAAGAGGGAGCGCAGGCCGAAAGGAAGATGGCAAAGAAGAAGAGCCAGAGCCGAATGTTCATATTAGACGGCGGACGGCGGACGGCAGACGGCGGATAATGGACGGCGGACGGCAGTGCCTCAAGCGCCTCAACCTCGATCAGGGTCACCTGACGCGAACCGTCATCTTTGTCAGAATAGGTGCCTCGCTTCAGGTAATAACGATCACCTTTCAGTCCCTGGCCGGCGACTGCCTCTACACATGGCACCTCCTGCATCCCACCGCCGGCTTCCGGGGTGATATGAATCGAAACCACCTCAGCGCGCATAGGCTGCCTTCATCACTTTGGCTTCCCCACGCCGCACTCCCCACATCAACCAGAGCGCAACCAGCATGAAAAAGGGCGCCAGGAGCATGATCACGTTGTAGTTGCGGTTCATCAGTTGAATGGCCAAGCCGTTTACGTTCGGCCCGGCAATCGCCGAGAGGGTGGAAAAGAGATAGTACAGCCCGGTATAAGTGCCGATGCGGGAGGCGCTGGTCAAATCCACCACCATCGGCAGGGAATTGATGTTAATCAAGGCCCAGCCGATCCCGGCCAACATCAGAAGTAAGCTCAGGACAGGGATGGTGCCCAAGACGGGCAGCTTGCCCAGGGTCTGTGTGAGAACCGCCGGGGGGAAGAAGTAAATGGTGGAGATCACGCCGACGAGCAGCAGCAAGCCCAGGCTGATGGTGCGTCGCCGTCCAAATTTTCCCCCCATAAATCCCGAAACAAGCGCAAACAGGACAAAGAACAGGGAAAGATGCCCCAATAGACGACTGCCATCTGCCTCGTGTAGGCCAAGGTGATTCTTGGCATAGAGCGTGAAAAAGGCCTCGATGGCGGTAAAACCGAGGAACCAGAAGAAAATCGCCAGGAAGAGACGCAAGGCGCTTTTATCCTTATCCCGCATCACCTCGCACAAACTCTCCAACATCCCTGGTTGATGCTCCGAGGCCTCGATCTCTTCCGGTTCACGAATGAAAAACAAGACCAGCAGCAAAGCCAGGATGACCAGCGCAGAGCCCATCCAAAACGGGTAACTTGGATTCAAACGATAGAGGGCGCCTCCCGCCAGGAACGAAAGGATAGCCCCCACGCCTCCCATGAAATTGACGATTCCGTTTGCCTGAGAACGATATTGAGAGGGGGTGATATCGGGCATTAGGGCGACCACCGGAGTGCGCCAGAAAGCCATGCTCAAAAGCAAAGTGGAGGTGCAGGCGACAAAGAAAGGCAGGGCCGCAGCAAGCGGGATCAACCCAAAAGCAATGGCCGAGATCGGCGCGCCGATGAGCAAGAAGGGCAGGCGTCGGCCCAGCGGCGTGCGCAGGCGATCCGACCAGGCGCCTACCGGTGGTTGGATGAAGAGGGCGGCGATGTTATCTAGGGTCATGAAGAAGCCGATCACTGCCGGAGCTAGGTGGAAACGCTCCGCCAAGAAAATGGGCACAAAGGCGTTATACACTCCCCAGACCACGCTGACGCCGAAAAAGCCAAAACCGAGCAGGAAAATCTTGGTGTAAGAGAAGCGGGACATGAGACCTCCGTAGGGTGGTTAGGTATCAGCTGTTGATTATTGGTTGCCGGTGCTCTTCTGCCGGGCAATTTCTTTTTGTAGCTCCGCAAGAATCTGCTTATCGCTCTCACTCAACGGAGCGGAATCCAGGAGATCGGGGCGGCGCAGAAGGGTGCGTCGCAAGGCTTCTCGGCGACGCCAGCGTGCAATTTCGGCATGATTGCCAGAAAGTAAGACCTGCGGCACGCGCCAGCCGCGGAATTCGGCCGGCCGCGTGTAGTGAGGATATTCCAGCAAACCGCTGGCATGGGAATCATCCCAGGCCCCATCGGCATCGCCCAAAGCACCGGGGAGCAGCCGAGTGACCGCATCAATAATGACCAGGGCAGCCAGCTCACCGCCCGTAAGCACATAATCACCAATGGAGATTTCATCCGTCACCAGGTGCTCGCGCACGCGCTCATCTACCCCCTCATACCGTCCACAAATCAGCGCCAGGCGTGGAAAAGCGGCCAATTCAATGGCCACCTTTTGCGTAAACAACCGTCCCTGGGGAGTGAGCAAGATGACTGGACAAGGAGGCGGCTGGATGCGGCCTAGCACATGCTCCACCGCCTCGAAAATAGGCTCTGGCTTCATAACCATCCCACCGCCACCGCCGTAGGGCAGGTCATCTGTAGTGCGATGGCGATCATGGGTGTAGTCGCGAATATTGTGCAGGTGGACCTCCAGAATCCCCCGCTCTTGTGCCCGTTGCAAAATGCTGCTCCCAAGGTAAGCAGGGAAAACCTCCGGTAAAAGGGTGAAAACATCAAAGCGCATGGGTTCTATCGGTGAGCTGACAGGCTGAAAGCCTGTCCTGCAAAAATGTCGAAGCGCATGGGTTCTATCGGTGAGCTGACAGGCTGAAAGCCTGTCCTGCAAAAATGTCAAAGCGCATGGGTTCTATCGGTGAGCTGACAGGCTGAAAGCCTGTCCTACAAAAATGTCAAAGCGCATGGGTTATTGCCCTTAGCGGCTCATCGCCATTATAGTGAAGCAATTGCGGCCAGATTTTGACCACCAGCAGGGTGGCCAAAATGCAGCCAATGCCTCCACTCAGGATTGCGAACGGCACGCCAAAGGCCTGGGCAACTGCGCCGGCCTCCACTTCTCCTAGCTGCGGTCCACCAATGAAGAAAATCTGATTGATGCTGGTCATGCGTCCGCGCAGATCATCTGGGGTGAGCAATTGGCGCATGGTGTTACGTAGAATCGTGCTGACCGAATCAGAAGCGCCAAGCAGGACCAGCGCCAGAAAAACCAATGGGAACGTATCGGCCAGGCCAAAAAAGATGGTCGCCAGGCCAAAGATGAGCACGGCGGTAACCAGCAGTGGCCCCTGCTTTTTGACCAGTTGCAATTGCGAGAAGATCAGCCCGGCCATCAACGCGCCGATGGATTGCGCGGCCGCTAGCCAGCCATAGGCGATCTCGTTGACATGCAAAATATCCCGAGCTACGTAGGGCAACAGAGTATTTGCTGATGAGAAAAAGGTAGCAAAAAAGTCCAGGATCATGCTGGAAAGGATGATCGGCTGGCGGCGGATGAAACGTATCCCTTCGCGCCCATCCAGCAAAGCAGAGCGGAAATCGCTTAGCCCCCCTGCGCGTTGAGGGAGGGGACCAATGCCGATGAGTGCCAGCAGGACAGCCAGGAAGGAAACAGCATTCAACAAATAGGTGTATTCCTGTCCCCAATAACCAATCACCATGCCGCTAAGCGCCGGCCCGAGAATAGAACCGGTATTGAAGGCAATGGATTGGAGGGAGAATGCGCTGGGCAGGTCTTGGGGAGGCACCAGGTTGGGCACCAGCGATTGTCGCGCCGGCGTGTCAAAAGCCATGGTCATCGCCTGGATGGCGGTCAGCAGGTAAATATGCCAGAGTTCAAGTTTCCCAGATGCCGTGAGCGCCCACAATCCAAATGCCACCAGCATCGAAGTGCTCTGAGTGGCAAACAGCACCTTGCGGCGCGAATAGCGGTCTGCAACCACGCCTCCCAGGAGTGACAGGAGCACAATGGGAGTAAACCGCGCTGCGCCGATGACGCTGACGGCGATCGGGTTCGGGCTTAACTGGCGCACATGCCAGAACAACGCCCATAGCTGCATCTGGGAACCGGTGATGGAGAGCAACAACCCCAACCACAACCAGAAAAAGCGGCGGTGACGAAGTGCAGGAGGAAGGCCGATTCTCATGTTCCCCAATCGCGCAGGTAGAGAAAGTCGTAGTTGACCGTGCGTTGACTCACTTTCGCAATCAAGGGTGATACGCGCTTAAACTGATAGCGCCGCACCCGCTCTGCCACCCGCTGGACAAAAACGGCATCAAATCCCGCTTCAATACATTCCTGCGGCGTGTAACGTTCATCTACCAGTAAGTAGAGGAGGCGATCAACTTCCTCATAGGTGAAACCTAATTCCCCTTCATCGGTCTGTCCCACCCAGAGATCGGCAGAAGGCGGCTTGCGGATGATGCCTTCGGGCACCCCCAAGGCATGTGCCAGCTGGCGCACCTGGGTTTTGTAGAGATCGCCGATCGGATTGATGGCGCTGGCAGAATCACCAAAAATCGTAGTGTAGCCAAGCAGAATTTCGGTCTTGTTGCTGGTGCCGATCGGCAATCCACCAAACGCTTCGGCCTGATCGTAGAGCACAATCATGCGCAGACGCGCCAGGATATTCCCCCTGCGCACGCGCGACATTTCCGGGAAACGCTCCACCAACGGCTTCGCCATCGGCGTAATGTCAAAGGTCAAGGAGGGAATACCAAGCTGATCAATGACCCGTTGTGCATCTTCTAAAGAATCCGGCGAAGAAGTCTCGTATGGTAGACGAATGGCCAGGACATTCTCCGCTCCCAACGCCTCTACGGCCAGGAAACAGGAGACCGCCGAATCCAACCCGCCCGAGAGATTGATGACACCGCGTCGGAAACCAACACGGCTGACTTCACTACGGATAAAACCAACCAGGACTCTGCGCACCAGATCGGTGTTGATCTCCAAGTTAATCATTTTCGCTCCTCATCCTTCGAGAGCAAGCGCGCCAGTTCACGTTGCACCAGATAAGGGCGTTCATCGCGCAAAAGCGGCAAGCGGGCACGTGTGCGACGTAATTGTCCCCAATCCAGGGTGACCATAGTCAGCGCCTCTTCGTGATACGGTGCACGGGTAAGCAGATCCCCATTCGGATCGAAAACCGTCGAACCGCCCCAGAAATTCAGTCCATCTTCGTAGCCGACGCGATTGCAGTGAGCGACAAAGCAGGTGAATAGCCCGGCATAGGATTGATTGACCGTCTCTACCCAGCGCGACGAGGCGAAACGGTTATCGGCGCTCACGCCGCGCCCCGGTGATGCCGACATAAAGAGCATCAGATCAGCCCCATCCAACCAGAGCAGATAAGGCGGGGAAACATGCCAGAAGTCCTCGCAAATCAGCATCCCAAAGCGCCCAAAACGGGTATGGAAAGCACGTACACGTCCCCCTGGAGCAAAAAAGCGGCCCTCATCAAACAGACCATAAGTCGGCAGATAGACTTTATGGTGAATATGCAAGATTTTCCCGGCCGAAAGATAAGCAGCGGCAATATAGAAGCGATGGTGCTCGTCCTCATCCACGAATCCGAAAGCGATATCCAAATCCTGGCTAGCCTGAAAGAGGGGGCGAAAGAACGCATCCTCAGGCGTTGGCCGGCGTGCTACCCAGGAAACCAAGTCCTGGAGCACATAGCCGGTAAGCGAAAGCTCCGGGAAGATGATCAGATTTGCCTTACCCTGGCGTGCCTGCTCAATATACCGCAGGTGCAAATCTAAATTCGCCTCGAGATCACCGAGGCGAGGAGCGATCTGAGCTAAAGCAAGGCGAAGTTCCATAGAGGGACGGTGGACGGTGGAAGAGGGACGGTGGACGGCGAGGGAGGGAGGATCATCCAGAAGAGCGGGCGAAAAGAACTGCCCGAACGCCGGCACGCGTCCGGGACAGGCGGAGAGGGTGGGATTCGAACCCACGGTGGCCACGAGGACCACAACGGTTTTCGAGACCGTCCCGTTCAACCACTCCGGCACCTCTCCAGGGCAAGAGGAGATTATACCCAGGGTGGAATGAGGTGTCAAATACCGTAGGAGCCGCGGCGATCTTCAGATTAAAGCCAAAGAATTATCTACCCGCCTGCCGCAAACAATCTTCACCCCTTTGCCTCGTGAAGCTACCAGGCACAGCCTGAACACCCCTTCGCCAGATTGTTTGAGCCTGTCAGGCCAGGCTAGAAAAAGCGAAGGGCCGAGCAAATACTGCCTTGCCAAAAGGGAAAAGGCAAACGGCGGCGGTATAGCACCAGACTGTGACCGGCAAGCGCACAGAACAGGCCTGGCACTACTTACCGCCGACCTCCGCCTGATATTGAGCATCGTATGCCACCCCGATCTGCACGGAAGGCTCTCCGGGTTCTTACCGCCGATGGCGCAGGAATGTAGGGATATCCAGATCGTCGCTATTTGCCGGTGGCAGGCCAACAGATGAGGCACGACGAGTTTCTGCGCCTACTTCGACCACAGGGCGCGCTTCACGGGTAAAGCCACTGGTGGCCGCTCGCTCCACCGAGCGCCGGGGAAGACCGGTGCGCTCGAACCCCGTGGCAATCACCGTAATGCGCACTTCATCACCCATGTTCGGGTCAATCACCGCACCGAAGATCATGTTTACATCCGGATGCGTTGTCTCGCGGATGATCGCCGCCGCCTGATTGACCTCGAAGAGGGTCAGGTCTGGGCCACCGGTGATGTTGAAGAGCACCCCGCGCGCTCCGTCAATCGTAATATCCAGCAATTTGCTGGATATAGCCTGTTCGGCCGCCAGGCGCGCCCGATCCTCGCCGGAACCGCGCCCGACCGCCATGAGCGCCGCCCCACCCTCCGACATGATGGCACGCACATCGGCAAAGTCCAAGTTGATCAGCCCAGGAACGGTGATGAGTTCCGAAATGCCCTGGATGCCCTGATGGAGCACATCATCCGCCATACGGAAGGCATCTTCTAGGCTGACGCGCTTATCAGCGAGCTGAAGCAGACGGTCGTTCGGAATGACGATCAAGGTATGGGCATGTTCCTTCAGGCGATTGATGCCGGCTTCGGCAGCCTGCATGCGGCGCGCTCCCTCAAAAGTGAACGGGCGCGTGACGACGCCGATGGTCAGCGCACCGCACTCTTTCGCTACCTGCGCCACTACCGGAGCTGCCCCGGTGCCGGTGCCGCCGCCCATGCCCGCCGTAATGAAGACCATATCCGCCCCTTTCAAGACGTTATAAAGCTCATCCGCCGACTCTTCCGCCGCCTTGCGGCCCACCTCCGGATCGCCACCGGCCCCTAGGCCGCGCGTGAGCTTCTCGCCGAGACGGATACGGGTTGGCGCTTTCGAGAGGGAGAGCGCCTGGGCATCTGTATTCGCGGCGATGAACTCCACGCCTTGAATCCCACTCGAAATCATGCGATTGACGGCATTCTGACCGCCTCCGCCAACGCCAATGACCTTGATGCGTGCAAAGGTTTCGGGTGTGTTGGATGACATTCTTACCTCCTGTGTTGAAAAACTTCCTCCAAGATTTGCCAGAAACTTTCTGTGATCATCTACTGAGCGCGACCTTATGGCAACAAGCGCTTCAGCCATGCCCAGAAATTGAAATTTCCCTTCCGAGATGGACGGAATGCCCGTCGGCTTAGCTCCTGGGCACGCATCGAAACAGCCCATTGGAGCAACCCTACACTCGTTGAGTAGGCCGGCGAACTCAGACGATCGGCCATACCTAGCAAGTTCTCCGGCTTTGCAATGCGCACCGGCATTCCAAGCACCTCAGCGGCTAGCTGACGAATGCCCGGCAGGGCACTGCTCCCGCCTGTCAACACCAGGCCGGCCGGAAGCAGGCCATCGAAGCCAGAGCGCTTAATCTCCTGCAAAATCAGGAAAAACATCTCCTCGACGCGCGCCTGAATGATATAGGCCAGTTCCTGACGGCTAATACGCACATCCTGGTCTTCACCAAAAGGACGAATGGTAAAGTACTCTTCGGTGCTTATCACCTGCCTCCAAGCATGGCCGCGTTGAATCTTGACTTCTTCTGCCTGAGCAAAGGGCAAACGCAGGCCATGAGCAATATCTTGGGTGATGTGATTGCCGCCCACCGCCAGCACCATCGTGTGCCAGACATTCCCATCCACATAGATTGCCAGGTCAGTGGTACCACCGCCTATATCGCAGATAGCGGCTCCCAGCTGACGCTCCTGTTCGGTGAGCACTACCTCCCCCGAAGCCAAAGGGTTGAGCACAAACTGCACCGTCTCCACGCCGGCTGCGCGCACGCATTGGCGCAAATTCTCCAGTGTCGCGGCAGAAGCCGTGATGATATGCGCTTCCACTTCCAGGCGATAGCCGTGCATTCCCAAGGGTGAGCGGATGCCACTCTGCCCATCCACGATAAAATCGCGCTGGATGATATGCACGATTTCACGATCATGGGGAATGGCAATCGCCTGGGCCTGATCGAGGGCACGCGCCATATCCTGCGCCTCGATGACGCCATGCGGCACGGCCACCGACCCGCGGCTGTTGACCGATGAGACATTCCCACCCGCCAGGCTGACCAGCGCGGCGGCAATCTCCAGGCCGGATGTCTGCTGTGCCTTCTCCACCGAGCGCCGAATGGCCGCCGAGGCGGCATCCAGATCAACCACCACGCCTTTCTTCATGCCGGCAGAAGGTTCGATCCCCAGCCCCAGGATGCGAATCTGCCCCTCCTCTTCCACCCTCCCGACCAGGGTACAGATTTTTGTTGTGCCAACGTCAATGCCTACGATAATCTCATCCATCGTCAGGCTCCAGACGATAATAGGGTGCCTCAGGGAAACGCAGATCAATCAAAGTCGGATGAATGCCGCGTGCGGCCAGAGAACGGCTCAGATAGAGATAGACCTGGGCGCGCGCCGGCATTTCTGCCGCCGTCTGACCGAAGAAAACCCGTCCGCCCTGACCATCATCCCAACCGAAGCCATAGTGCGCATCATAGAGTATCGGGGTGCCGGGAGGCAGGAAAGTCGCCAATCGGCGCAATGCCTCTACCATATCCACCGAGAGGTAGGCTGGCGGCGTGAGCGCATCCGCAGGTGCAGGCTGAGGAGGCGGTGGGGTCAGCGCCTGTACCCGCAAAAGGTCTGGCGCATCCCCGCGCGGGCGCAGGGCAATCCCTTCGGCATCAATCCAGGTATAGCCTCCATCCAGCTCCCAGCGAATGAGCGGCTGACGTTCGCGCACGCGCACCCGCACTTGGTTGGGAAATCCCAGAGACACATCCACAGCAGCAAATTCCGGAAAAGCTTGCCGCAAATTCCTCTCCAAATGCGCAGAAGAAAGGGTAAAGAACAACCGTCCTTGGACATCCAGCGCAGCCTCAATCTCGATAGGAGAGACCCATTGAGCCCCTTCGATCTGCAGTTGCTGGATACGGAAATAAGGCGTGCCCAGAACCAGATAGAGCACCGCAACCAGAATTCCCAGTCCTACCAGCATGAAGGAACGCCTAGCTGCCCCCCATGAGAAGGATGGGAGCGCAAACTGACGCGGGGCGCGCACAAAGCTACCCACCGTAGCTTGGTAACGTCGTGAGCGCGGACGCGCCGGAAGCGGCTTCCCCCATTCAGCACGCCAGGTGACCGGCGGCATAGTCCGTTGACGGTGCAATCGCTCTGAACGAGGCCGGGAACGGCGATTCATCTCACCTCCGATACACACGCTCCGTGCGTTGACGTTCCACCTGACGCTCCAGGGCCAGCTCGATCAAACGATCCACCAGCTGCGGATACGGTAAACCGCTAGCTTCCCAGAGTTTTGGGTACATACTAATCGAAGTAAAGCCGGGAATGGTGTTAATCTCATTGAGGTAGATCGCGCCGCTTTGGCGATCCATCAGAAAATCCACACGCGCCATGCCGGCACAATCCACAGCACGATAAGCTTCCAGTGCCAGACGTTGCACCCGTGCCATCTGCTCATCGCTGATCGGCGCCGGGATGAGCAGGCCTGATGTGCCATCCAGATACTTGGCCTCATACGAATAAAATTCGCGGCTGGGGATGATCTCGCCGGCGATCGAAGCCTGTGGCTCATCGTTTCCCAGGACGCTCACCTCAATCTCACGCGCCTGGGGGATGCCATGTTCGATCAGGATGCGACGATCGTAACGGGCGGCCTCGTCCAATCCCTGGATCAACTCGGCGCGATTTTTGCACCGTGTCACGCCCACCGAAGAACCAAGATTGGCCGGCTTGGTAAAGATCGGGTACCCGCTCAAGGCTTCGGCACGGCGCACCACATCATCCAGCTGTGTTTCGATCTCGCGGCGCGTCACCACCAGCCAATCCACAACCGGAATCCCCCGCGCCCGCATCACATGCTTGAACACGCCCTTATCCATACCGACCGCCGAACCGACCACTCCCGCGCCGACATAGGCCACTTCGGCCATTTCCAACAATCCCTGGAGCGTGCCATCCTCGCCAAAGGTGCCATGCAGGACAGGAAAGATTACATCCACATCGCTCACCTTCACCCAACGATCGCCGCGCAGGGCAAACAGGCCTCGGCGCCTTGGCTGTGGGAAAATCGTCACCGGCTCCAGGCGCGACCATTCGCCCTTTTCAAAGGCATCCAGTGCGTCCATCCCACCCAGCCATTCGCCTTCACGGGTAATGCCCACCTCGAGCACCTCATAGCGTTCCCGATCGAGCACACGCAACACCGAGCGTGCAGAGATCAGAGAAATCTCATGTTCACCGGAACGCCCACCGAACAAAACCAGCACGCGGATCTTCGCCATTTTCACGCTCCAGGGTTACCATTCTCCGAGAAATTCGATTTCCAATTCCAGCTGCACGCCAAATGTGTCCATCACTTTTGCCCGCACCTGCTCAATCAGTGCTCGCACATCCGCGGCGCGCGCCTCGCCACGATTGACAAAGAAATTGGCATGGATTGGGCTGACCTCGACATTCCCGAGGCGCAGCCCCTTCAGGCCAGCCGCTTCGATCAGCCGTCCGGCGTAATCCCCTGGTGGATTCTTGAACATCGAACCCATACTAGCGCCAGGGGGTTGCGTGGCTTTGCGTCGCCGGCTGAATTCGGCGATCAAACGGCGCGCTTCTTCAGGCGTTGAGCGCTCCAGGCGCAATTCTGCGGCCAATATTACTGCCTCAACCTCCTTGCGCTTCAGGCGACTGGTGCGGTATCCGTAGCCCATTTCTTCAGCGCTCCAGCTCACCCGCCCTTGTGGGGTCAGGAGATGGGCGACCACCAGGGAACGGGCTATTTCGCCGCCAAAGGCACCGGCATTCCCATACACTGCGCCGCCCAGCGTGCCGGGGACGGTTGCGGCCCATTCCAGGCCACCATAGCCGTGTGCCGCCGCTCGCTGCGCCACCTGACCCAGCCCGACCCCCGATTCGGCCCAGACCCTGGGTGATTCGCCCTCGAAAAAGCGCACATGGCTCGCCCGATTCAGGATCACCAGCCCGCGAATGCCCTTATCACTGACCAGGACATTCGATCCGCTGCCCAACAAAGTAAACGGCACACCATCCTCCCAGGCCACTCGCACCGCTTGCTCCAGCTCATCGGCCGATTTCACCACCAGGAACCAATCCGCCGGGCCGCCGATCCGCGCGCTGGTATAGGGCGCCAGAAGCACATTCTCGAGCAGGCGCTCGCCGAAAAAGGCACGTAACGAACCCTCCACCGTCCACCGTCCATCGTCCATCGTCCACCGTCCACCGTCCATCGTCCACCGTCCATCATCCACCGTCCACCGTCTTTTCCAATCGTCGCATCAATTCGCTCGTCACCCGATCGGCATCGCCGGCGGAAAGGACAAGCAAGATATCCCCAGGGCGCAAATTCTGCTCCAGATAATCTGTAGCTTCTTCCAGAGTAGGGATGAAACGCACTGCAGGATGATCTATTTGCTTGGCCACTGCCTGGGCAGAAAATGGTTGCACAGGCTCCCGGGCGCGGTAAATCTCAGTGACGATGACTTCATCCGCGCGATAGAAAACCCGGGCAAACTCTGCTAGCAAGGCCTGTGTGCGTGAATACGTATGCGGTTGCCAGAGCGCCCACAGGCGGCGCTGACCATAGCGTGAGCGCGCCGCTTCCAGGGTAGCTTCGATCTCGGTCGGATGATGGGCATAATCATCAATCAGCGTGATACCATTCACCTCGCCGCGCACCTCGAAACGTCGCCCCGTGCCTTGGAAGGCTTCCAACGCCTCGGCTGCTTGCTTGGGTGGAAGTCCGAGCACAAGAGCCACGCTCCAGGCGGCCAGCGCATTTCGCACATTATGTCGGCCAGGCAGCCGTAAGGCAATGGTAGCCGAATGCCCATAATGGAGATTCGTCCTGGCGCGGAAGGTGAAACCGCCATACTCATTCACCTGAAGCCCACGCGCCATCACCCAATTAGACGCCCGAACGGTCAACTGCTCCTCAGCAGTGTAGGCGACGACGTGACGATTGCTCCGTTGCGCGACCGTCATCAAGTGGGAAGCGCCGGCATTTTCGGCGCAGGCAATCAACGTGCCATCCGCCGGGAGTAGCTCTACGAAGGATTCAAACGCCATCAGAATATCTATGAATTTTGGATAACAATCCGGGTGATCGTGTTCGACGTTGGTCACGACTGCGATGCGCGGCCGCAGGCCTAGAAACATACGGTCATACTCATCCGCCTCGATGACAAAAGCCTCCCCTCGCCCAGCATGGGCATTCACGCCCAAATTCCGCATCACACCGCCTATGATGAAGGTTGGGTCTTGCCCCAAAGCGGTGAGCATCCAGGCTATCATGGCTGTCGTGGTGGTCTTGCCATGTGTTCCAGCCACCGCGATTCCGGTTTTCCCTTCCATCCAGTGTCCCAGGAAATCGGCGCGCTTATAGACAGGTATGCCGGCCTGACGTGCCGCTTGCACTTCCACATTGTCATCCGGGATAGCTGAGGAGCGCACCACCCAATCAGCGCCTTGCACCTGCTCGGCGCGATGGCCGATATCCACTTTGGCTCCCAGGCGTTGTAGCTCTTCGGCGAGCGGCGAAAGTATCTGGTCAGAGCCGCTCACCGTATAGCCGCTCTCCAGGAGCACGCGCGCGATCGCCGAAAGGCCACTGCCACCAATTCCGATGAAATGCACGTGGGTCATCAGATGTACACCACCAACACGAAAACGAAGGACAGAATCACCGCGAAATAGATGCCCGGCTCACCCAAGAGGGCCGGTGGCATATAGTCCATCATCCGCACTAGGGTTTCTGCCAGGGCACTATTGGCAGCCGGTGGCGAGACCACTTGAGGAAAAGGATAATTGGCCTGGTGGAGAAAATACAGCACCGAGCCTGCGATCAGATAACCGTTCAATGCACCCAACACGATGCCGAATAGCGAATCCTGAAAGCGCTCGCGCAAAGCCTTGCTGGCCAAACGTGGCACGCTGATCACCGTCTGATAGCCGAAAAAGACCACAATAGCCAGAACAATGGTGCGGAACCAGAAATCGAGTGTGGGGGTATTGAGCAATCCTCCCACCGGCAAATAGCGGTACACAACGTGGATAAACGTGAGCGCCAGGATAACGCTAAATGAGACCAGGAGTTCCTTGGCCCAGCCCCGTAGCCACCCGATCACCGCAAAGATGATTACGTACATCCAGAAAACATAGACTAGGCTCATCATCGCCGTTTCTCCTGCAGTGAAAGCAAGAGGTGTGCAATGGACTCTGCCGCTTGTGGGCGAGCCAAAGCACGCATGTTGGCTGCCATCTCTTCACGGCGCTGCGAATCACGCAGGAGTGCGCGTAGCTGGGGTAACAATTCGTCGGAAAGTTTCGCATCTTCGATCAGAATCGCTGCGCCATGCTGCCTCAGATAATCCGCATTCACCTTCTGGTAGCGCCAGGCATGGGGATAGGGTACCAGGATAGCCGGCACCCCGAAGAGCGGGAATTCGCCTAACGTGGAGGCTCCCGCTCGCGAAACGACAAGATCAGCCGCCGCCAGCGCAGCACCCATCTCATCATGCAGATAGGGATAGGGGTGATAGCGGGAGCGCAGATTTTCAGGGAGCATCTTCCAGCGCTCTTCTACCTTCGGCCAATCTAACGTTCCACTGATATGGACTACCTGGGCTTCCTGTAAAAGCGCTTCCAGATTTGCCAAAAGCGCCAGGTTGATCGAGCGCGCACCTTTGCTGCCGCCAAAAACCAGCAAGATGGGAAGCTCGCCGCTCAAATTCAGAACTTGACGCGCCTGTTCCCGCTCCCAACGACGCAACGTGCGACGCACCGGGTACCCTGTCACGGCAATGGAGGCGTTTTTCGGGAAATAGCGCCGTGACGCCTCCACCGGGACTGTGATCTGCGTGGCAAGCCGAGCCAACACCTTCAGCGCCAGTCCGGGTTCGATATCCGGCACGGTCAGCAGCATGGGACGCCCGGCCGCCGCCAGCGCCAGCGGCACCGCCACATATCCACCGGTAAAGAAGAGCACCTGCGGCCGGAACTCGCGCACAATGCGCCGGGCGGCAAAATAGCCACGCACCAACTGAATGGCATTGCCCGGCAAACGCGCCAACCCCACACCGTGCACCCCTGCCGCAGGAATCGAACGGTAGGGAATGCCGGCGCGCCTGACCAATTCTTCCTCCATGCCTCCCCGGCCACCAACCCAAAGCACCTGGAGATCGGCAGGAGAAAGCTTTTCTTGCAAAGCCTCAAGCACGGCGAGCGCCGGATACACGCCGCCGCCGGTTCCGCCGGCGCAAATCAACAATCGCACCAAAAGACCTCCATCTCTCCTCCGACACAGCCTCACCGGCCTGACGGGAAATATTGAGCAAGATGCCTATCCCGGCCAGGGAAGCCACCAGGTTCGAACCGCCTGCACTGAAAAAGGGCAACGTATTCCCCGCAAAGGGAATCAGCCCGACCATCACACCGGTGTTGATCAGCATCTCCAAGGTGATCCAGAAAACGATCCCGGTGGCCATAAGCGTTCCCAACATATCTGGCGCTCGATAGGCCAGCATCAACCCGCGCCAGCAAAGAACTCCATACAGAGCAAAAAGTACCAACGCACCGACAAAGCCGGTTTCCTCTACCAGCACAGCGAAAATGCTATCGGTAGGTGGCACCGGAAGGCCGTTCAACTTGGTCACCGATTCGCCCAGGCCACGCCCGAAAAATCCACCGCGCACAAACGCCTCGAAGACCCGTTGTATGTGATACGAAGATTGGAGCGGATCGCGCAAGCCAGCCAGATAGGCCGCCACACGCGCTTGACCGGTCGGGTTGATCTTGGTCACGGCCCAGAGCGTCACCAGCGCGGCCACGACAATGAAGGCAATCTGGGGCCAGCGTCCTCCGGCCAGGAAAAAAAGCAGGCTACCCAGCACGAGCACCGTCATCGTAGCGCTCAAATCCGGCTGCAGATAGATCAGGCCGCCTACCAACCCCAGGATCACGCTTAAGGGAATCAGGCCAAAGGAAATATCATGCAAAAACTGACGCTTGGCGTAGAGCCAGACCGAAAGGTAGATGACCGTCGCCAGCTTGGCCAGCTCGGATGGCTGATATGCCCCATTGAAAAGGGTGCGTTGCGCTCCGAGGCGAATCTCGCCCACCAACAGCACCAGTATCAGCAAGGCCAGCGTTCCGCCCATCAGCGGCAGACTCCACTGCTGCCAGTAATGATAGTCAATGTTGCTCAGCGCTATCATCAGCACCAATCCGACCGCTAGCCAGCGCACTTGGCGCAAGAACATGTACCAGGGCGAAGCGTAGAGCTGGTTGGAATAATCCCAAGAAGCCGAGAAAAGCATCACCAGCCCAAAGAGGAGTAAAAGGCCAAGGGTGAGCAATAGCGGCAAATCATAGCCGCGCCGCCTGGTTGCAAGTTGGGAAGACTCTACGAAAGTTGCTGTACCCATTGGCGAAACCTCTCTCCGCGCTCTTCAAAATCGCGAAATTCATCGAAACTGGTACCTCCCGGCGAGAGCAGGACGACATCGCCCGGCTCGACCAGGCGAGCAGCAGCTTGCACTGCATCAAACAAGCGTGCATAGCGCTCAATAGTATAGGGACGCTCGCCCTCAACGGCATGCAGCGCGCGTTCGATCTTCTCTGCGGCCTCGCCAAAGAGGATGAGATGATCAACGCGTTGCCGCACCAGGCGCGCCAGGTCTTCCCAGGGTAGGTCCTTATCGCGCCCGCCAAGCAGGAGCACCAGCGGTTCGTCGAAGGATCGGATTGCCGCCATTGTCCGCTCCGGAGCGGTGGCAATGGAGTCGTTATACCAGCGGGCACCGCGCCATTCGCGCACCAATTCCAGACGATGGGGCACGCCACGAAAGGCCTCGGCCGCCTCCAGCATGGCATCCAGGGAGAGCCCGGCCGCGTGACCGATGGCAAAGGCTGCCAGCACATTCAGCACATTATGATCTCCACGCAGGGCAATCTGCTCACGGCGCAACAGAGGGATGTCCACCTGCCGTTCATAAAGATACAGCAGGCCTTCCTGGTAGTATGTGCCTTCCTCATCGTCTTCCAGCGGAGCGAAGCCAAACGAGACCAGGCGGCCGCGCACGCGCCGGCGCAATCCCCAGGCATTCGGCTCCTCGCGCCCCAAAACAGCCACATCTCGCTGGGATTGGAATTCCAGGATGCGCGCTTTGGCAGCGATATAGGCTTCCATCGTGCCGTGCCGGTCAAGATGGTTCGGCGTGATATTCAGGATGGCAGCCACGTTCGGCGAAAGCGTCATCTGCTCCAACTGGAAGCTAGAAATCTCCAGAATCGCCAAATCTTCAGGGGTCATTTCATCCACGTAATTCAGCAACGGATCGCCGATGTTGCCGCCAACATAGACACGGCGAAAGGTAGCGTTTTCCTGTGCAGTGCGACGCGCCATCTCGCCGACCAGGCTGGTCGTGGTGGTTTTTCCGGCTGAGCCTGTGATCCCCACTGTGCGGCAAGGCACCGCTTCCAGGAAAATCTGAGTATCGTTGGAAAGTGGGATGCCGCGTCGCAGAGCTTGCTGGACAATGGGCAAAGTGGTGGGCACACCGCCGGAAAGGCAAAGCAGATCGGCCCCATCGAGCAACGTGAGGGGGTGACCGCCCAACGCCCATTCGATGGGCAAATCGGCCAATGCCTGACGCGCCGTCTGTAGCTCAGCTTCGGAACGGACATCACTCAGGCAAACGCGCGCCCCGTGACGGGTCAGATAACGAGCCAGGGCCTGTCCCTGTCGCGCCGCGCCTAAAACTACAACCCGTCGTCCTTGCCAAGATGTGCCCATCTCACACCATCGCCAAACCAATGCCGATCATTGCGCCCAACAAGCCGAGCAGCCAGAAGCGTTGCACAACCTGCATCTCGCTCCAGCCGCGCAATTCGAAATGCAAGTGAATCGGCGCCATCTTGAAAAAACGGCGGCCGCGCGTGATTTTGAAATAACCAACCTGGATAATGACGCTTAATGCCTCTGCCAGCGGAACGATGGCAATCAGGGGTAGGAGAATCCAGTGGCCGGTCATCAGCGCCACTGTGCCCAAGGTGGCACCCAATGCCAGGGAGCCGGTGTCTCCCATAAAGAGCTGGGCCGGATGGACATTGAACCAAAGGAAGCCAAAGATCGCACCGACGGCGATAAAGCAGAAGCGCCCCAGGTAGAGCTGCCCCTGCATCAGGGCAATGGCTCCATAGGCGGCAAAGGCGGTAGCGGTGATGAGGCCGGCCAGCCCATCCAGACCATCGGTAAAGTTCACTGCGTTGGATGTGCCGACGATGATGAACACGGCGATTGGGAGATACCACCATCCTAGCGCAATCTTGCCTTTTACGCCCGGCAAATAAAGCTGAGGCACATCTAATACCGCATACAGGCCATAAGCAATGAAGATCGCCAAGATCAGCTGAATAAGGAACTTGGTCCGAGCCCGCATACCCTCTCCACGGCGCGGGCCGCGAATCCCCTCCCAATCATCCAAGGCTCCCAGGATGGCATAGCTCACCATGACCAGCATCGGCAACAGGATGGAGCGCCCGGCAATATTGAAAAAGCCGATCAGGGTCACCGCGTTCAGCAGACCGGTCAAAAGCAAAGTAGGGAGGATAAACAGCACTCCACCCATTGTGGGCGTGCCCATTTTGACAAAGTGATGGGTCGGCTCATCCACCCGTATCAACTTTCCAATGCGGAAATGGCGCAGCACGCGCAGCAGAGGAGAACCCCAGATGACCGTCAGGATAAACGAAAGGGTAGCCAGGCTTAAGGCCAGAGCAGTCTGCTTCATGTGCCTGCCTCCAGTGCAGCGACAATGCGATCCATGCGCAGGCTGTGAGAACCCTTGACCAGAACCACATCACCAGCGGTCAAATTTTTCTGTAACCATTCGACCAAAGGTGTCATCTCATCGAACTCCAGCACCGCTGAGCGCCGCATCCCGGCGCGTCGAGCGGCAGTGGCGATCAGGTGGGCACGCGGGCCTAAAGTCAGCAGGCGCTCAACCACTTGCGCCGCCCGCACTCCTACCATCTCATGCCCTTGACGCTCATAAGGACCCAGTTCCAACATATCACCAAGCACGGCAATTTTATGCCCTTCCAACTCATTCAGGAGATTGAGCGCGGCCAGCACCGATTCCGGAGAAGCATTGTAGGTATCATCAAGGATCAGCGCGCCGCCGGGCGTGCGCGTCACCGTCAGGCGCAGCTGGGTATGCCCCATGCGCAGGCCATCCAGAATCTCTTGCCAGGTCAAGCCCTCAATGATGCCCACCGCCGCCGCGCGCAAGGCGGTATGCACCGAATGTTGACCGATGAGCGGCACGCGCACATGGAGGGTCTCATGCCTATAGTGCATACGGAAGCGGATTCCCTCCAGGCCAAGCCCTTCGATGTGATCGGCCCACAAGTGCGCCTCAGGCGAAAGGCCATAGAAGAACACGCGCGCCTGCGTTTTCTCCTCCATCTTCCGCACCCAGGGATCATCGAAATTCAACACCGCTACCCCTTCCGGCGCCGGGGGCAACGCCTGCACCAGCTCCGACTTGCCGCGAAAGATGGCTTCCTGAGAGCCGGCACGCTCCGCGTGAACGGTGCCGATATTGGTTATCACGCCAAGCTGGGGCAGAGCAATATCGCAAAGAAAGGCAATCTCGCCGGGCACATAGAAGCCCATCTCCAGAACCGCGTGATCGTGCCCGCGTCCCAACTGTAAAATCGTCAATGGCAGGCCAATCTCATTGTTCAGATTGCCCGGGTTCTTGAGCGTGCGATAGCGCTGATTGAGCACTTCGGCGATCAATTCCTTTGTCGTGGATTTGCCCACGCTGCCGGTAATGCCGATCACGCGCAGGTGCAATTTACGACGCCAGAAACGCGCAATTTGCTGCAGGGCACTCAAGGTATTCTCGACCCACAAGCAGACCGGCAAAGGTAGCTTATCTACCTTCTCCAGCGAGGAAAGATGCCCTGGGCGCAAGTCGAGGGTAGGGAAAGTGCCCGGAATCTCATGCTGGATCAAAGCAAACGAAGCGCCGCGCTGAAAAGCTTCGGCGACAAAATCGTGCCCGTCTCGTCGCTCCCCCGGCAAGGCAACGAAGAGACTGCCTGGGATCACCTGACGCGAGTCAATAGCCGCTTCCGTGATCACCTGGGGCGCGTGGGGGCGAATTTGGGTCAGAGCTTCGATTACGTCAGCCAGGGTCAACATATCACCGATTCCCTGCCACACGGAGTGAATCCGGAGGAATTTTGAGATGGAGGATCACCCGTTCTGCCGCTTGCGCAAAGAGCGGGGCCGCCGTCTCGCTAGCCCAGATCGAGGTCGAAGGTTCTTCCAACCACACGTAAATCATGAATTGTGGATCGTCCACCGGTCCCCAACCGATAAACGAGGTATTCGTGCGGTCAGAGGTGTAACCCAAAGGAGTCGGGATTTGGGCAGTTCCCGTCTTTCCGGCTATACGGTAACCGGGAACTTGAGCCGCAGAATCTTCACCTTCCAGCGAAGCGGTCAGCATCCAGCTTATCGTCTGCGCTGTCTGCGGAGAGATAGGGCGCCCCGCATATTGGGGAGGCAAGGTATAGCGTCGGCCATCCCGCTCCATCGCCACCAAAAGATGTGGCACCACCATTTGCCCCTCGTTCGCCAATGCCGAAGCGGCCATGAGCATCTGAACAGGAGTGACCGCGATCCCTTGACCGAACGCATTGGTGCCCAGATCGATCGGATACCAATCTCCATCGCCGGGACGCTTCAACCGCCCGGCGGCTTCTCCGGCCAGATCAATGCCAGTGGGGCGACCGAAGCCAAAGCGATCCATGAACTCGTAGAAACGGGGAGCACCCAATTGGGCCGCCACCCAGGCCAAGCAGACATTGAGAGAATGTCGCAGACAGCCAACCATATCCTGCTGGCCCCAGGCGGCGCCATTCCAGTTGTAGATATAGCGTCCACCTATCAGAATGCTGCCGGTATCAAAGTAAGAAGTCTGAGGGGTGACCAACCCGACTTCTAAAGCCGCAGACATAGGAAAAATCTTGATGAGCGAGCCGGGTTCGTAGGCATAGCTGATGGCCGGATTGAAATCAACCGCCTGCTTATAGAGCACAGGATAATTCCAGAACTGATTCAAATCCATGCGTGAGGTGCTAGCCATCGCCAGGATTTCGCCGCTACGCGGGGCCATGACCACAATCACAACCCGTTTAGCGCCATATTCTTCAAGAGCCTGATCCGCCAGTCGCTCCATCAGTGCTTGCAGGGTACGATCCAGGCTCAGGATCAAGGTCGTTCCGGCCGGCACACGGGGCATATCTACGGCTTGGAGGGGATTGGTCGGCACTTTCACCGCCAGCGGACGGCCGGCCAGCAGATCATTGTATTTCTCCTCGATCCCGAAATAGCCGCGATTTTCCCGATTCACAAATCCCAGAACGTTGGAGGCCAAGTCCTTCTCCGGGTAGCTACGCGCCAAGTGTTCACGGAGCGTTAATCCACGCAAGCTGGGTAAAGGTTTCCCGCTTTGCAAAAATTGCTCCTCCAATTTCTCCAACGCCTGTGCCTGCTCTTTAGGCACAAAATCTTTCACCATCCAGTAAGTCTTTCCAGGCGACGGATGCAGAAGATGTGCATAGACCTGGTCATAGGGCAAATTCAGGGTGCTGCTGAGCGCCGAAGCCAACGTCTGCGGATCGTTCACCGCGCTCAGGTCTACGCTGACTTCGTAGGTGAGCTCATTGCCGGCCAGGAGATGACCATTGCGGTCCAAAATCTCCCCGCGCGGCGGGTAAATGTAGACGATTTGATACTCATTCTCACTCGCCTGCGCTCGAAAGGCCTCCGCTTCGGTGCTGGTTTGGATGAAGAACAATCGTGCCAACACCATCAGGGCAAAGAAACCGAAGGCGCCTAACACCAGCCAAACGCGCGCGCCGAATTCTTCTTTCATGGTGTTCCTCCTGCTGCCAGGCCCACAAAGCGATCCTGGAGCCAATCCCACAAAGATTGGGTATATTCTGGCGGCAATGAAGCATTTGGAACGCTCGGCCTTGTGAGTGTGGTCAGCGAAGATGGAGAGAGATAGCCCGGCACGATCAGAAACTCTCGTTCTTGCGGCTCAGGAGGGCGAAAACCTAACCTACGCGCCCGCTGCTCCATCCCATCCACGCGCGTTTGGGCAGCTAGGGCAACCCGCAGGTCCGCATTCAAGCGTTCCAAGCGCGCTGCTTCTGCGCGCAGGTTCTGAATTTCCCGGCCCAGAAGAGCGGCACGGGAAGAAGCTTGCAAGGAAATCGCCTCCAGCGTCATCCCCAGCAGGATAAACGCCAAAAGCAGCGCCATCCATTGACGTTGTACTCGCCAGGGCGCTTGCTTAAAAGCGTGCAACCATTGAACAGCAGTAGGTCTCATAATTTCTCGGCACAACGCAATCGTGCACTCCGAGCACGCGGATTCTGTGCTATTTCTTGGGGAGTTGGCGTAAGCGGCTTCGGCGTAAGCACGTGTAAGGTTGCTCGATGGCCACAGGTACAAACGGGTTGGCGCGGCGGGCAAATACAATCCTGGCTCTCGCGGCGGAAAAATTCTTTGACAATGCGATCCTCCAGCGAATGAAAGGCGATCACTACCAACCTTCCGCCGCTAACCAGTGCCTGAACGGCCTGCGGCAGCACCTGCTCCAGCGCCTCCAGTTCACGGTTAACCGCGATGCGCAGCGCCTGGAAGACCTGCGTTGCGGGATGGATCCGTCCCCGATGCGGTTTCACCTTCTCAATCAAGCGTGCCAGCTCTGCGGTAGTGTGAATCGGACGAGATTGGAGGATCGCTCTGGCAATCCGTCGGGCTGCCGGCTCCTCTCCGTAGCGGTAGAAAAGGTCCGTCAGCTCGTCCTCGCTCAACGTGTTGACCAGGTCAGCCGCTGTCACAGGCAGAGTGGGATCGAAGCGCATATCCAACGGCGCATCATGCTGAAAGGAAAAGCCGCGTTGGGGCGTGCCCAGCTGCAGGGAAGAAACTCCCAAATCGAGCAAAATGCCGTTTACCTGTTCCCAACCTTCCCTGCGAAGCACTTCCAGCAATGAAGCAAAGGAAGCATGAACCAGGTGAACACGATCTCCAAAAGACGAAAGAGAAACAGCGGCCAATTCGAGTGCCTGCGGATCACGATCGAACCCGATCAGCTGCCCGCGCGGCGAAGAGGCCTCAAGAATGCCGTAAGCGTGACCTCCTGCGCCGAGCGTGCCATCTACATAGCGCCCGGAGTCTCTGGGAGCGAGAAGGCGAATGACTTCCTGGTAAAGTACAGGGGTGTGCGGACGCGAAGGAGACTTCACAGCTTAAACCGATCAAGCTGACCTGTCACGAGCGGAAAGGTCTAAGGTAGCAAAGC
>JBKBPX010000007.1:0-39682 GCA_046292855.1 Anaerolineales bacterium
CGCTGGGCAACCCATGGCGCGCCCAATGAACGCAATGCCCATCCCCATAGCGGCCAAAGTGGCAAAGTGGTAGTTGTCCATAACGGGATCGTTGAAAACTTTCTGGAACTGCGCGATGAGCTGAGGGCCGAGGGCATTAGCTTTAAATCCGAAACCGATACGGAAACGATCGTTCATCTCGTGGAACGTTATTTGGCCAGCGGGAAATCGCTCGTCGAAGCCGCGCGCGCCTCTTTTCAGCGCCTCCAGGGAGCCAATGTCGTCGTATTGATGTCCATCCATGAGCCGGATAAACTCATAGCTGCCCGCCTGGGGAATGCCGGCGGTGTGGTTATCGGCTATGGAGATGGGGAAATGTTTGCCGCGTCAGATATTCCGGCCATCCTAGAGCATACCCGTCGTGTCACTTTCTTGGAATCACGCCAAATGGCCATTCTCACGCGCACGGGGGCACATATCGAAACCCTAGATGGCGAGCGCGTCACGCCGAAGATTCACACCATCCCTTGGGACGCTGTGGCCGCTGAAAAAGGGGAATATCGGCATTTCATGCAGAAGGAAATCCATGAGCAGCCGCGTGCCCTTGCAGATACGCTGGCTGGCCGCGTAGATTTCGAGCGCGCAAAGATCCGCCTTCCGGAGCTGAATCTAACCCCCGAGCTGGCAAAACGCATTCGCAAAATTTACATCACTGCCTGTGGCACAGCCGCCTATGCCGGCATGGTCGGGAAATACCTGATCGAAAAGATCGCTCGTATTCCCGTTGAAGTTGAGATCGCATCCGAATTCCGCTACCGTGATCCGATCCTTGATCAGGACACCGTCGTCCTAGCCATCAGCCAATCCGGCGAAACTGCGGATACCTTGGCAGCTATGGAGGAGGGCCGCCGCAAAGGGGCGATCCTTTGGTCTATTGTCAATGCGATCGGCTCCCAGGCGATGCGCATGGCAGATGGTTACATTGCCATGCAAGTTGGCCCGGAGATCGGTGTGGCATCCACAAAAGCCTTTACCGCCCCCATCCTGGATCAATACATGCTGGCCATCCTCCTGGCCGAGCTGCGTGGCACAATTGACGAGGCAACGCGGCGCGCCTTGGTCTCGGATTTGCGCTTGATCCCCCAACGTGCCAGTCAGGTCTTGGAACGCGAAGCGGAAGTTGAAAAGGTGGCGCGCCTGCTGAAAGAAATGCGCGATTGCCTCTACCTTGGGCGAGGCATTCAAATGCCGATAGCCTATGAAGGCGCGTTGAAGCTTAAGGAAATCTCCTATATCCACGCCGAAGGCTACCCGGCCGGCGAAATGAAACACGGCCCGATTGCACTGGTGGATGAAAACCTGCCGGTCATCTGTCTAGCGCCTCAAGACCCCTGGTATGAGAAAATGATCAGCCAAATTCAGCAGGCCAAAGCACGCGGCGGAGTGGTGGTAGCAGTGGCTACCGAGGGAGATGAATTGATCCCCCCCATGGTAGATCATGTGCTTTGGGTGCCAAAGGTCCCCTGGATGCTTGCGCCGGCCATCACGATAATCCCCCTGCAGCTTCTGGCCTATCATATCGCAGCGCTGCGCGGCCTGGATGTGGACCAGCCACGCAATCTGGCAAAGTCGGTCACGGTCGAATAACTATCCTTCGTTATTGGCCGACTTGCGCAGGAATTTCTCCCGATTTGCGGCGCGCGCCACCTTGCCACTCGATGTCTTGATCAGCCATTTTGGGCCGACTGCCCGCACATAGCGAACTGCGATTGCCGAATTGCGCGTCACGTGGGCACGAATGGCTTCTTCAATCCGTTCTCGTTCTGCGGGATCGGTAGTATCCACTTCGGCGACGATGGTCACTTCCTCTGTCCCCAGAGTTTCATCAAAGACTCCAAACGCTACCACGCGGCCGGGATGTACCCCCGGCACCTCCCCCGCCAGCGCCTCCAAATCCTGAGGATAGATGTTCTTACCGCCTACGATGATAATATCTTTCTTGCGTCCTGAGACGTAAAGTTCCCCATCGGCGATGTAACCCAAGTCACCGGTCAGGTACCAGCCATCTCGGAATGCTTTTCGGGTCAGATCGGGGCGGTTGAAATAGCCGCTGAGCATACAATCCGATTGAATGGCGATCTCACCTACCATGCGCTCCGGCAGATCGTTCCCGTGCTCATCAAGGATGCGGATGCGCGTGTTGCGCAAGGGGCGTCCGCTGGACATCATTACCATTGAGGGGCGTCCATCTACCGCAGGGCGTGCCACATGTTCACGCAGGAAGGTCTCCCGATCAATGACGTCTGTTTCAGGTGGCCTATCCATAGCGCTTTGGGTCACGCCGAAGACATTTTCAGCCATGGCGTAGCTGGTTTGCAGCGCCTCATAGCGTAGGCCATAAGCTTTGAAGCGTTCGTAGAATGCTTGATGGCTTTCCCAGCGCACCGGCTCGGAGCAATTGATGATGGCGCGCCAGGAGCTTAAATCCACCCCTGACAGCTGCGAATCACGCACCTTTTGCGCGCAGAAGTTATAGGCAAAGTTGGGCAGCCAGCTCAGCGTGCCGCGATAACGTGACACCGCCTGAAAGAGGCGATAGGGTGCGCGCACCCAATCGAACGGAGACATCAGGACCAGCGGCACACCCTCCATCAGCGGCATGATGAAGCCGGCGATCAGTCCCATATCGTGGTAGAGTGGCAGCCAGGAGACGACGACATCCTCCCGGCTCAGCGCGATGGCCTCAGAATAGGCCTGGAGCTGATTGAGCACCGCCCGATGAGAGAGGGCTACCCCCTTCTGAAGCCCAGTTGTGCCGGAAGAATGCTGGAGCAGGACAATGTCTTGTTCTTTTCGCCGCAAGCCGGGCAACCAGGAGAAGTCTGCCACCTCCGCATCTGGCTCAAAATCGCTGGTTAAAAGAACGGCGCGTACCGAACTTTCTGGAGTAATGGCCTGATTCACTTCGGCGGCAAACTCAGGGTAGGTGATGATGGCGGTCGGCTTGGTGATGCGGATCAGGGCCTGCAAATCTGAACGGTAACGCTCCGGAGAAAGCTTCTCGGTGAGAAAGGGCATAATCGAGGGGATCGCCCCGTACAGGATCGAGCCGAAAAAGGAGAAGACCAGCTCTATGCCATGTTGCAGGATGAGCACAATGACATCTCCCGGTTGAATTCCCGTACGGCGAAGCGTGGCGGCAAAGGCATATGCGCCCTGGAACAATTCGCCATAGGTAACGGGATGATCCTCCCGACCGGCGTGCTGCAAGATGATGCTCACCCGCTGAGGGTGTTGCTCAAAATGGTCTTTCAGGAGATGGGCCAAAGTGCTCATGCGGCCTTCCGTTGGGCGATTAAAACTGCCAGTTGTTCCAGCGTGTCAAAGGTGGAGGCATTCAGTTCGGTATCGTCCAGGTGCACACCGAAGGTGTCCTCGACAAAAAGCGCCAGGTCAACCAGGTGGAAAGAATCTATCAAGCCGCTGGAAATCAACGGTTGACCGGCCGCTATCACACGATTGGGGGACTTAAGAATTTCACGGGCGATATAGTCAGAGAGGGTGCGGATGATGGTGTCCATAGGAAGTCTCAGGCTAAGAGGCTAAAATCCCTGGTATATCCAGGTGGGAGTGAGATCGGCAGTGAAGATGATCAAGGCAATGAGAATAACAGCTAGAAGGAAAGCTAGCGCGTTTTCGCGCGTCCATAGATGGGTGCGCAAAAAAGTCTTCATCGTCGCTCTCCTCCGAACTGACGCAAGTAAGCAATCATAAACTCATCAATTTCGCCGTCCAATACGGCTTGGGTGTTTCCGGTTTCGTAGTCAGTGCGATGATCTTTGACCATCTGATAGGGATGAAGCACATAGGAGCGAATCTGGTTGCCCCATTCTGCTTTGACGTATTCCCCGCGCAAGAGGGCAATTTCTTCGTCCTTCTCGGCGCGCTTAAGCTCAAACAACCGCGCCCGTAAAATGCGCATGGCCGTCTCTTTATTTTGCGTTTGGGAACGTTCGTTTTCGCAGGTGACGACGATCCCGGTAGGAATATGGGTGATCCGTATGGCTGTCGCGTTCTTCTGCACATTTTGCCCACCGGCACTGGAGGCGCGGTAGACATCAATTTTAAGGTCCTTCGGGTCAATGACGATAACAGGGTCATCCATCGCGATTTGAGGCAACACCTCCACCAGAGCAAAAGAGGTATGGCGGCGATGGGCTGCGTCGAAGGGGGAAAGGCGCACCAGGCGATGAACCCCTTTTTCAGCGCGCAAGTAGCCGTAAGCATATTTTCCATTGACCGCAATGGTCACGCTTTTGATGCCGGCTTCTTCGCCTTCGGTCATATCCAGGATTTCGGTCTCGTAGCCGCGCCGCTCGGCCCAACGCAAATACATGCGCATGAGCATAGAGGCCCAATCCTGCGAATCGGTGCCGCCAGCACCCGCATGGATGGCCAGAAGAGCATCCCCCGAATCATACGGACCCGAAAGCATGGCGGCAAAGGAGCGCCGCTCAAATTCTTCTTCCAGAGAGCGAATTTCCTCCTCCAATTCTTCACGCAAGCTTTCATCCTCTAGCTGGCAAAGCTCCAGGGTGTCGTGAACGCGCTGTTGGAAAGCCCTCCATTCTTCTACAGTTTCGCGCAGTTCCGCTAGGCGGCGCATCAGCTGCTGAGCCGATGCGGTATCGTTCCAGAAATCGGGGGATTCACTGCGCCTTTGTAGCGCAACAAATTCTTCTTCTTTAGCTGGTAAGTCAAAGACGCCTCCGCAACTGTTCGACATTTTCCTGAAGATGGTTCAAACGTTCAATTAGGTCCTGCATAGCTCCTCCTCACCGTCTACCGTCCATCGTCCACCGTCCACTGTCCACCGTCCATCGTCCCCCTATGCAAGGATGCCATCCACAAAGGCCTGTGGGTCAAAAGGTTGCAAATCTTCCATTTTTTCACCCAGGCCGGCAAAAAGGATGGGCAGGTGGAGCGTGCTCCAGATGGCAAAGGCCATTCCGCCGCGCGCCGAGGTATCCAGTTTGGTCAGGATAATCCCGCTCACCTGCACGGCCTCCTTGAAGGCACGTGCTTGTTGGAGGGCATTCTGTCCAGTGGTGGCATCCATAATCAGCCAGACTGCATGGGGTGCGCCGGGGAAAGCCTTGCCAATGACCCGGTACACCTTTTTAAGCTCTTCCATCAGATTATAGCGGGTATGCAGACGGCCGGCTGTATCAATGAGGACTATATCCATGCCGCGCGCTAGGCCAGCCTGCACCGTATTGTAGGCTACTGCCCCTGGGTCACTATTCGCCGCTCCACTGATCACCGGCACTCCAAGCCGCTCTCCCCAGATTTCAAGCTGATCCACTGCAGCGGCCCGGAAAGTATCCGCGGCTCCCAAAAGCACCTTCTTCCCCTCCTGGAGAAAGCGCCAACCCAGTTTGGCAATCGTGGTAGTTTTGCCAGAACCATTCACGCCGACGATCAAAATCACGCTGGGACGTGTGGAAAAGGTTATCGCAGGTGGAGCGGGTAAGCGCCGTAACATCTCCTCACGGAGCAGACGGCGCAGCTCCTCGGCGCGACGTAGACCTTCATCCCGCACGCGGCGACGCAGGGTCTGGATGAGATCGTGGGTGGTTTCCAGGCCCACATCTGCCTGAAGAAGCATCGCCTCCAAGTCTTCCCACGTTTCCTCGGTGATCTCGGTTGCGCCTAAAATGCTTGCCAGTCTTCCAAAAGCCACCTGACTGGTCTTTTGTAATCCCTCACGCCATCTTGAGAATAGGTTTGCCATAGCGCCACGATTGTACCATAAGTAGCAGATAGCAAGTCACAATGCAAATTACAGATGCGAATGCGAAATGGATGCTCAAATCCAGTATAATCTTCACAGTGACAACTAATTACCAACCAAGCACCCGGAGGCCTCATGGAATTTGAAGAAATTGTTCATCGCTTAGAATTTCTCGAAGAAGAACAACGCAAGGCAAAAGCACCCCTGAGCGTCTTTCAAGAACAGGTCAATCGAATCGCTAGTGATCTAAAGCTACTAACCCAACAGCTCCGTGACATTGAAAAGCAACTTTCCCCTCTGCTTTCATTGCCAGCGCGCTTGGAACAACTGGAGAGCGGGATACAGCGTCAGCGGGAGGAACTCCAACAGCTGCTTGCTGAAGTGGAAAGGAAAGCCGATCGGCGCTCCCAGGAATCCATTCAGCGTTTTACGCAAGAGCTGGAAATACTTTTCCAAAAGCTGGAAGAAATACGCTCCGTTAAAGTGGACATGACGGTTTTTGAGCAAAAAATCAAAGCGCGCGCTGATGAGGCCGCACGTCTCAGAGATTTACTCGACGAACTGCGCGAGAAGATTATCCAGCAAAGTTCTCAACAGGAAGACCTGCGCACCACCGCTAAGGTATGGGAGGAAATGCGCCGTCGTGACCTAGAGCAGATTACCACGCTCCAAGGCGAGCTGAGTGCATTGCGCAAGCGATTGGATGATCAGCAGCAAAAGATTGATTTGCAGGGTGATTCGATGCGCAATTTTGGGCAACGCATTAACGAGGTGCTCACCACCGAGACCGAACGCAAACGCGAATTCGATGCTATGATCCAGAGGCTGCAAGTGATTGAATCGGACTGGAAGCGCTGGCGGGACGAACTGGGCAACTCCAATACAGAACTTCGCAAAGCGATCGCTGATATAGAGACGAAACGCGCCCAATTCGAGGATTCATTGCGTAGCGTACAGCGCGCTGAAAATACGTTTACCGAACTGCAACAACGCCTGGAGCGCCGTCTTAATGAGATAACCGAAGTGCAACGCTTAGGCGAAGAACGCCTACGTCAGGAGTGGGTCGCTTTCCGCGCCGAGGAGCAAAAGCGTTGGACTTCATTCACTTTGACCCAGGAACAGACGCTCAACAGTCTGCGCAAGTTGCTCGAATCTCTGGAACAAAAACAGCAGGAGTCTATTCAGAATGTGGAAAACCTTCGAGAAGCGTTTGAACAAAGTGCTACCCTCACCCAGGAGCAAATCCAGAGCCTCATGAACCTGACCCATGAATGGCTCACAGCCTATAAGCGCATTTTTGTCCGTTCGTCTGATAGAAGGTAGCCAGGACGACCATGTACGTCATAGGCACCGCCGGCCACGTAGATCACGGCAAATCAACCCTTATCGCCGCCTTGACTGGCGTACACCCCGACCGACTCAAAGAAGAACAGGAGCGCCAGATGACCATTGATTTAGGTTTCGGCTGGCTGAGGCTGCTTGACGGGCAAGAAATCGGCATTGTGGATGTGCCTGGTCACCGTGATTTTATCGAGAACATGCTGGCTGGCGTTGGTGGATTGGACGCAGTGCTTCTTGTCATTGCGGCAGATGAAGGCGTGATGCCCCAAACGAAAGAACATCTAGCCATCATTGATTTGCTCAATATCCGCCGCGGCTTGATTGTATTGAACAAGATAGACCTGGTGCCTGACGAAGAATGGCTCGCCCTGGTGGAGGACGAAATACGCATCCTGGTGCGTGGCACCATTCTGGAAAACGCCCCGCTCATCCGCGCTTCGGCCAACCGCGGTGATGGTTTGGATACTCTCGTCAAAGCCATCGCTCAGCTTCTCGAAGGGGCCTCGCCTCGTCCCGATCTCGGCCGGCCACGTCTGCCGATTGATCGCGTCTTCATGCTGGCCGGCTTCGGCACGATCGTCACAGGCACATTGCTGGATGGTTCTTTTCGCGTTGGTGATGAGGTGGCGATCCTTCCGAAAAGCCTGACCGCACGCATTCGTGGCCTTCAAACCCACAAAAAATCTGAGATACTTGCCCTGCCTGGCCGGCGGACAGCTATCAACCTCTCTGGCCTCTCTGTCCATGACTTGGAGCGCGGCGATGTGGTCACCCTCCCAGGCCAGTACCAGGCCACTACCCGCATGGATGTCTTCCTGCGCCTATTGCCGGATGTTCGGAAACCGCTTCGACATGGAGCAGAGCTGAAGGTTTTCCATGGCACCGCCGAAAGTATGGCCTTGCTGCGCCTTTTAGGCGCAGATGAACTTCGGCCAGGCGAACAGGGCTTTGCCCAGCTGGAGCTTTCTCGTCCTTTTGTTGTCGTGCGCGGGGATCGTTTCATCCTGCGCCGCCCATCCCCGTCCGAAACTCTGGGAGGGGGCATTGTCCTTGACCCCCATCCGGCGCGTCGTTATCGTCGTTTTGATTCACCGACTCTAGCACGCTTGCAGGCACTCCACAAAGGGCAACCGGAAGACCTGCTTTTCCAGGCTTCACTCGACCTTCTGGTTGCATCCTTGCGCGAGATTGGCCAGCATGCCAACCTGGATGAAGGCACAGCTCTCCAGGCAGCTCAGACCCTGCTCAAAGATGGCATCTGGCTGGCGTTGCAGGAAATGCCCGAGGCCCTAAATCCGAGCACGATAGTAATCGCAACTGCCCGCTGGAAGACAATTAGCGAACAGGCCCGATCTCAGATAGCAGCGTATCATCGCCTTTATCCCCTACGTCCCGGCATCCCACGCCAGGAACTCCTCCAGCGGTTAAAGGTTGCTCCTGCCCATTTTGCCATTTTGTTGGAGCGCTGGCTAGCAGAAGGTATGGTTAAGGAAAATCAGGGACGCCTGGCTTTGCCGGAGCACGAAATCCGCTTTACTCCTGCCCAAGAGAGCCAAGTGCAGGTATTGCTCCAGCGTTTTGCACAAAGCCCTTCTGCTCCGCCTACCGCTGCAGAATGCATCCAAAGCGTTGGCGAGGAGATCTTTCAGGCACTGCTGATGCGCGGCGATCTCATAGCCGTCTCTTCCGAGATCGTTTTTCGCCGCACCGATTTTGAGCGAATGGTGGAGCGCCTGCGCCAGGCACTGTGTCGCGAAGGCCGTTTGACTGTAGCCCAGGCGCGTGATCTTTTTCAATCCTCGCGCAAGTACATCTTGCCCTTCCTGGAATACCTGGACGCGCAGGGGCTGACTCGGCGTGATGGAGATTTCCGTTACTGGAATAAGCCATGTGTGGACGATTCACCCTAACTACCAACCTGGAAGGCTTAGAGGAAGCATTTCCGGGCGTACATTTTCCCACTCCCTATGCGCCGCGCTATAACATTGCACCGGGACAACCTATATTGATGATCGAAGCGCAGCAGCCAGCCGAAGCAAAGTTGGCCATCTGGGGCTTTCTACCGGCCTGGGCAAAGCCTCAGACGGATCGTGTTGGACCTTATCTCAACGCGCGTACCGAAACCGCATCCATAAAACCGGCTTTTCGGGCCGCTTGGCGTTCGCGGCGCTGCTTAATCCCGGCCGATGGTTTCTACGAATGGCAGAAGGTTGGGGGAAGAAGTCAAGTGTGGCATTTTTGCCTGCCTGAGCGACGCCCCTTTGCCTTTGGTGGCCTGTGGGAAATCTGGCAGGGAGCAGAAGAGGAAAGCATACTTACATGCCTGATCTTAACAGTGCCGGCCAACGAGGTAGTGCGTCCCGTTCACGAGCGCATGCCGTTGATCCTTCTTCCCCAGGAATACGAGGAGTGGCTGTATCCTGCCCGGCAAGAGAACCCCGCTCGCTGGGTACGGCCTTTTCCATCTGAAGGGATGACTGGCTATCGTGTAGGCTCTCTGGTAAATCGTTCTGACGCAGAGGGGCCTGACCTGATCCGCGAGCTGACTTCTGAGCCGTGATGCCGGTTGCAGTAGCGTCGTGCTTCTATCGAGGGATGGTGAGTAGTGAGACCAGCGCGCCGCAGCATCCACAAATCAAGAAAAGCAAACCGGGAATGCCCAGGAACAGTACCCAGTTGCGTGCCTGTCGAGTTTGAGCGGAGAGTTTCTCATCCAGCTCTAACCAGCGACTGATGAGCAAAGGTTGCTGGGCTGATTTGGCAATAACCAGATTCCCTTGGGCATCTCGTGTCGGTGCGCCGATAACCGTCACTTCCTGGCCGGCGCGTAGCTCCCACAGGTGGAAACGCAATTTTCCCCGTAGCATGTCCGGAGAAATCTCCAGGAGAATGCAGGCGTTTTGAATCTGGGCGTCATCCGGCACAAACTCGTCCCCTAGAAAATGCCGATCCATTCCTTCTGGGTTAACCCAAACCTGCCCTGTGTCATCTTCTATCTGGAACGGAATGCCATACCATTTATCCGCAAAAGGTTTCCATCCGATGGTGTCGGCAGAGACATGTTCTTCCACCTGCACGGTGGTGTCGGCAGAGACATATTTTTCCACCTGCAGACGCAGATACACTAGACCGTTTTCCGGCGTTCCATCCAGTGGTTGCTGAATGGGGGCAATGCGACCTTGCAGGCGTACCAATCCCATGTCAGGCTGCAGTGCGGAGATCTTTACTCGGCGTGCTTTCGCGATAGATTCTCCTATCTCTCCATGTTTGCCTTTTGCGTAGAAGGCGACGGCGGCAAAAAGCAATGGCACCAGCCCACAAAAGCAAGCTATACCCAGGAAAGCCAATGCTCGCAGAAGTACTTCAGGTGCAATTTGGTCCATGGTCTCCTCCAAAGGGAAAAAGGCGAAGCATGTCTGTCAATCCTTTACCAAAAGGTACTGTCGGGATGCAGGAAAATCTTCTATCCTGAGATTCCCCCTTCCCGCGTTTAGCCCTGTTTTGACCCGGTGTGCAATTTCGTATCTTTTGGCATTCGATCATCGTTGATCGCTCTTGATAAAGATTTTATCGCAATCCTCGGCAAGTGAAATAAAACAGTGCAAATCATCTGATACTACAAAAAATAGCCTGCCTTTACTTTTTGTAACGCCAGGCTTTGCCTGGCCATACGATTTTGCGCCCTTGAGTGCCTGAACAACCAAAAATGCCAAAAATGAGAATTTTGAAAAGCCCTAACCGCCAAGTTCGCAGAGAAACTGTTCGGTCTTTTGCAAAAACGGTGCGGCTACCTATCACTCTGCGACGGTCTTTTTCGCCTGAACGCGGACCGGTATGCCACAGAAGAACTTGGCGAAAAAGTTTTGGCGCTTCATCTGGGGAAAGCCTCGTACATCGAGTTTGTCAGCGGAGGTCACTTCTCGCGCTATCATTTGGTGCTTTCGTACATCCAAAATACCCTCTGATTCCTGTCGCCTCGTTACGAAAAGACGATGAATAGCCTTTCTCAACGTTTTCCGGCCTTGCGCGAACGCAATTTTGTCCTTTTTATCAGCGGACATTTCCTCTCGCTGATCGGGACAGCTATGCAAAACACAGCGCAACCGCTCCTGGCCTATTATTTGAGCAATAGCCGTTTTGACCTTGGGCTAATCGGTTTTGCGCTCACCCTCCCCACTTTTTTCCTGGCCATTCCCGGCGGTGTGCTTGTTGAACATTTGGACAAACGCAAAACGGTTCTGGTCGCGCAAACTGTAATGATGGTGCAAGCGTTCTTACTGGCTTGGCTCACCTTTACAGAACGGGTGCGCGTTTCACATCTGGTATGGCTTTCTCTGGTGCTCGGCATCGCTTCGACGATAGAGATCACCGCCAGGCAGGCCATGCTCATTGAGCTGGTCGGGCGGGATGCCTTGCCTAATGCCATTGCGCTGCAATCTATGGCTTTCAACCTTTCGCGGGTGCTTGGGCCGTCGTTGGCTACTGTATTTTTGCTGGGGATCCCAGGTTGTGGTGAGGCTTGGGTGTTTTTGGTGAATGGGGTTAGTTTTTTCTTTGTGCTGGGTGGGTTATTGGCTACGCGAACTCCATATCGAAGTCAAAACCAAAACGAAAAATCCGTGAACTTCTCGTCGGAGGTGCGCGAGGGGGCCTTGTATCTGCTCACGCAGCCACAAGTGCGCCGCATTGTCCTTCTGGCCGCAGCGATGGGATTGCTGGCTTTCCCGCTGGTGCAACAAATTCCTGCCATCGCCAGAGAGATCCTCTCCAAACCGAGCGACCCACGTTCCCTGGTTGATGCCCGAAGCAGTGCTATCTACACGGCGCAGGGTTTCGGCGCGCTGATCGCTTCTCTGCTGCTCAGCGTGTTCAGCACGATGATTACACGGCGCGAACGTTGGGCTGCTGTCGGTCAAATCGCCTATTTAGCCGGAGCTATGGTTATCGCCCTCGCGCCTCCCTTCCCCCTGGCATTGCTTATGGTAGCGCTAATGGGTTGGGGCTCCGTCACACAATTAGCGCTCTCAAACACCATTGTACAGACTCAAACGCCAAACGGGTTGCGCGGACGCGTATTTAGCATTTACCTTTGGGCTATTCAGGGAATCACGCCTCTGGGAAGCCTGCTGGTGGGCTACCTTGCCGAAAAGCGCGGCCTGCCTTTTACCATCTGGTTTGTAGTTATCCTATGTTTGGTTTGGATGGGTTGGGTAAAGCGCCACCGCTAGGTGCCCGCGCGCCCGACCAATGCTGAAAGGGTCTAAAGTTAGCCTTCCTCAATCGATGGCCCAGGGCGACCGGCTAAGGCACGGTAAAGTGCCTCCCAACGCTCACCTTCCACGAAACGCCAATCCACGAATACATGACGTTGATAGGCCTTCAGCTCCAGGTATAGCCCTTTTTCCCATAGTTCCTGACAGGAATGTAAGTATTCCAGGCCAGAGACCAGGTCACGGAAAATTACATAGCCCTGACGAGGCAAATCCAGGGCTTCAGCCAGCAGACGCTGGCGCAATTCTCCCTTCTCTCGGCGTGCCGCAGAAGTGCGCAGCCATCCCTGGGTTTCGGCATAACGGTTGTGATATACCACCAATGCCCGTTGCTCGCCACTGCGATTGGAAAAGGCAAACACATTCTCGTTGACGATTCCCCCCGGCTCGAAGCAATCATAGAGAGTAAAGTGCTCGATGCCGGCAAAAAGGGGGCGGCGGCGAACTAAGGGGAAGATGAAACGCTCATGGGCAGCTATCAGATGCGGATTCGGCGATTCATCCCAGCGCGGGGCACGGAACTCCATGCCGTATTTTTCCCGATACCCCTCAATCTGCCCATGCCCAAACATCGGCAAGCCCGGCAGGGTGACCATGAGCGTGCAAATGCCCAGGTACTTATCCCCATCGCCAAATTGTTCAACGGCCGTTTTTTCGTCCGGATTGTTCATGAAGTTGACGAAACGCTTAAGAACTTCAGGTTCGGTTTCGAGCACTTGCTTCATGAGGAGACGATATTTCGCATTTTCTTCATCCCGGAGCATGTGCATGAAGGCAGAGTTATAGACTCGATGCATGCCCAGCTCACGTATAAAGTAACCTTCCAGCATCCAGAAGGCCTCTGCCAACAAAAGCGTATCAGGAGCCTGGCGCGTGATGCTGTCAACTACTTCGATCCAGAACTCTTTTGGCATCCGTTTTTCGAACTCATTGGCCGGCAGTCCGTATTGACTACGCGAAGGAATCGTCCCACCCTGCCCTGGCAACGGATGCCAGAGACGCTGGATGTGACGCTTGACCAGGGTCATGGCCGCATCGAAGCGGATAATAGGGAAATGCCTGGCAACGCGCAAGATGGTTTGAATGACGGCCTGGCGAGCTTGCGGGTTGAGATAATCAATCTGCGCCGTGTCATTCCAGGGGATCGAGGTGCCATCATTCCCATGATAGATATAGCGCGCCTTGCCCGTCTGATTTTCGACAAATTTGAAGACAACCGCCGCATCGCGGCGCGTGTAGTAGCCATCTTCAATGTAGATGGAGACACGCGGGTCGGACGAGAGATCGGGGCCGTTGAAGGTATAGGAGGGGTAAGGAGGATGAGGGAGGGAGAGAAAATATTCGGGATGTTCAATCAGCCAGGGGGAATCGAGGCCCATGTGATTGGGCACCATATCCGCGGCCAGACGAATGCCACATGCCGCGGCGCGCTCTTGGAGGGTTTCCAGCGCCTCCCAGCCACCTAGATCGGCGGCGATTTCATAGGAGTAAATGGCGTAAGCGGAGGCAAGAGCATCGGGGTCACCGATGAGTTGCTTGATGCGCTGACTGGCACGGCTACGTTCCCAAATCCCAATCAGCCACAAGCCATTTATCCCCCAGCTTGCCAGGCGCTCCAGCTCCTCCTGCGGAATCTCATCCAGACGAGTTATCGGACGCTGGTAAAGGCGTGACAGTTGGGCCAGCCAGACATAGACATTTTTCGCAATCAGCACAAGGTTGGGCATCCAGTCCCGGTCCGGCGTGATCCGAGAAGGCACTTCCGCTGCGGCGGAGGAGAAGTCTGGGAGCGCGATCGGGCCCGGGCCGGCCGCGAAGCGCGTCTCTTCTTCCTTGAGAAAATCTATGGCTCGATAGATGCGCTGCTGCAAGGTTTCATCGAGGAAATTCCAGCTTTGCAGGATCAGGCGAAGTTGCGTTTCCAGAGAGCTTGGCGCCTGAAGGATGGGTAGGAGAAGCACATCCCAGGGATGAAAAGGTGCAGGGCCAGGCGGCAGAAGCTGGAGAGCTGTGATCAGATCAGCGTAGACGGTTTCGTTGCGCAAAGGTGTATCATCGAAGTACGAACGGAGGTCAGCTACGGCAGGATTGGCGTTCTCCAGGTAAAGCAGGGTAATTTCTTTGACGATCTCCTTTGAAGAATGCTCCTGGAGGTACTGTGACGGGGTGACCTGCCCAAGAGAAACGGACAAGGGAGGAAAAAGTTCCAAAAAGCGAAGAAGGGTAGTCTTGATTCTCTTCGTTCCGAGGCGGGCTTCCGCGACTTTTAGCAGGTCAGAAAGAGGCAGTGCGCCATTCCGCTCAAAGTGTTCGAGTGCGCTGGCAAAGGCTTCATTGAGCAAGGCGAGGGCGTAAATTTTTCCTGCAGCAACTCCCAGGTGCGGCGCCAGCCGATGCGCAGCCTCGAAGTCAGGAATGAGACGTCCGTTTTCATAGAAAAGCGAAGGGGAAAGAGGGAGGGAAGGATGGAGAGAATAGGTGAGGTGCATAAGGGGAATCTATCTGCTCCGAAAGTCGAGTGTCAAAGCAAAAAGAGAGAAAAGAGCAGAGCAGATTGGCTCCGCCCTGCCCTTCCGAATCTGGAGGCTAGATTGACGCAATGATCTCGGCAATTTCTTCTGGATGATGTGCCACGCGCACACCAGCGGCTTCGAGAGCGCGGATTTTTTCTGCGGCGGTGCCGGCGCCGCCCTCGATGATCGCTCCGGCGTGTCCCATGCGCTTGCCAGGAGGCGCCGTTTGCCCGGCAATAAAGGAGACAACCGGTTTCGTCATGCGGGTTGCGATAAATTCTGCCGCCTTTTCTTCATCCGTACCGCCGATTTCCCCGATCAGCACCACTTTTTCCGTTTGCGGATCGCGCTCGAACATTTCCAGGACATCAATAAAGCTGGTGCCGTTGATCGGGTCTCCACCAATGCCAACGCAGGTGGAAGCGCCGATGCCACGCAATTTCAGGGCATAGAGCACCTCATAGGTAAGCGTCCCAGAGCGGGAGACAATGCCGACGTTGCCAGGAATGGCAATATTGCCTGGAATAATGCCGACTTTAGCTTCCCCTGGGGTCAAGAGGCCGGGGCAATTGGGGCCGATCAGGCGCGCTCCCTTTTGGTCGAGGTAGTTGCGCACGCGCATCATGTCCTGTACCGGAATGCCTTCGGTGATGCATACGATCAAAGGAATGCCGGCATCGGCGGCCTCGAAGATGGCATCCGGAGCAAAGCGTGCCGGGACAAAGATCACGCTGGTATTTGCGCCGGTGGCATCAACGGCCATCTTGACGGAATCGAACACCGGAATTTTGCCGTCCAGAACCCACTCACCGCCCTTCCCCGGGGTGACGCCGGCGACGACCTGAGTACCATAGGCAACCATTTGGGTGGTGTGGAAGAGACCTTCATTGCCGGTAATGCCCTGCACCAGCAGGCGGGTGTTCTTATCGACGAGAATGCTCATGATTCCCTCCTACGCAACAGATTTTGCGGCTTCAACGGCTTTTTTGGCGGCTTCAGCGAGGGTTTCGGCAGTGATCATATTTGCCTGGGCCAGCATCTGGCGGCCTTCTTCGGCATTCGTCCCGACCAGGCGAACGATCATCGGAACTTTCGGCTTCACTTCTTGCAGGGCAGTGAGAATGCCTCGAGCGACCACATCCCCACGTGTAATGCCGCCAAAGATATTGAACAAGACGGCTTTGACGCGTGGATCGCTCAGAATAATGCGCAAGGCTGCGGCGACTTTCTCTGCGCTGGCACCCCCACCGATGTCAAGGAAATTGGCCGGTTCGCCCCCGAAGTACTTGATGATGTCCATTGTCGCCATAGCTAGGCCAGCCCCGTTCACCATGCAGCCGATAGAACCATCCAGCTTGATATAGGAAAGTCCGTATTTGCGCGCTTCCACTTCGGCCGGAGCTTCTTCATCCACATCGCGCATCTCGGCCAGGTCTGGATGACGGAAGAGGGCGTTATCGTCAATCAACATTTTCCCGTCCAGCGCCACCAAGCGTTTGTCGCGCGTGATCACGAGGGGATTGATCTCGGCTAAGGTGGCATCGTTTTCGGTGTAAGCGCGCCATAGGCCCTGGGTGATGGTGATAAAAGTGTGCCAGTGCTCGCGCGGCAGGTCTAGGAAGACGGCAATATCGCGTGCTTGATATTCCCGAAGCCCAAGAAGCGGGTCAACATGGACTTTGATGATCTTCTCCGGGGTCTGGCGGGCGACTTCTTCGATTTCAACGCCACCGGCAGCCGAGGCCATGATAACTGGCTTACGTGCGGCGCGGTCATTGGTGATGCCGAGATAAATTTCCTGTTCGATGCTGGCGGCCTCATCCACGAGCACCTTACGCACCGCCAGACCTTTGATCTCCATGCTCAGGATTTGGGTGGCAATGGTTTCAGCTTCCTGCGGGTCTTTCGCCAAGCGCACCCCACCGGCTTTGCCCCGTCCACCGACCAGCACTTGGGCTTTAACCACGACGCGGCCGCCTAACTCCTCGGCGATCTGACGCGCTGCTGCGGCGGTTTCGGCCACCCGACCCCGCGGAATAGGGATTCCATAGCGCGCAAAAATTTGTTTGGATTGATACTCGTGAAGTTTCATAGTCACCTCATGGGAATGATGGTTGTTCGTTCTCGCTCATTTATTTTGATCGTTGGTTGGGAGGGAGAGAGGGAATTTCATAATGCGATGATTAGCGGCATCACATACCCAAAGGTTTCCCTGCGGGTCAACGGCTAGGCCGGCAGGCAGAGCGAAACGATCGGGTTCTATGCCATATTCACCCCAGGCGCGCACAATTTGCCCCTGAGCGTCAAATTCCAGGATGCGATACATCTCCGGGACCGAGACAAAGACATGACCTTGGGGATGGACGGCAATATACGGCTTATTTTCCAAGGATTGGCTCTCCCAGCCAACGACATCCCATTGACGCAAGGGGGTGAATATCAAGGCATCTGGAGCAGAAGCGAAGACCTGCACCCGCTGGTTCCAGGTATCACTGACATAGACCAGGCCCTGAGCATCTACGGCTAGGCCGACCGGCTCATCGAATTGTCCAGGCTCTGCGCCGGCAGCGCCGAATTGGGTCAAGTAATTCCCGTTTGCGTCAAAGACCAGGATGCGCTTATTGCCGGTATCGGCAACATAGACGCGTCCTTGGGCATCTACTGCCAAGCCGCGCGGCCCATAAAGTTCAAAGGGGGTAGCACCAAGACCAAAACTTCCCCAAGCTGTGAGAAACTTCCCGTCGGCTGTGAACTTCTGGATGCGTCCATTCCAGGTATCGCTGACATAGACTGATCCGTCCGGCCCGACTGCAATTCCCCATGGCTCGTTGAAAAGTCCCGGCGCCGGGGAGCCGGCGGTCGCCATGCTGTAACCACCCCATTGGTGCAAAAGCGCGCCATTTGCGCTCAGATGATAGACCATATGGGTAGCCGTGTCGGTCACATAGAAGGTGCCATCCGGGGCGAAGGCAATGGCACGCGGCGCAATCAAATTGAGCACAGGATTGAGCGCTGAGCTGATGATAAGCTCCGCCGAAACGGTGGTAAAGGCTTTTTCGTAGGGATCACCTTCAGAAGTCGCTGCTATCGGCGAGACGCCATAATTCCAGAGTTGCGCAACTACATCCTTGCGCAGATAGAGACGCATGCGATCAGAGGGTTCCCAGGTGGTAAGGGTCAAATCCGAATGGCCGGTCGCCCGGGCATAAAGCGTGTAATCGCGATTGAGCCAGATTTGGAAAATGCCGGCGCGGATGTTCGGGTCCGAGATGGCGTTGCAGAAGCGCGAAAAATCATAGCGCTTGAACAGGCGAAGTGGCGAGAGCAGGCCGCGACAGGCGTAGTTTTCATCAAATGGCACGCTCGGGTCACGACGACCAACCAGGCCAAAGTAATCCTGCATTGGCCACCACATACGGATATAGTCAAAACGATAGTAATTTGCGCCAAGCGCCGGCTCGATCTTGTCAAAATTCTTTTGGTCAACAATCACTGCTACCCGTTCACGCAGAGCACGGGTGGGAGTATCGAACGATTGTTGATTGGTGTAATCGCGCAGGTACCAGACAAACGGCCAGGAAACGCCGGTGTCCGGTGCGCTGGCATCGTAAGCAAGGGCAATATTCAGACCACCGGTAGTGCGTCGGGAAATCTCTTCGAGTTGCTTCATCACCTCCTTGACCCCGGTCGCCGAATGGGCATAGACCAGGAATTCCGTGGCATTGTCATAGTTGAGGTAGGCAGCGCGGAAAGCGGCACGCGCGGTTAGAACAGCCAGCAGGGCATAAAAGCTAAAGACCGCCAGACGCCAGAGATGGTCAAAATTCCAGGTTCGAGACACTTGCCAGAGGGCAATTCCTGTACCAACCGCTACCAAGAAGGGGAGGAGGAAAGCATTGGTTGCCTGAAGCTGTGCCAGTTCTTTGCCCTGGAAGGGAGGGTTGGGCCCCAGTGCACGAGCAAGGGCCACGCTGGCTGAGGTGACAAAAACAAAGCTCAAGGAAAGGAGCAGCCACGGGCGGAGGCGTCCAAGTCCCGTCCAGTCAGTGGTTTCGACTAGGTATCCCAGCCCCCAGCCGCTGAGCAAGATCATCGGCCAGGCCAGGTGATAGGTCAACCAGGGCATGCGTTCTCCGGCAATGCTAAAGGCGATGAGGCTTAAAAGCGGCCAGCCCACCAACCAGTAAAAAAGGGTAGGGAAAAACGAGGAGGGAGATAGCTGCGCCTCATTCAATGTCACCGCAGGCAAAGAACGGTTCTGGGCCTTCATCGCCCGCAACGCGGCCGTGCCGACAAACCAAGCGAGAATCATCCCCAAGAAGGGTAAAAATTCGTAGATCGGGATTTGCGCCAAAAGATAGTAATACCAGGGCTGGCTACCGCGCTGCACACCTTGTTGGACTAGCCAATATCCCAAAGAGCCTAAAGTGCCTGTGAAGAAGCCATCGGGATTGGTAAAGACCGTAGTAAAAAGCACGACAAAGGGCAGCCAGAAAATTGCCGCAGCGCGCCACCAGGTTCCCCAATCCCAAAGCCAGCCGAGCAAGAAGCTCACGGCATAAGCGATCCCTAGGAAACCAAGCAGGGCAAAAATTTGTGGCCAGGTCAGCGCCTGTACGGAACCGGCATCTACAGGAATTTTGAGCCCTAGTGGTTCCAGAGGTTTGATCAAGAAAGGCACCAAGAGCGGCAAAACCAACGTCCCAATGAGAAACGCCAGGGAAAAAGTGCGCTCTTGGCGCAACGCCTCCCAGCCATAGCCGCGCACCAAGAAATAGATGGCCAATCCCAAAGCGAACAATCCACTTGACAAGAAAAAGCCAACCGCAGGAGGAAGCGACATTCCGCTTTGAGGTGAGGGGATGGCCAACGGATTGGCCGGCGCGGCCGTTTCAGTAGCAGAAAGGACACCCCCTTTGCCGGAAAGGAACAACCCTATTCCTACGACAAGCAGAAGCAGTGCCAGCGAAAGCGAAACCACAAAGCCAATAAAAAGTTGTTCCTGGGGCCAAGGCACTGCAGTGATGCGAGTGATAAAGGCGATCGCCAGCAGTAGCAATGCAATAGCGGCATAGATGAACGCCGTCTCTTTGGCCGCAAAGTGAATGAGCATGGCCGCCGAAGTCCAATAGAGAAAGCGCTTCTCGCCGCTTTCCAGATAGCGCAGCATAGCATAGAGCATCAATACGCCGGAAAACCCAGCGTAGCTCTCGTTGCGCACATAGCGGCCGTAGTAAAGAGAATAGGGTGAGATCAAAAGCATCAGCCCGGCCAGCAAAGCCCCGACACGTCCCAGGTAGCGCCGCCAGTACCAAATAAGGCCGATGGTAGCGATGTTGAAAATCACAGCAGGGATGCGCGCGGTGGCATCATTGGCACCAAAAATAAAGTAGCTCAGAGCAATCAGGTGAAATTGGAGCGGTCCGTGCATCATCGGATTATGCTGATAGCCCTGACCACGATAAAGTAGCCAGGAGAAGTAAGTGTGCAGGCTCTCATCATGGCTCATCACGCGCCTTTCTAGATCGTAAAAGCGCGTGAATAGGGCAAAAATCAACAGTAAAATGAACAGCAACCGTTCCCAAGTCAGCCAGGGAATTTGTGGATAGACAGCTTTCTCTAGGGGATGTTGTTGCGACATCGTCCTCCTTTATGCTTGCTGCGAGGATTCCAAATCACGCGTTGCAAGTTGGCCACATCCAGCCTGTATCTCGATGCCACGTCGTAGGCGAATCGTGCAGGGGATGCCAGCCTGCTGCAAGATGGCCTGGAAAGCCCGTGCCCGTTCCTGGGTCGTGGCTTCGCCCTTGTAGCCAAGCGTCGGATTAAGCGGGATAAGATTGACATGACAGAGCATCCCCTTGAGCAGGCCGGCCAGGCGACGCGCCTGTTCGGGCGTATCATTGACGTCGCGGATCAAAGCCCACTCGAAAGTCACGCGCCGGCGCGTCTTTTCTACGTAGTCACGGCAGGCCTGGATTACTTCTTTCAACGGATATTTGCGATTTACCGGCAAAAGGCTGGAACGCAGGGCGTCATCCGCCGCATGGAGCGAGATAGCCAAGTTTACCTGCCGCCGCTCTTCGGTAAAACGCCGAATCATCGGCACCAGGCCGACGGTCGAAATGGTGACACGCCGTTCGCCAAAGTTATAACCTTCGGCATCGTTCAGACGATCAACGGCTTTCAGGGTGTTCTCGTAGTTGTGAAAAGGTTCCCCCATCCCCATAACTACAATGTTGGTGACCCTCTCCCCCTGCTCTGCCAACTGTCGGGCATAGTACATTACTTGAGCAACGATCTCGCCGGCGGTTAGATGACGGCGAAATCCCATTTGCCCCGTTGCGCAAAAGACACACCGCATGGCGCAGCCCACCTGAGTCGAAATGCAGAGTGTGCGGCGGCGCTCATAGCGCATCAGGACGGCTTCGATAGCCTGGCCATCCCCCAATCGGAAGAGTGTCTTGACCGTCTGTCCATCGCGCGAGGCGATGGATGCTTGAGGGATAAGTGGTGGAAAGCGAAAGTGTTCTGCCAGACGTGCCCGTAACGCACGCGGCAAGTCGGTAAATTCATCCACCGACTGGACAAAGCGCTGATAAAGCCCATGCCAGACTTGGCGAGCGCGATAGGCCGGCTCGCCCCAGGATTGGAAAAGCTCTGTCCATTCCGGCAAGCTCAAATCGTAAGGCTGAAGCATCGGAAAGGGATTTTATCACAAAGTGACACGCGAATTCCTTGCCCAAACAGGAAACGGCGAATCAAATTTGCAACACCTTGCGCAAAAAAGAAGTTCGGGCTTTTTGTCCATTATGCGGCCTGTCAATTTATTTTGTTACAACGTTCCTTGACACTCCACCCCTCCCGTTCTACAATTGCTCTGGAAAACCTAGCCATCACCTATCCTAATAGGAGATCCTATGAACGATTTTCTCTTTCGCGGTTCACTGGCCGAGCTGGATGCGGCCGTTTATGAGTTAGCCATGCTGGAAGCCGAACGCCAGACGCGGAAGTTGATCTTGATCCCCTCCGAAAGCCAGGCGCCGCTGGCAGTGCGTGAAGCGTTGGCTTCTGCTTTCCAGAACATCTATGCAGAAGGCTACCCCGATGAAGAAACTCGTTGGATGAGCGAGGACGAAATCCTCGATTATCCGCAACGCTTGGCGCACTATCGGCGCTATTCCGATCCGCGCTATTACAAAGGCGTAGAATACGCTGACCTGATTGAGGCGCTAGCACGACGTCGCTGCGCCGAAGCTTTTGCGGCGAATGGCTACAGTGCCGATCAGATTTTTGTCAACGTCCAAGCGCTTTCCGGCGCCCCGGCAAACAATGCCGTCTATCACGCCCTGCTAGAAGCGGGGGACACCGTAATGGGCATGAACTTGCTTCACGGCGGGCACTTGACACATGGCTCTTCGGTCAATCGCTCCGGAAAATTTTACAAGGCCGTGCACTACACCGTTGATCCCAAAACGGAGCGCATTGATTACGAGGCTGTGCGCGCCCTGGCATTGCAGCATCGTCCCAAACTGATCATCGCCGGCTACTCGTCCTATCCCTGGATTCCAGATTGGCAAAAGTTCCGTGAGATTGCCGACGAGGTCGGCGCCTATTTGCTGGCCGACATTTCGCATATCGGCGGGTTGGTAGCAGCTGGAGTGGTACCATCACCGGTTGGCTACGCCCATGTGATCACATCCACCACTCACAAAACCCTAACCGGTCCGCGCGGCGCCATCATTCTCACCACTGATGCGGCTTTGGCGCGCAAGATTGACCGCGCCGTTTTCCCCGGCGAACAGGGTGGCCCACACGTCAACGTCTTTGCTGCGCTGGCGTTGACTTTCAAACTGGCACGTACAGAGCAATTCCGCCGCCTCCAGGAGCAAATAGTACGAAACGCAATTGCTATGGCAGACGAACTGGCCCAACGCGGCCTGCGCATCCCCTACGGCGGCACCAATTCCCACATGCTCAATGTGGATGTAACCACGATCAAAGGGCCGGATGGCACATCCCTGAGCGGTGACCAGGCTGCGCGCATCCTTGACCTGGTCGGTATCGTCGTCAACCGCAACACCATCCCCGGCGATAAAAACTCTCTCGATCCAAGCGGCATTCGCTTAGGCACCCCCTGGATCACCCAACGCGGCTTTGACGAAGCGCGCTCCCGACAATTGGCCAACATCATTGCCGATGTGCTCCAAGCCTGCGTGCCTCATAGCGTAGATACGCCTCGCCAAGGACGACAGCGCCGCGCCAAGATTGACTTCGAGGCGTTCGAGAATGCTCGCCTCCAAGTACGCGCCCTAGCCGAGCAGGCTGGCATTGACTTTGAATATACCCGGCATGGCTATCCCCATTTCTATTATCTGGACGATAAGGTTACTACAGGCGTCTTTGACCTAAAAGGGCCGCGCGTCCGTCAGTTCCTGGATTACGCGGTAAGCGCCAACCTGAGCGCTCTCCATCGTGGCAAGAGCTGTCCAACCCGCATCCATACCCCAAAAGGAGCAGTAGAAGCCACGCTCACCTGCTTGGGAGAAGACCACTATCAGTTAATTCTGCCGGTAGAAAAAGCCTCTCTGGCGGCTACCTGGTTGCGTGATCTATCAGATGGCTACATTTCGCTCGACTTGGACGGGCAGCCGGATGGCAGCGAAAAGCGTCTGCCAGGCCCCATTGTAATCGCAGAAAACGTCAACGCCCGAGCGCAACAGGCACAAGGCGAAGCGATTTGGCCGGAGAAGCCGTGGTATATCGGCATCGAAAAGGACGATCCGCCGGCCGGTCAGCCCAAACCGCCTTTCCAATGGGAGGCAAAAGAGGGCGACTTGAAACGCACCCCACTGTTCGAAGTACACAAAGCGTTGGGAGCGAAGCTGATTCCCTTCGCCGGTTGGGAAATGCCGGTCTGGTATACCTCGGTGGTTGAAGAACACCTGGCAACCCGTCAGGCCGCCGGTCTCTTCGATGTATCCCATATGGGTGTGTATGAGATCGTTGGCCGTGACGCGGCCTCTTTCCTGGATGCAATCTGCGCCAATGATTGCGGCAACCTGCAGCCGGGCGAATCGCTCTACACCCAATTCCTGACCCCTGATGCCGACGTAATAGATGATACCCTGGTCTATCGTCGGGCCTGGGACCGCTACTTGGTCGTAGTCAATGCGGCCAATGATGATAAAGATCGCGCCTGGTTCGAGGCGGTGCGCGATGGGAAAGTGCGCATTGACAATGCCCGCCCCTGGGCACGTGTCTATGGCTACGAGGCCGAAATCCGCAACCTGCGCGATCCCAAAGCTGGCGACGATATGCGCGTGGACCTTGCTCTTCAGGGGCCGAAGAGCCGAGATATTCTCCTGGCCCTCGCTTGCGATGACGAGACGCGCGCCCGCGTCATGGGGCTGAAACGCACCGAGCTTTGCGATGCCGTAATTGGTGGGTTTGACCTGATCGTCTCACGGACCGGCTATACCGGCGAGAAAATGGGCTTTGAACTTTTCATCCATCCCGATCGCGCCGTTGAATTTTGGAATGCCCTGCTGGAAGCCGGTCGTCCATTTGGCTTGAAGGCGGTCGGGCTAGGCGCGCGCGATTCCCTGCGTACCGAGGCCGGCCTGCCCCTTTACGGCCATGAAATGGGTGAAGGTTCCGGGAAGATGGGCTTACGCGATTTGGGAGTAGCCGAATCCGGTTTCGGAGCTTATGTTAAGCTTTACAAACCCTGGTTTATCGGCCGCGATGCTTACGTGGCACGCGAGAAGGAGCGCAAAGGCGTCGTCGTGCGTTTCCGCTTCGACGAACAGCGCGTACGCATGGCGCACAACGGTGATCCGGTCACCGATGGCAACGGTCGGATAATTGGCTGGGTCACATCCTGCGCCATTGACAGCCAGCGCTATCTGACCGGCCAGGCCTATGTTGAATTGGCCTATGCCCCAGAGGGAACGCCCATCTTCATCCACCAGGGCGGCGCAATGGATCGTCCGCCCTCAGCAGCCCATGTGGTCAGCCGCTTCCCGAAATCTTAATCCGTTTTCCCTCCGATGATGTATACTTAAGCAAACTACGAATTCGGTCAATCCCTCAATCGCTACCACTTCGAACACCTCGTAGGACAGCCTTTCAGGCTGTCAGCATCGAACGCCCCGTAGGACAGCCTTTCAGGCTGTCGGCATCGAACGCCCCGTAGGACAGCCTTTCAGGCTGTCGGCCAAACAATGACAGGCTAGAAAGCATGACAGGCTAGAAAGCATGACAGGCTAGAAAGCATGACAGGCTAGAAAGCATGACAGGCTAGAAAGCCTGTCCTACATTCAGAAAGGAGTGCTATTTATGGAAGTCAACATCAAGGAATACAAACACTGCGTGCTGATCACACTCAAGGGACGTGTGGATAGCGCAACCGCCCCGGAACTGGAGCGGAGAATGGACGCTCTCCTGCAACGTGGCCGCTTTAAGATGGTAGTGGACATGAGCGGCGTGGAATATATGTCCAGCGCTGGTTTCCGCGTGCTGTTGAGCACGCAGCGCAATTGCCGCCGTTACCATCGCGGCGAGGTAGTATTGGCCCTGATCCCACCGCGCGTGCTGGAAGCGCTGGATTTGGCCGGCTTTACAAAGGTTTTCAAGATATTTGATAACCTTCCAGACGCTATTGGCTACTTCTAATTTTTGCGCCACCTCATGAGCCTTCAGAAGGAGCAAAGCGCATTCCACCTTTCTCACTCATGGCCGGCACGTTTTGACTACCTGGACGAAATCCGCACCTTTGTTGGTCAGGCAGCAGAACGTGCCGGCTTTTCTGACCGATCCATCTATGCGGTGCAGATGGCTACGGATGAGGCCTGTTCCAATATCATTGAACATGCCTATCGCGGTCAACCAGGCACCATTGAAATGCAAATAGATTGGGATGGAAAAGCACTGACCATCATCTTAAAAGACACAGGGCACCCCTTCGAGATAGAAAAGGTAACCAAACCAGACATCAACGCCCCGCTCTCCAGGCGCAAAGTGGGCGGATTGGGAATCTATCTGATGCAGCGGTTAATGGATAGAGTCCAATATACACCATCCAACGGGATCAACACCTTAACGCTGATCAAGCACAGGGACAAAGACACATGAAATATTCCCTCGATCCTTCCGCCACCGAATGGCGTGAGATGATCGAATTGGGGGCAATGCTGGCGCGTCTGCATCGTTTAGACCAGCAGCAGGAAGCCATTTTGCAAGTTTTGCATCGTCTGCTTCCCGGACATGCTGAAGTATGGCTCAACGAGGCCCTGCTGCGCACACCCCCCTCCGAGCAGAACACCTTTCCACCCCATCCTCAAGCAGAGCCAATGTGGCGCGCCTTTTCCACCTTGCAAACCACCATTGAAAACCACAACGGTTGGCATTGGGTCTGCGTACCAATACAGGATCGGGGTTACCTTTTCGGCGTGATCGGCCTGAAGGGCAAAAAATCCTTTGGCGATCAGGAGATCGCGCTCCTGGAAGGCATTGCCCATGTCGCCGCGCTGGGGCTGCTGGCGGCTCATCGTGTGGTCATAGAGCAATTCCGTCGTGAGCAATTGAACTTGGTACGGCAAGTCACTGCGCAGATTGCACGCATCGGCGATCTAGACGACATGGTCCAACGCGTCGTGCGCGAAATATGTGACACGTTTCGCTACTACTATGTTGCCCTTTTTACCCGTGATGCCGAAAGCGACATCTTGACCTATCGCGCCGGCGCGATGAGCGAAGGCAGTCAACGGACGCCGCCGGCCTTGCGCGTCAAATTGGGGCAAGGATTGATCGGCAGCGCGGCCTTGGATGGGAAGCGAATCCTGTGCCAGGACGTGAGCCGTGAGCCTGGTTTCCGCTATGTAGATAGCCTACCTGAGACCCGTGCTGAAGCCGTCTTCCCACTCCAGGTAGAAGGACGGGTGTTAGGAGTGTTGGATATTCAAAGCAATCAGACCCATGCTTTCCACCCCAACGATGTAATGGTGCTGGAATCGCTGGCCGATGCCATTGCCCGCGCTATCGAGTCGGCGCATCTGTACAGCGACCTGCAGCGACGCGCCCGTCAATTGAACTTTATTGCGGAGGTCAACAGGGCGGCCACGACCAGCCTGGATTTGGCTGCCTTGCTACAAAATGTCGCCGATCTGATTCATCGGCGCTTCCGTTACCCTTATGTGCACCTTTTCAGCGTGCACCCCAATCGGCGCAAAATCCAGTACGAAGCCGGCAGTGGGAAGCGAAGCCGTTCTCTGAGAGGTTACACGATTTCCCTGGATGACCCGCATGGCATCATCCCCTGGGTTGCGCGTCAGGGCAAGACAGTTCTCTCAAACGATGTCACTGCCGATCCACGCTACCGTCCCTCCCCTTGGCCACCATCCAATACGCGCTCTGAGCTATGTGTGCCGCTGATCTACAATCGGCGTGTCATCGGCGTGCTGGATATTCAATCCAACCGCATCAATGCCTTCAGCGAAGAAGATCGCCTGATGTTTGAGGCCGTGGCCGGCAGTATTGCGGCAGCGATCCACAATGCCGATCTCTATCGTTCTGAACAGTGGCGACGACAGGTAGCAGAGAGCTTGCGCGAAGTAGCCGTTCTGCTTTCGGCCAATACCGGGCTGGAGGAGGTCCTGGAAAGTGTGCTCACTGAATTAGAGCGCACCCTCCCCTGTCAGGTCTCTGCGATCTGGCTGCTTCAGGATGGAGAGTTGCGACCGGCAGTTGCGCATGGAGTCAGCACGGAGTCGTTGGAAGAAGTTGCACGCACGCATTCACAGGCACACCGCGCCCGATTGGAGGCGTTGCTGGCAGAACAACCGATCATTCGCAAACCCACTGATCCGATGTGGACAAGTGGGTTGGCCGCTGGGTTCCCACAGGAATACTCTTCCATTGCAGCGCCGTTGCGCGTCGGGGAGCAGCCGGTCGGTGTACTGATCCTGGCTCACCCGGAGATCGGGCGCTATGGTCACGAAGCCTTGGCCATCGTGACCACCTTTGCAGGCTATGCCGCTGTGGCCATCGAGAATGCCCGCCTCTACGATGCAGCTCAAGAACAGGCCTATGCGTCGGCTACATTACTTCAGGTAGCCCAGGCTGTCGTCAGCCTGAACGACCTGGAAGACATCCTCGCGGCCATTGTACGCCTCCTGCCCATCTTGGTGGGAGTGGAGCGATGTGCACTATACCTTTGGGACGAAACCGCGCATCACTATCTCCCGGCCCAGGCTTACGGCCTCGAAGAGATGGCAGAGCGGATCTTCGCCCGGCCTATTCCTGAAGGGGATTTCCCCTTCTTGGATGAAATACGCCAGAGCGGACAGGTAAGAATCGCTACTCTAGAAACAAGCGACTCACGTAGTTGGGAAAAAGTTGCCCCTCCCTGGCATGATGATCAATCATCGCTATTACGGTTGAATGTCCCTCTCCTGATTGGTATCCCATTGAGCATCAAACAGGCCTTCTTCGGCATCTTGGTAGCTCAGGAGCGTCCTGGCGGTCGGCGCTTCCGTCGGCGTCGCTTGGAGATTTTGAACGGCGTGGCCCAACAAGCGGCATTGGCCATTCAAAACGATCTTCTCCAGAAAGAAATGGTATGGCGAGAGCGATTGGAGACGGAAGTACAATTGGCACGCCAAATCCAGCAAACCTTCTTGCCCGCATCCTTGCCATCCTATCCTGGCTGGGAATTGGCTGCCTGTTGGGATACCGCCCGTCAGGTAGGGGGCGATTTCTACGATGTCATCGAACTGCCCGGTGATCGGCTTGGGTTGTTCATCGCCGATGTTGCCGATAAAGGCGTGCCCGCTGCGCTTTTCATGGCCTTAACCCGCACCCTGCTCCGTGCCGCTATCCTTCAGACTTTTTCCCCGGCAGAGGTTCTGCGCCGGGTCAACGAATTGCTCTATCCCGACGCTCAACAAGGGATGTTCGTCACCGCTGTTTATGCTGTGCTTTCTCGATCGACCGGCATCCTGACCTATGCAAACGCCGGTCACAATTTGCCATTCTGGTGGCAAGCCAAGAATAAAGAGGTCCGCCCATTAAAAGGCTCTGGGATGGCATTGGGAGTGGAAGAAAATGCCACTTATGAACAACAGACAATACGCCTAGAACCCGGCGACATCCTGCTCTTCTACACCGATGGTGTGACCGAAGCCTTCTCCCCCCGAAATGAACCTTTTGGAGAATTGCGGCTACGTGAGCTATTGAGTCAATATCACGAGGCTTCAGCGAACGCCATCGTTCAAGCTATCGAGAAGGGGGTTTTTGAATTCTCTCAGCAAATGCAACTTAGCGACGATCTCACACTATTGGTGGTCAAGCGCTTGACACAATGAACAAGCGGCAATAGGAGGCCCCAAGTAGTTGTGCCTTATTGTCAGGCATCCTCGCGTAGCGGCCCTGTGCGCTCGCGATAAATCTCCATGATCGCCTGTGCCAGTTTGTGCGCATCATGTCGCCAGGGATGTGCGCGGTCTACCAGATCGGCGCAGTAGACACGACTATCCGTATAACTGCGCTCGTCTACGGTCACCCATTGCGCCTGAGCGGGCAACTCTAAATCGTAAAAATTATTGCATAAAATCACATCGAAGAAATCTGCTCCAACGTGTTCCTCGATGGCTCGCACGTGATCAAAACAGGTATAGAACTCGGTTTCACCGCGCTGCGTAGCAATGTTGCACACATAAACCTTTGGGGCTGAAGCAACTCGTAATGCGTCCAGGATGTCCTTCACCAGCAAATTCGGCAGGATGCTGGTATAGAGACTGCCCGGTCCGACAATAATCAAATCGGCAGAGAGAATCGCCTTGATAGCAGGGGGAAAGGCCGGCGGATTATTCGGTTCAAGCCAAACCCTTCGCACCCGGCCGGAAACCTGGGGGATCTTGCTCTCCCCCTCCACGCGCACTTCACTGGCCAAATAGGGCAACTGCACATCCGCAACTAAGCGTACATTATGAACCGTAGATGGAAGAACTCGCCCATGCACGGAAAGGACACGTCCCGATTCGGCAATAGCCTTTTCGAACGAACCGGTGAGATCGGCAAGGGCTGTGATAAAAAGATTGCCAAAAGAATGTCCGTCCAATTCCGGCGCGCCACTAAAGCGATATTGAAACAATTGTGTCATCAGCGCTTCATCCTCGGAAAGTGCGGCCAGACAATTACGAATATCTCCCGGCGGAAGGATCCCCAGTGTTGCACGCAATCGCCCAGATGAGCCTCCATCATCGGCTACGGTCACGATTGCTGTTAGATTGTGGGTATACGCTTTTAAGCCGCGCAAAAGGGTAGAGAGACCATGCCCGCCACCAATGGCAACAATGCGCGGCCCCTGTTCACGACGGCGATAGCGTTCCAATTCTTCAACCACACTTGAGCCCGGTCGCAAAAAGGGACGTAAAAGGGCACGATTCAGCCCCCATATGCCGGAGGCAATTGCGATCAGCCCCCCTCCCATGAAAATCACAATGCGCAAGGCTCGGGGCAAAAAAGCCAGGGCAAGCAACGAAAGCGCGTTTAAGACCAACGGTTCACTGTAAGGAGAGCGATACAGGTCAAGCAAGAGCATCGCCACGCCGATGCTCACCAGGGTCAGGCCGAAGAGAATGAGCAGCATCCAACGCTTGATGCCCAGGCCGATCTTTAGCCAGCCAAAAAACTCTCGCAAAAAACGCAAAGCAGTCGCAAAGGGCACGTGAAGATAATAGCAGGAAAGGGGTAAAAAGTCAACTTAACGCGTTCTATCACAGCAATTCTAAATTTTCACATTTGTTCGCATTTTAGGAGATAAAATCAGGGAAACTTGGCGATCATCTGAAAAAAACAAGGAGGAAACGATGGGATACAAGGCACTGCGCACCAGTTCTCTCATTGTGCGCTTTGCCGCAGGCATCGCTTGCCTGCCCAGGCCAAACACTCCTCCTTCGCTCAAGGTTTGGTGGAACTTTGAAGTATAATCTTTATAGTTATGAGCCAATTCGAGCCCCACGACATTCTGGTCGAAAACATCAGCCCCGCTTATTTAGGCGCTCTTCTGCGGCTACACCGGGAAGACGAATTCGATGGCATATTCCATATCAAAGACAAAAACACAGAGACTGTGCTTTTCCTTTTCGATGGCGATGTAAAACTGGTCTATAGCTTGGAGGGGGGCTCCTGGCATCTCCTCTCCGCGACGGAAAAGGAGGCATTATTGCAGCGCGCCGGGGGAGATTTAAGGGTCTTTCGCTTCCGTTCATCCGAGCTACGCCTGATGCGAATGTATCTCGAAAACGCGGGAAACGCCTGCCTATCGACACAGGATCACCCCACAGAACGCCTGGCTGAGTGGCTGGACGATGCTTTTCGCCAATATGGGCAAGGGGTGGCCTATATCGAAGGGACGAAATGGCAAGGATTAATCCTTACCTACCCCGATAAACATACAACTACAGACGCCGTGGCCTGGAGCAAGGATGTATCTCGTTGTGGTCTGATGGCGCTGAATTTGTTGTATCATCTCCAGGATCCCCGCTGTTCATTGGTCTACTTTCCCATTCGTTCGGAGTCAGCTACGTGGCAGGAGTATCTCCTCAGCATAGCCATCCAAAAACTAGTATCTATGCTTTTGCAACGGTTCCGTGCCTTGGCGGGTCAGATCATGCTCCTCCACCTTAGCGACGAAATGAACGCGGCTTGCCAACGACATGGCTGGAAATTTACCTTTCAGGAAGGGATATTTTTCCATGAACACTTTTTTGCATCTCTCAAAGAGGCGCAGCAGGCATATCTAAACCTTGTGAAGACATTAATCAGCAGGATGAGCCTCATTCTGGGTGAAGCACTTTGTTGGCAAATATTGCACGAAATGAAAAAACGCTTGCCTGACGAAGAAAGGGAAACCATCGCTTTCATATTGCCAGAAAATTAACCCTACCCTTCCATCGAGAGGAGATAGCCTGATGTCATCACTTCGCTCCCGCGCCACATCCCTGTTTTTTGGCAGTTTGATCGCCACAGGGCTAACCTTCATCGCCTACACCGCGATCTACTTTTTCCCTATAGTGTCTATCTGGAAGGATATTGCTTCCAGTCTCATTATCCTCGTTGCCGCCATGTGGAGTGCCATCGCCGCAACAATGGTGTGGAAACTCTATCGCGCCGAACCTGACTTGCGCCGTGTTTGGGGGAACTTTGCCCTAGCCCTCTGGTTATGGACTGCTGCCGATCTGATATGGACATATCAAGCCTTTTCCTCACAGGGCATCCAGGTTGGGATTGCAGACATTTTCTGGCTCATCGCCTATCCTTTGTTTGGCATCGCTCTCTATGCGCAATCTAAACTCCTTGCGCTCCAAAAATGGCAGAGAAGGGCAATGTTCGCCGCAATCCTAGCATCTGCTTTCGGTCTGGCATTTCTGTTTGCCTACCTCCTGGGGTACCAGCGCCAAGAGACTCCCACCCTTCATACCTTCGTGAACGCCTTCTATCCGGCCGGCGATTTGGCAATCGGCTTAGGAGCACTATATGTTGCTTCTCTGCTGTGGGGAGGGGTGCTTAGCTTGCCCTGGTTGGCCATGTTTCTCTTCGCTTTATCCGATGCGCTCTACGCATGGCTGTTCCACATTGGTCAATATCAGGCCTTGATCGAACAAACCACATGGCCGCAATACGTTACCGATAGTCTCTATCTCCTTGCCTATCTCGTCATTGGACTCGGCTGCTTTACACAGTGGTTAACCCTCCGATATGGTTTCTTCTCCTATGCAGAGAAAAGCTAAAATCATTGCCACGATCGGCCCTTCCAGCCAGGAAACATCTGTGATCGAACGCCTGGCACTTGCAGGAATGAATGTCGCCAGGCTAAATTTTTCCCACGGCAGCCATGAAAGTCATGCGCTTGTCATCGAGCGAATTCGCGAAGTGCGCCAGAAACTAGGGATGCCCATTGGCATTTTGCAAGATTTACAAGGGCCAAAGATACGCTTAGGCAAGATGGAAAGTCCATTAAATGTGCATGAAGGAGAATTTGTCTGGCTGTATGCCCAAAATAATACCAAGCTGCCCGCTTCGGATACGAAATGCCTGCCGGTAGATTTTCCAGAACTGTTTGCCTCAGTTCAACCCGGCGACCCGTTGCTCCTGGACGACGGACGAGTCACCTTGCGCGCCGAAACGGTCACCCCACAAGCACTGCGAGCGCGCGTAGAGGTCGGCGGCCTACTATCCTCCCACAAGGGAATCAATCTGCCAGGAGTGCAATTGCGAATTTCCGGTTTCACCGAAAAGGATAGAGCCGATCTGCTCTTTGGATTAGAACACGACGTTGATGCAATTGCCATCTCGTTTGTCCGCTCGGCTGAGGATGTGCATCTTGTGCGACGAGTAATAAAAGAGCACCTGCCACCCGGTCATTCCGGCCCCCTCGTAATCGCCAAGCTGGAGAGGGCAGAAGCCCTGGAAAATCTGGAATCTATCCTTGAAATCGTAGATGGGGTTATGGTTGCACGCGGCGATTTGGGAGTTGAACTGCCGCCGGAACAGGTGCCGGTGCTCCAAAAGCACATCATCCGCATGGCCAATCGGCACGCCAAACTGGTCATCACCGCCACACAGATGCTTGAATCCATGATATCCAACCCACGCCCCACGCGCGCCGAGGCCTCAGATGTGGCCAACGCCATCTTTGACGGAACCGATGCGGTCATGCTCTCCGCCGAAACTGCCTCCGGTGAATATCCCGTCCAAGCAGTCGAAATGATGGCGCGCATTGTTCAGGAGGCCGAAGCGCATTTTGTCGAATGGGGATTGGCCCAGGCACAGGTCACCTTGGAAGAAAGCGATGCCGCCTCTATGGCACGTGCCGTCAAAGCCCTGGCAGAGGATCGCGATGTCGCGGCAGTGGCCGTTTTCACCATGCAAGGTCGCACCGCCTGGCTGATGTCCAAAGTTCGCCCGCGCGTGCCTATCCTGACCTTTACTCCGGACCCTGTGACGTATTCAAAGTTATCTTTCCTATGGGGTGTATATCCCCAACAGGTGCCATTTACCCGTTCTCTGGAAGACATGTTATCTCATGTAGAAAGTGCTCTGCTGAAACAAGCTCACGTCAAACCCGGAGATCAAGTGGTGCTGGTCTGTGGCTTTCCGGTGGGAGCGCTGCGCCCACCAAATATGGCTCTATTGCATACGGTTGGCACATCAGGAAAGGTGTTCTGATTGCGAACGGGTCTTATGTTCCGAAGAGGTCTTTCGTGGTATTTTCCTCCCGCAACGTGGCGCAGTGTGCTTGTGTTAACTGGAGTGATTGTCAGCTGGTTGCGCGCCGTTAATGCCCTTCTCTATTGGCCTTTCCTTTCAAAGATAATCGGGCCGTGGCAAACACTCTACTTGGCTCTGAGCGGTATTATCTGGGGAGGTAGCGGAATATCGCTCTTGGTCCTCGTTTGGCGGCGTTTTTCCGCCTGCGAACGCTGGATGGCATGGGCAGCGTTGCTATACGGGATATGGTATTGGAGCGAACGGCTATGGATCCTCCGAGCAGACACAGGCAACTTGGGTTCTGCCATATTCCTAACTTTGCTCATGGAAAGCATTTTCTGGCTTCCTCTCATCCCAGACTTCAGTTTCCACGCTTCTCCAAAGGATGAACGCCATGAACGATAACAATCCAAAGATCCAAAAATTGCGAGAACTCAAAGCGCTCTCAAGATTGGGAGGGGGTGAGGAGCGCATTCGCGCCCAACATGCCAAAGGCCGGCTCACGGCACGTGAACGGCTCGATTTGCTCCTGGATAGAGGTTCTTTCCGCGAAGTAGATGCGTTCGTCGTCCATCGCACGCACGACTTCGGATTAGACCAGCAAAAATACTTAGGGGATAGCGTCGTCACCGGTTGGGGAACAATAGACGGGCGGCTCGTATACGTCTTCTCCCAGGATTTCACCGTTTTTGGAGGGAGCCTGGGAGAAGTCCATGCCGAAAAAATCTGCAAAATCATGGACATGGCCATCAAAAACGGAGCCCCGATTATTGGACTCAACGATTCCGGTGGCGCGCGCATCCAGGAAGGGGTGGTCTCTTTAGGAGGCTATGCAGACATCTTCCTACGCAACACGCTGGCCAGCGGTGTCATCCCACAAATCTCGGTAATCATGGGACCCTGCGCTGGCGGAGCCGTATACTCCCCCGCGCTAACCGATTTCATCTTCATGGTGCGCGGTTCCTCCTATATGTTCGTCACCGGGCCGGATGTGGTCAAGGCAGTCACCCATGAAGAAGTCACCTTCGAGGAGCTTGGCGGCGCTAGCATCCATGCCGAAAAATCCGGTGTCTGCCACTTCGCCGCCGATAGCGAGGCCGATGCGCTTTACATGGTGCGCAAATTGCTCTCCTACCTTCCCCAAAACAACATGGAGGATCCGCCTTTCGTCCCCACGAATGACGATCCGCTCCGCCTGGAGGAGGCGCTGGACACAATTGTGCCCGACGATCCGAGCAAACCCTATGACATCAAAGACGTCATCCGTCTGATTGTGGACTACGGCCAGTTCTTCGAGGTGCACGAGTCCTTTGCCCAAAACATCGTCGTCGGCTTTGCGCGCCTGGGAGGGCATTCGGTCGGGATTGTGGCCAACCAGCCGGCTGTATTGGCAGGAGTGCTGGATATTGACGCTTCCGAAAAGGCGGCGCGCTTCGTCCGTTTCTGTGATGCGTTCAACATCCCGATTGTCACCTTCGTGGACGTCCCCGGCTTCCTCCCCGGCACCTATCAGGAGCACCATGGCATCATTCGCGCCGGGGCGAAATTGCTCTATGCCTATTGCGAAGCTACCGTCCCGAAGCTAACCGTGATCACGCGCAAGGCCTACGGTGGCGCCTATGACGTGATGAGTAGCAAGCACATTCGCGGCGATTTCAATATTGCCTGGCCGAGTGCCGAGATCGCCGTCATGGGGCCGGAGGGCGCCGTCAACATCATCTTCCGCCGCGAGCTAGAAAAGGCCGAAAACCCAGAACAGCGCCGCGCCGCGTTGGTAGCAGAGTATCGAGAAAAATTCGCCAATCCCTACGTTGCGGCTGCCCGCGGCTACCTGGATGACGTGATCGAACCGCGCGAAACTCGCCCGCGCCTGATCAATGCCTTAGAAATGCTCCAGAACAAGCGCGACACGAACCCGCCCAAGAAGCACGGCAATATCCCCTTATAGGAGCCAAAATGTTCCGCAAAGTCCTGATTGCCAATCGTGGCGAGATCGCCGTTCGCATCATCCGCGCCTGCCGCGAGCTAGGTATTCAGACCGTCGCCGTCTATTCCGAGGCGGATCGGCAAGCACTGCATGTGCGCTACGCGGATGAAGCCTATCTCCTCGGCCCGGCTCCTGCGCGCGAATCCTATTTGCGCGGCGATAAAATCATTGATATTGCCCGCAAATGCGGTGCCGATGCCATTCACCCCGGCTACGGCTTCCTGGCCGAACGTGAAGATTTTGCCCAAGCCTGCTTGGATGCCGGCATTGCTTTCATCGGACCAAAGCCTTCCTCCATCGCAGCCATGGGAGATAAGGCCGTAGCTCGAGCCACCGTGAGCAAGGCCGGCGTGCCGGTCGTGCCAGGGACTGAAGATGTGGGCAACTTGCGCGATGAAGACCTGCTCGCTATTGCCCCCAAGATCGGCTTTCCGTTGCTCATCAAAGCCACAGCCGGCGGTGGAGGCAAAGGGATGCGTGAGGTGCGCTCGCTGGAGGAAATGCCCGCTTTGCTTCAAGCTGCCCGCCGCGAGGCCGAAGCCGCCTTCGGCGATGGCAATGTGTATCTGGAAAAATTGATCCTTAGTGCCCGCCATATCGAGATCCAGCTCCTGGCCGATACCTTTGGCAACGTCATCTACCTAGGCGAGCGCGAATGCTCTCTCCAGCGCCGCCATCAGAAATTGCTGGAAGAGGCTCCATCCCCGTTTGTGGATGAGGATTTGCGCCGCAGAATGGGCGAAGTAGCTGTCCAGGCCGCTCGTGCAGTAGATTATGTCAACGCCGGAACCATCGAATTCTTGGTGGATAAGGACAAAAACTTCTACTTCTTGGAAATGAACACCCGTCTGCAAGTAGAGCATCCGGTTACGGAAATGGTTACCGGCATAGACATCGTGAAAGAACAAATCCGCATCGCACGCGGTCGCCCTCTAAGCTATCGCCAAGAAGACGTGCAATTCAAGGGTCACGCTATCGAATGTCGTATCAATGCCGAAGACCCCTACAACAATTTCATGCCCTCGACCGGACGGATTGCTCACATGACCATCCCATCCGGCCCTGGCGTGCGCGTGGACACGGGGGTCTATCCCGGCTTTGAGATCACCCCCTACTATGACCCGATGATCGCCAAATTGATCGTCTGGGGCGAAACGCGCGCCCAGGCCATCCTGCGTATGCGCCGAGCGCTGGAAGAATTCCGCATCATCGGTGTGCACACCAATATTCCTTTCCACCAGACCTTGATGGATTCAACGCGATTCCTAGGCGGGCAATATGATACTCGCTTCGTTGAAGAGCGCTTCTCAATGGAGGAGACGGATGCAGAGCGGGAAACCCTCCATGAAATCGCAGCGCTACTGGCGACCCTGGCTGCCCATCAGGAAACGCAACACGCCGCCCAAATCATCCGCCGTGGCGCTCGCGATACGAGCAATTGGAAGTGGTTAAGCCGCTGGGAACGATTACAGCGCTAAACAGGGAGGGGCTCCATGTTCAAGTATGTGGCAAATGTCAACGAAAGAGAGTTTATCTTGGAAATCCTGGACGAGCATCATGTCATCATCAACGGCCAGAGAATGGAGATAGATTTTGTCTCGGTCAGCGGACAACCTGTCTACTCCCTGATTGTGAACGGAAAGTCTTACGAGGGATATATTTACCCATCCGAAGAAGCCTGGCAGGTGTTATTGCGGGGGCGGCTTTATTCCATACGCGTCGAGGATGAACGCGAGCGCCGTCTGCGTGCCACAGTAGGAGGCGGCATAGCCGAAAATGGCGAATTCCATCTGAAGGCACCCATGCCAGGATTGATCGTCGCGGTGCCTGTCACGGAAGGGCAAAAGGTAGAAAAGGGTCAGGTGCTGGTGATCCTGGAATCCATGAAGATGCAAAACGAGCTTAAGGCGCCGCGTGCCGGCACCGTGCAGCGCATCCGCGTCAAGGCGGGCGAAGCAGTGGAGCAAAAACAAACCTTGCTCAGCCTGAGCTGAATCAGGGCTGGCGGCTTCTCGCCTGCGCGCAAAGGCTTCTTCCCCCCTGCTCTAACCACTCTTGTAGCCTTGCGCTGACTTCCTGTCCCCGGCGCGCCTCTTCGTAAATCCCGGCCCCCCAATAAACATAGCGCTGCGTCTCACCCGGCCACATCCATTCTTCCTGCCCCAGGCGCGCCATGCCGCCGTTATAGGCAGCCAAAGCCAGGCGCACATCCCCTGAAGCGCTGCGCAGCGCCTTTTTCAGATATGCAAGCCCGCGCTTCGCGTTTGTCTCTACGTCAAACGGATTCTCCCCATCCGCAAAATGATAGGGCATCACCTGGAAGAGACCCATCGCCCCCGCTGCAGAGCGCGCAAAAGGATCGCCACAAGATTCGATTTGCATCACCGTGGCGATCAAATTCGCATCCAATTGGTAAATTTGACTCCAATGTAGAATAGCCGATTCCCAATGCCGCACCTCAGGGGTAAATAGAGCGGCAATTTGACCTTGGGGCAAGGGCGATGGCGCAGGAGAAGGCAACGGCAACTGTGCACTAAAAATGGACAGCACCGTCGCTACCAGCAGCACGGCCAGAGGCGGCAAGACAAAAAACGAAAGACAACCGCTCCCAGGCTCAGGAGCGGCTGCTCGATCATCAAGCGAAAACGACGAGGCGGCTGCTTTTTGCCTCATTCCCAATGCCCTTCTGCCGAGCGACCCTGGGCGGAAAGATTGTGATACGTAGGTTCAGGACGATTATACCCTGGACTTACGCGCGCGCCGTTGTTGGACGCAGGGGAGTAAGCAGAAGCTGGACGGGAAACACTAGCCGATGATGGACGCACGGCTGCGCCGCTCGTCGCAGTGCGTGGCCGGGCATCCAGCGTGAAGATGCGCTCGCCAGCGATGGCAAAGGTGCCAATGAGCAGCACACGCGTCAGCCAGACCATCAGCGCCACCAGGATGGGGATGACCTTGAGGGCGGTGCTCCCCACTACCAGGCTGCCCAAGCTACGTTGTCCGGCCATCGCCACCGAAACACCCCACCAAGTCAGGCCGGCATTGAAAAGCGCCGCCAACAACCAGGCCCCAAAGAGATACCACACCTCCATCGGCTCATCACGGCCCTGCTCAGGCGTGAAAATGCGGGCGAGGCCGGCGAAATCAATGCCGCAGAAAGCAACCGCCAGAATGGTGGCCCAGCGGATGCCGGCAAACCTTAAATCCCCAAGCATATCCAGTAAGGCAAACTGCGTGGTGCTGAAATTGAAAATCTCGAACGCCAGCAAAGCCAGGATCAAGATCACGCCCCACACCAGGCCGCGATTCAACCCACGGACACGTTCAAACAGTTTCAAGTCAAAGTTTTTGCCCATATCTGCCTCCTTGAGTATAATGATAGAACATATGTTCTATTTTGTCAAGGGGCAGAAAGGTGACTGTTCACATGGACAAGTCACAATGAGTTGTCCTACAAACGAGAATCCCTGGGCCGGCATGGTCATCCCGGCAACGCCCGCAGCACCTTCTCCACCTCCTCCCG